>DASVHQ010000284.1:0-60871 GCA_036382515.1 Polyangiales bacterium | reverse complement strand
AGGCTCCTATGCTCGCGCGACGAGACGCCGGCCAACCTGATACAAGAGGGCCGTGCGACGCGCGCTCACGCTGCTCTGCCTGCTGATTGTGTGCACGGGATTCGAGTGGCCCGGCCGGCTGCCGCGCCTGCAGTTCGAGCTCGCGCACGGCAATCCGGCGAGCCGCACCGAAGCGGCGCGCAGAATGGGCAACTACCCGATCGACGATGTACGCGAGGCGCTCTTGCAGGCGCTGGAAGACGACGAGCCCGGCGTGCGGCTGCAAGCGGCGGCGGCGCTAGGTCAGGCGCGTGCAGAGCAAGCCGTGCCCACGCTGCTGCCGTGGCTCGCCGACAAGAGCGAGCAGGTGCGGCTGACGGCCACGCGCGCGCTCGGTCAGATCGGCGCTGCACGCGCGCGTGACGCGCTGGTGCGCGTGCTCGGCGACAGCTCGGCACAGGTGCGGGCTGCCGCCGTGGTCGCTGTGAGCGCGCTGTCGGATGCAGAAACCCTGCCGGCGTTGCTGGCGAGTCTCGACGACAACGATGCCTCCGTGCGGCTGGCGGCGGCGCTGGCGCTGCGCGGCAATCGCGATGGCCGTGTGGTGTCGGCGCTGGCCAAGCGCTGTCGCGACGACGACGCGCCGGTGCGCAGCGCTGCGCTGCAGACGCTGGCCAGCACGGGTGCCCCGCAAGCGCTTGCGCTCTTGCAGCAGGGCCTCGCGGATGGCTCGCCTGAGGTGCGGATCGCGGCCGCGCTGGGGCTCGGTCAGCTCGCGGACCCGTCGAGCCTGACGGCCCTGCACGACCAGCTCACGCGCGAACCCGGGCTCGCGAAGGCGGCGCTCGTGGCGTTGGGTCATATCGTTGACCCGCGGGCGCAGGCGTGGCTCGTCGACGAGCTGGGCGAGCCCGAGCTGGCCGCGACCGCCGGCGATGCATTGGTGGAGCGCGTGCGCAGGCTGGGCGACAGTCCGACGAGCGAGGCAGGCCAGCCCGGCGTCGTGCAAGCGCTGGCGCAAGTGCTGCAAGCGCCGCGCTCCCAGGCGCAGCTGTTGGCGGCCACGCAGACCTTGCTCCAGCTTGCCCCGCTCACCTCGATTGTCACTGCGAGCCCTGCCCTGCAGCACGCGCTCCAGGAACGTGCGCAGCCGCCGCACCAGCTGGTGCAGGCCCTGGCACTCACCCGCGATCCAGAAGCGCTCGTGCCGCTCTTGCAGCGCATCGAGGCCGACGACGACGCTGCCCTGGAGCCGACGCTCGATGCGTTGTTCACATACTTCGACGGCATCGCTCCGGATGGGCGTGCGGCCGATCCCTTGCTGGCGCGTTTGCCCAAGAGCAGCGGCAGCGCACGCGTCAAGCTCGTGCGTTTGCTCGGCATGACCCGAGCGTCACGGGCTGCACCGGCGCTGCTACCGCTCCTGGCGAGTCCCGTGCACGCCGAACAAGTGGCCGCCTTGGAGGCCCTCGGGCGCATCGGTGCACCGCAGAGCAGGGCCGCGCTGTGGGCGCTCTTGTCGTCGAGCGATGCACAGCTGAGCGACGGAGCGGCCCATGCGCTGCGCGAGCTGGTGAGCGAGACGGAGGTCGTGCAACTGCTCGAGCTCGTGCGCAGCCGCGTTGGGCGAGACCAACAGCGTGCGCTGCTGGTCCTCGGGCCTGCGCTCGCACGCCTCTCAGCGACACACAAGCTCTCCGAACAGATCCGCAGCTCGGCGCTGCAAACACTGACGGTCGCCAGCGCTGCGCCCGACCGGGCGCTCGCGGCCAGTGCGCTCTGCGCGCTGCGCCGCTTCGGCCCGGCCGAGGGCTCCACGATCGTGGCGCAGCTGCTGCGCTCACCGGCGCTGCGCGAGCGAGCAGCCGCCGCGTTCGCTCTGTCGTCGTTCGACGGGGAAGAGAGCCGCAAGCTGCTGCGCTACGTGTTGCAGCGCTCGAACAGCCGCATCACGGCCGCTGCCATCGCCGCGCTCGGCGAGCTCGGTGACCAGCGCGACGTCGCGGCGCTGATCCGCGCCGCGGCTCGTTCGCACTGGCCCGTCACCGCCACGGCCGCGTACGCGCTGGCACGCATGTCGCAGCGCGGCGTGGTCAAGCAGCGCAGCACGCAGCGCGTGCTGTGCGAGCTGGGGCGTTCGCGCGACCCGTACGTGCGCGCGAACGTAGCCGCAGCGATGGCGGCCATGGCCGCACCGGCTTGCGACGACGGCCCGAGCCCGCTGGCGTGGCTGGATCCTCGGCACGCGCCGGCCGTGCGCGCCGCCGCTGCGCACTGGGCGCGCGCCGCCGCCGCCGTAGGCAGCCTGCCCGAGCAGGACGTCGGCCGGGCGCTGCGTGCGTGCGCAGCCGACGCGGACGCGAGCGTCGCGAGTGCCTGCGCGTTGCCGGGTCCCACACCGGCCAGCGGCGCGCTGCAGACGACCGTTGCGGCTGACGACGGCCGCGCGCTGCAGCGCAACCGCATGGCCGCGCTGCGCCTGGCGAATGGCGCCGTGTTCCTGGGCTACACTGACGACAACGGCGAGCTGCTGCTGCGCTCGGCCCCGACAGCGCGCTTCTGGATCGAAGACCCCACGGCGACGCCACGCGAGCCGCTCTGAGCACGCTCGGGTGCGCCGCGACCAGGTCGGCCCGACCGCCGATCGCGTACCCCACAACCGCGTCTTTCCGAGAGAATAGCGAGGCCATGCGCGGTGGTTCCAGAATGGCTCGCCAACGCTCGTGCGCCCGCTGGCGCATCGCATGGCTTGCGCTGGCCGGCAGCAGCCTGAGCCTCTTCGGCTGCGCCGCTGCGATCCCGCCCAAGCGCATGGGCGTCGCGTCGTTCAAGCTGCAGGGCGCGTCGCGCATGGACGAGCAAGCCATCAAGGCCTGCCTTGCGAGCGGCGCGCGGCCGCGCACCGGCATCACGCTCGGTGCCACGGAAGAGCCGCGCTGCGGCGTGCCGCCCTTCGACGCCTCGCGCCTGCCCATCTCGTTGTGGGCCTGGCCGTGGACCGACTGGCCGCTCTACGACGCGACCGTCTTCGATCGGGATCTCGATCGCATCGAGCGCTGGTACCAGGCGCGCGGCTACTACGACGCACGCGTCACCAACGTCGCGCGTGCGCAGGACACCGCCCATCGCACCATCGATCTCTCGGTGACGGTGCACGAAGGCGAGCCCGTGCGGGTCGAGCGCATCGACGTGGCAGGCATCGAGCGGCTGTCCACGCACACGCAGGCGCGCGTGCGAGCCGCCGTGACGCTCGTGCTCGGCGAGCCGTTCGATGAAGCACTCTACGATGCCAGCAAACGCGTGATGGTCGCGGCGCTGCGCGAGGCTTCGTACGCGCGCGCCGTCGTCGCGGGCGAAGTCGTCATCGACCCGCTCACGCGTCGCGCGCACGTGCACTTCGAGGTAACCCCCGGCCCGGCCTGCCGGATCGGTCGCATCAGCATCTCCGGCGCGGGCAAGCTGCCACCGCGGCCCATCTGGGGCGCCGCCGATCTGCAGGAGGGCCAGCCCTTCAGCGAGAGCGCGCTGCAAGATGCCAAGCGCGCGATCTATGCGCTCGGGCCCTTCGCCTCGGTGGAGATCCAGGAGAAGCCGCGCAAGGATCGGCCGTTCGTCGACCTGCTGATCAAGGTCGTGCCCGGGCGCACCGTCCGCTTCGGCGTGGGCGTGGGCATGCTGTCGGGCACCGATCCGACACTGGCGGGGGGCGACCCCACGGCCGTGAGCATCGCCCAGTGGGACGCACATTTGCTGGCGCGCGCCGAGGACCGCAACTTCCTGGGCGGCATGCGCCGGCTGAGCATCGAGGACAGGCCGCGCCTGATTTTCGGTAACCCGTTCCCGGCCAGCAAGCCCACGGACATCGGCAACCTGCTCGTCGTCGAGTTCCGCCAGCCCGCCTTCGCCGAACCGCGCACCACGCTGGTCGCGAGCGCGCGCTGGGATCGCGGCCCCGATCCGTGGAGCGGTGGCGGGCTCTTGCGCTCGGACATCGTGGCGGGCGTCGGTCCACAGCGGCAGTTCCTCGATGGCAAGCTGACCCTGGCGAGCGCGCTCAACGTCAACCTGTTCATCGGTGATCACGCGGCCCACTACCCCGACTACCGCGTCACCTATTTTCAACACTCGGCCACGCTCGATCTGCGTGACCAGCCGCGACAGCCACGGCGTGGCTCGTACTTCGCAGTCGCGCTGCAGCACGCGGGCTACTTCCTGCCGAGCGACTGGAACTACGTGCGCATCACGCCCGAGGCGCGCGGCTACCTGCCCTTGCCGCTCGGCATGGTGCTCGCCGGCCGCGTGCGGCTGGGCGTGATGGAGATCACCGACTCGGACATCCGCGTGCCGGCGGGCAGCGACCCAACCGGCTCCATACAGCGGCTGCGCGATATCGGCCCGCTGCGACAGCGGCTGCGCGGCGGCGGTGGCAACAGCGTGCGCGGCTACGCACCCAACGCCCTGGGTGACGTCACTGAGGTCGACAACCGACTCGACAGCGGCGGCCTGCGGCAGTGGGAGACTTCGCTCGAGCTGCGCATCCCGATCACCGCCAACTTCGGCAGCGTGCTCTTTGCCGATGCCGGTGACGTCACGCGCTCCAAGACCTTCCGCTGGAGCGCCCCACAGACCACGCTGGGCATCGGCCTGCGCTACAAGACGCTCGTCGGTCCATTGCGCCTGGATGCCGGCTTCGCGCCGAGTGGGTTGCAGGTGTTCGGGCACGACGACCGCGTACGCAACGCGTTTGCGAAGGACGGCACGCCGGGCGCGTTCCCCGAGTCCACCTTCTTCGGCACCAGCGGCGCGATCCATTTCACCATCGGCGAGGCGTTCTGATGCGACGCCTGCTCGCCGCCGTCGCGTACGTATTGCTGGGGAGCGTGCTCGCAAGTGCGCTGCTCGCCGCTAGCCTCGCGCTGCATTCACAGCTGCCACTCAGCCGACGCGTGGCGCGTTCCCTGCTGAACGAGTTTGCGACGGCGCAGATGCGCGGCCGGCTCGAGGTGGGTCGGATCGACGAGCTGACAGCCTTCCGCATCGTGGCGCGCAACGTCGCACTCTTCGATCCGCAAGGTCGGCGCGTGGTGGTCGCCGACCGCGTCGTGCTGAGCACCGACCTCCTGCCTCTGCTCACCCGCAACACGCTGCGCATCCGCGGCGCGAGCTTGCGCGGTGCGACCGTTCACTTGATCGACGACGGTCACGGTAGCCCCACGTTCCTTTCCTGCTTCGAGCCGCGCTCGCCGGCAGCCGGGCCGACCACTGGCCCTGGCCTGCGCGTCGCGATCGAGCGCGTTCGGCTGGCCAAGCTCACGCTCTACGGCGAGCTTTTGGGTCTTTCGGGGCTGCGCGTGGAAGAGCTCTCCGCGCGTGGACGACTGGACATCGGCGAGAGCGTCGAGGTGCAGATCCAGAATGCACACGGTGTGCTGGTGCAGCCCTTCGGTTTCTCGGCCCCGATCGAGCAGCTGCGCGGCAGCATCTCCAGCTTGCCGGAGCGCGGCATCGCGCTGCAGGTGCACGCGCGGCGCGACGCGGAGCGCGTACGTGCGCAGCTGCGCTATCGCCAGCCGCCGGGCGCAACCAGCGAAGCACTGGAGCTGGGCATCGATCTGCAGGGCGCCAGTCCCGACACGCTCAAGCGCCTCGGCTACGGCTGGATCGGGCCGCTGCAGTCGCAGGTGACGGGCCACGTGCAGCTGCGCGGCCCACCGCAAGAGCTGGCCGTCGACGCGGATCTGCAGACGCAAGGTGGGCGGGTGCAAGCGCAGGGCTTCATCTCCGGCACGCGCGGCGTCTCGGTGCACGTGTGGACCGAGGCGCTGGAAGCGACACGGCTGGTCTCGAGCCTGCCGGACGTGACGGTGCGGGGCTCGGCGGACGTCAGCGTACCGACCAAGGACGCCTCGCCCAAGCTTCGACTGCAGCTGGCCGCGCTGCACTACAAGGGCATCCATGTGCCGGCGTTCGATCTCGAGGGTGTCATCGAGTCCGAAGCGCTGCGCATCGAGCGCGTGCGTGCGAGACAGGCCGGGGCGCAGATCAGCGCTCGCGGCAGCCTGCGCTTCGACGGACGCGCGGACCTCGACGTCGACGCGCACTTCCCCGCCATCGAGCGCGACCCCAACCTCTCACGCTACGTTGCAGGCGCGCGTGGTGAGCTGACGGTGCACCTGCGCATTCGCGTGCCGAAGACCGGGAGCAACCAGCTCGACGTGAGCGGCCGGCTGACGGTGGAGCACGTGCACTACGGCTCGGTGCTCGCGTCGAAGGTCACGCTGGAGGGCAGCGCACGCGGAGATCCGCAGCTACCGACGCTCAGGCTCGAGGTCAGCGCTGTGGATGTCTCGGTGCTGGCGTACGCGCTCGGTGCTGCACACTTTGCGCTGCAGGGCGGCCCCGAGGGCTACACCGCGGAGGGTGAGTTCCAGTCCAAGGGCCAGAAGACGTTCTACTTCAACGCCAGGGTCGCAGCGGACCGCAAGGGCTTCGTGGTGCAGGCCGACCCGATCGAGTTCACGGTGGGCGACAACACCTGGCGTGGCGTGGCGCGTGACTTGGCGGTCGTGCACGAGCAAGCGATCTCGCTCGGGCTCTTGCGCCTGGCGAGTCGCTCGCAGCGGCTGGAGGCGAAGGGCATCGTGCGCCTGCACGGCGAAGACGACATCGACGCGCAGCTGCAGAACTTCGACATGGCGGCCCTGCATGCGCTGCTCGGGCGCGACTTCCCGCTCTCGGAAGGCAGCATCGACGCCGCCGTGCAGCTGCACGGTGACGTCGAGCGACCCGACCTGTCCCTGCAAGGCGCGCTGCGCAACGCGCGCGTGCTGGACGTGCCGGACGTCGGCGCCGTGTACTCGGTGACGTACAAGGACGGCCTGCTCGAGCTCGACACGGAAGTGGACCTGAGCGATGGCGGCGTGTTGCGCTTGACCGGACAGGGAAAGCTCGACGCCACCGAGCCCGATCCGTTGAAGGCGCTGCGTGGCGGTCACTATGCGCTCGATCTCGCGAGCACCAACTTCGACCTGCGCACCTTCCCTGCGCTGCGCACTGCGCTCACGAGTGGGAGCGTCAGCGGCGCGCTGCACGGCACCGGCACGCTCGCTCAGCCAGTGCTCGCCGGCAAGCTCGAGCTGTCGCAAGTGCAGACCGCAGCGCTGGCGCCCGTGAGCCTGTCGACGAGCATCGACTACCACGCCGACACACTCGCCCTCGACGCACGGCTCTCCGACGCGCACGGCAGCCTTGGCGACGCGCGCATCGAGCTCGCGCTGCCCTGGGTCGCGCTGCAGGCCAACCCTTCCAGCCTCAACCAGATCCTCGGCTCCGGACGCTGGAAGATGGAAGGCGAGACCACGAGCCGACGCGTCGACCAGCTGCCCTTCCGCCTGCCAACACAGTGGGACCTGCCGGTGCTGGTCGAGACACACTTCGACCTGCAGAGGCAGGCGGGGCCTGTCGAAGGCCTGGTTCGCTTCACGGCCAAGACCAGCGCCGGCTTCGACTACGAGCAGTGCAAGCTGCACGTTGAGCCCGAAGTGCGCGGCGTGCTCTTCGTCCAGAACGGTGAGACGCGCTTCACGTTCACCGGGCATCTCAGCGACCAGCGCGTGGCCTCGGGCAAGGGCCGCATCGCCTGGCCCATCGACGCCTGGTTGCAGGACAGCCGCATGTCCACGCCAACGCGCATCGATGCCGACGGGGACCTCGAGATCGACGCGCTGCAGCAGATCCCGATCCTCTGCGAGCAAGGCAGCGGCGAGCTGCACGCGCAGTGGTCGCTCGATGGACTGCTCACCGATGCGCCGACCGCCTCGCTCAAGACGCAGGCGGTCTTCTTGCCGCACGTCCAGACGCGTGAAGGCCGCCACAAGCTGGTGGTCGACTCGTGCGGTCGGGATCCGATGCGGGTCGATCTCGCGTTCACCGCCAACGCGCAGCAGATCGAGGGAACCGGCACGATGAGCGGCTGCCAGGGCGGTAGCACGCAGCTCGCGGCGCTGCTACCGATCAGCTGGCGCAAGCAAGATCTGCTCCCCGCGCGCGACGACCAGCGCGACCTGCGCCTGCAGCTGGACTTCGATCACGCACAGCTGCGGCCGTTTCTCGACCGCGTGCCGGGCGTGCTCGGCTTTTCCGCAGTCGCCGACGGGCAGCTCGTCGTGCGCGGCATGCGTGACCGGGTGCACTACCACGGCGACGTGCTGCTGCGTGACGGCAAGCTCTACGCCGTCGCGACAGGCCAGGAGTTTCACGACATCTCGATGAACCTCCAGGGCAACGGCACGTGGATCAAGATCGACGGGCTGCGTGCACGCACCGGCGAAGGCTCGCTCAGCGCGGAAGGCGGCCTCGGCTTCGAGCTGTGGAAGCCCGACCGTCTCTCGATCGCCGTCTTGCTCGACAACTTCCCCGCGCAGCGCGAGGGCGTGGATCTCGCATGGATCACGGGCAGCGCGGTGCTCACGAGCGAGATCGGGGAGTACAAGACGATGACCGCGGTGAAGATCCACTCGCTCAGCGTACGCCTGCCCGACTCGAGCAGCCGCAGCTTGCAACCCCTCGATCCGCACCCCGACGTGGTGCTCACGACCGTGAAGCGAAAGGCACACCCGGACATCCCGTATGTGCTGCAGTTCATCGTGGACGGCCGCCGTGGTGTCAGCGTGCATCGCGACGACTTCGACGCGAACGTGTCGACGGAGCTCGCCCTCAGCTACGAGGAGCCGCAGTTCCGCGCCGGCGGCTACGTCACCTTCACGCGCGGTAGCTTCGTCGCGTTCGACAAGCGCTTCCAGCTGACGCGCGGCAGCATGTTGCTCGATGGCACCGCCGACCTGAACCCCGAGGTCAACCTGGTGGCGAGCTACCAGCCGCCGGGCACTGGCAACGCGCCGGTGGTCGTGACCGTGAGCGGCACGCTGGCCGATCCGCAGGTCGAGTTCAGCTCGGAGTCGTGCCCCGGCGACGGAGCGGTGGTGCTCTTGCTCTCGGGCCGCTGCCCGAACGTCGACGCGGCCGCCTCGGGCGATGCGCAGGGCGCACAGAATGCCTTCGCCGCGAGCGTCGTGGGCGGCATCCTGACGCTGGGCACCACGGGCGGCCCGCGCATCTCGGTCGAGACCGCAGGGCAGAACAGTCAGACGCGGCTCAAGGCCGGCATCGAGGCCGTGCCGAAGTTCATGCGCTCGTTCGTGCAGCGCGTGTACTTGCAGGGGGCCGTCTCGAGCGCCCAACAAGGCACCAGCACGGACACCACCACCACCAGCGCAGCCGCCAGCAGCACCACGCTCGACTTCCTGATCGAGCTCTACTTCCCACACAACATCGTGGGGACCGGGCGATTCTCACCGGAAACCGCCTGGGGCCTCGACGTCACCTGGGAGCCCTGATAGGAGCGATCCCCGCACCCCGAAGACGGGGTCTGACAGAGGTTTTTGCAGTCATGGCACGCATCTTCTTCGGTACCGATGGGATTCGCGGCAAGGCCAACGAAGGCAACATGACCCCCGAGGTCGCGTTCCGCCTGGGTGCCGCGGTGACGTACACCGCACGCCAGAAGGTCAAGCACGCCCCGCGCATCGTGGTCGGCAAGGACACGCGCATCTCGGGCTACCTGTTCGAGCATGCGCTCGCCGCGGGCGTGTGCTCCATGGGCGGCCGCGTGCTGCTCACGGGCCCACTGCCCACGCCCGCCGTGGCGCACCTGACGACGAGCATGCGCGCCGACGCCGGCATCGTGATCTCGGCATCGCACAACCCCTACCAGGACAACGGCCTCAAGGTCTTCGGCCCCGACGGATTCAAGCTCCCCGACGACGAGGAGGAGGCGCTCGAGCAGCTGATGGCCGGGCCCGTGCTCGACAAGAAGCGCGCCGTGGGAACACACATCGGTCGCGCCGAGCGCATCGAGACCGCGTGGGGTCGCTACGTTCAGTTCATCAAGGGCACCTTCCCTTCCAGCCTCACGCTCGACGGCCTGCGCATCGTGGTCGACGCCGCGCATGGCGCGGCCTACGTCACCGCGCCGCACGTGTTCTCCGAGCTAGGCGCCACGGTGCACGCCATCGGCGTCAAGCCCAACGGCAAGAACATCAACCAGGACCGCGGTGCGGTGCACCCCGAGCACTGCGCCAAGGAAGTGCTGCGCTGCAAGGCCGACGTCGGATTTGCCCTCGACGGCGACGCCGACCGCCTGATCGTGATCGACGAGAAGGGCCGCGAGATCAACGGCGACGCGGTGATGGCGCTGTGTGCCACGCGCATGCTGCGCGCCGGAACGCTCAAGAAGAAGACCCTCGTGACCACGGTGATGTCGAGCATCGGCCTCGAGCACGCGCTGCGCGACGAAGGCGGCAAGCTGGTGCGCGTGGACGTCGGCGACCGCTACGTGGTCGAAGCCATGCGCCAGAAGGGCTACAACTTCGGCGGCGAGCAGTCGGGCCACTTGATCTTCCTCGACCACTCCACCACCGGCGACGGCACGCTGGCCGCGTTGCAGCTGCTGGCCATCATGCTGCGCGAGAACCGCCCGGTCTCCGAGCTGATGGACGAGGTGATCGAGCCGGTCCCCCAGATCTTGATCAATGCTGCGTTGCCGGCCCGCAGGCCGCTGTCGGAGATGCCGAGGACCCGCGGCGCAGTCAGCGAGGCCGAGCGCAAGCTGGGCGACAAGGGCCGCGTGCTGGTGCGCTGGAGCGGCACCGAGCCGAAGCTGCGCGTCATGGTCGAAGGCCCCGACGCCAAAGCCATCCGCCGCATCGCGCAGGAGATCGCCGACATGGCCAAGGACGAGCTGCGCTGAGCCGCCGTCAGCGGCGCAACCCGCACGCGGGCGCGCAGCTACTTCTTGCGCTGGATCAGCACTGCGCTCGGCATCACGCGAGCGACCTCGAAGCCTTCGGGCACGCCGCGCACCCTCACGTCGAGGGACTGGGTGCCAGAGCCAGCCACCACACTGCCCAGCTCGACGTAGGGCACCAGCTCCTCCGGCTCGAGATCCGCCAGCGCGCGCACCGGCCCGCGCAACGTCACCGACACCGTGTTCGGCCGCACGTTCACGTCACCCGCGCCCAGCGCCGCAACGGTCAGCCGCCGCAACACGCGCTCGCCGAGCTCGGGCACGATCTCGATGTGCACGTCCGACGCCGACTGCTCGAGATACGTCACGTGACCGTGCAGCGGCTCGAGCTGCGCGCGGCGGTCGTGCAGACCTGCGCCCAGGCCGTCGACAGCGAGCTCTTCGGTGAACACCTCGGTGATCGCCTTCACCGCGTCGACCGGCCCCGTGATCGTCACGGTCGCGGGCGAGAGCCCAACGGGCTTCTTCACCATGTAGCCCTCTTCGGGCGCACCGCGCAGCCGGGCGCGCACCGGCACTTTGCGCTCGGTGCTCGCAGCCCAAACGAGGTCGAGCTTCGTGGGCTCGATCCCGGTCACCTGAGCCGCAACGGGCACGTCGATGGACGCGGCATCGAAGTAGAATGAGCGCCGGTTGCCCTCGCGCAGATCGACCTGAATCGGCGCGAAGTCGTCGTGCTGCAGCGCGGACAAACGCGAGCGACTGCCGCGCAGCGTGAGCTTCACCTGCGTCGGCAAGCTGCTGACCAGCAGGCGCTGCGCGTGCGCTGGCGGCAAGAGCGCGACCACGTCGACGTAGATGGAGCGCTGCGCGTCGGTGTCGCTGTGCACGAGCGAGAAGAGCGCGACCGAGAGCACCACCGCCAGAAACTTCAGCGGCAAGTTGTCCATCACGAGCCGAGTCAGCGCACCGCGCTCGACCGGTTGCACGGCGGCGTCCTTCACTGGGCCCCCGAGCTTTCCTTCGGTTTGCCGGCGACCTCGGGCGCGGACGGCGCCACCGGAGGTGTGCTGATGCGCGATAGGCGCTCCTTGCTGTCGCGCTTATCACCGGTGTCGTGCTTGCCGGTCTTGCGCTTGGGCCGCTTCTGGAACAAGCCGAGGAGCACCTTGCGCAAGAGCGCGGCATCGAGGTTGCGCACGATGTTGCCGTTGAAGCACAGGCTGACCTCGCCGCGCTCCTCCGAGACCACGATCACCACGGCGTCGGTCTCTTCGGACAGGCCGATGGCGGCGCGGTGGCGTGTGCCGAGGTTGCGATCGAGCTTGGTACTGGCCGTGAGCGGTAGAAACGCGCCGGCTTGCCAGATGCGCCCCTCGCGGATGATCACCGCGCCGTCGTGCATTGGGTTCTCGTGGCTGGGAATGAAGATGCTGTACAGGAGCTCCTTCGACACCGTCGCCTCGAGCAACGTGCCGGACTCGATGAAGTCCTCGAGCAGGCCTTCGCGCTCGAACACGATCAGCGCGCCGATGCGCTTCTGCGCGAGCGAGGTCGCAGCCTTCACCGCGTCGTCGATCACCTGGTGTTCCATGGTCACGCCGCCTGCCGACGCGAAGAACGGCTTGCGCCCGAAGCGCACGAGCGCGCGGCGGATGTCCTGCTGGAAGATCACCACGATGATCAACACGAGCGAGGTGAGCAGCGTATCGAGCATGGTGTAGAGAGTCACCAGGCCCAGGCGCTTGGCCGACTGGTACACCACGAACACCAGCACCAGGCCCACGCCCATCTGCATCGCGCGCGTGCCCTTGAGCAAGAGCAGCACGAAATACACGATCACCGCGACCAGGCCGATATCGACGAGGTCCCACAGGATGAGCGAGACATCCCGCGCGAAGAAATGAATGAGCCTCGAGGCGATCTCGCTCAGCAAAGCGCCTCCTGCGCGGGCTTTGCGTCACGGATGGCGCGAATGGCCAAAGCCACTGACACGGCCTGCCGGCTGGCACGCACGTCGTGAACACGCACGGCGCGCGCGCCCGAGAACACGGCGCTTGCGACCGCGGCACAGGTCCCACCCAGACGCTCACCGGGGCCCGAAGAAGCACCTGTGGCTGCGCGCTCGGCGGCCGCGATGAAAGCCTTGCGCGACGGCCCGACCAGCACTGGGTGGCCCAGAGCGACCAGGCGTGGCAGCGCAGCCAGCAATGCGAAGGAATGTTCGGCGTGCTTGGCGAAGCCGATGCCAGGATCGAGCCACACGCGCCCAGCCTCGACACCGGCCGCACGTGCGCGCGCGACGGCATCCCGAAGCTCGCCCGCGACTTCCTGCACGACGTCAGCGTAGCTTGCCTGGCTGCCGGTCAGGCCGCCGTCACCACGGTTGTGCATCAGCACCAGCTCGACGCCATGACGCGCCGCAACTCGCAACAGCGCCTCGGACGCGCCACCCGACACGTCGTTGACGATGCTCGCGCCCGCTTCGATCGCCGCCTCGGCGACCTCGGCGTTCACGGTGTCGATGGACACCCGCGCGTGCAGCTCGCGATGGATGCGCGCGATCACGGGCAAAACGCGGCGCAGCTCCTCGGCCACGCTCACCTTCGCCGCGCCCGCTCCATACGCCGGCCCCGCCGGGCGTGACGAAGCGCCGCCGACGTCGATGACGTCTGCGCCCTCGGCCAGCAAGCGCTCGGCCTTCGCGAACGCAGCATCAGCCGTGAAGGCTTCGCCGCCGTCGCTAAAAGAGTCAGGCGTCACGTTGAGCACCCCCCACACCTGACAGTTCCTTTCCGACGCTACCTCGAAAACCATCCCCAGCCGCTCCCTCTAACGTCTGCACGGACCCCGCGCCGGTGCGGAACGCGCGGCCCAGGCATTCCCGTTGGCGTTCCGCGGTGACCGCCGTGATCACATTGACCCCGATGGCCACGGTGGGCGCGGTACGCGCGGTAGGCGCGGTATGCGCGGTAGGCCCAATGCCGTGTCGCCCCAGCTATGAACCCGACGGCACCTCACGCGGCCGCGGCGTGAACAGCGAACTCTTGCGCTTGTCCTTGCCCTTGCGCGCCTTCTCGGCGTAGCGCGGGATCTCGATTCGCTTACGCTCGGGCAACGGCTGCCCGTCCATGACCGCGATGATCTCCTCGGCGTCGAGCGTCTCGCGCTCGAGCAGCGCCTGCGCCATGGCACCGAGCTGGTCCATGTGCGCCTGCACCAGCTCTTTCACCCGCGCGTACTGCTTGCTGACGATGCTGTGGACCTCTTCGTCGATCTGGCACGCCGTCTTCTCCGAGTACTCGCCACGGCGAGGCCCCGGCATGAACGGCAAGAACGATTCCTCGCGCTCGAGGTACGCCAGCGGTCCCATCTTGTCGCTCATGCCCCACTCGGTGACCATCGAGCGCGCCAGGCGCGTGGCCTGACGGAAGTCGTCGGCCGCGCCGGTCGTCATCTCGCCGAGCGCGAGCTCTTCGGCGATGCGACCAGCCAGCGCCATGCCGATGCGATCGAGCGCCCAGTCGCGCGTGTAGCCCAGCCGATCTTCCTTCGGCAGTGACATGGTCACGCCGAGCGCGGGACCGCGCGGGATGATCGACACCTTGTGCACCGGATCATGATGCGGCAACAGATGCCCCACCACCGTGTGGCCGGCCTCATGCCAGGCCGTGCGCTTCTTCTCTTCGTCGTTGATCACCATCGAGCGGCGCTCGGTGCCCATGAGCACCTTGTCCTTGGCCATCTCGAAGTCGGTCATTGTCACTTCGTCTTTGTCGAGGCGCGCTGCGAGCAGCGCCGCTTCGTTCACCAGGTTCTCGAGGTCGGCGCCCGAGAAGCCCGGCGTGCCGCGCGCGATGATCTCGAGCTCGACGTCGGTCGACAGCGGCACCTTCTTGGTGTGCACGGCCAGGATGCCCAGCCGCCCGTTCATGTCGGGACGCGGCACGTTGATGCGACGGTCGAAGCGGCCCGGACGCAGAATCGCCGGATCGAGCACGTCGGGGCGGTTGGTCGCCGCGATGATGATCACGCCTTCGTTCGACTCGAAGCCGTCCATCTCGACGAGCAGCTGGTTCAGCGTTTGCTCGCGCTCGTCGTGTCCGCCACCGAGGCCGGCGCCGCGGTGACGACCGACCGCGTCGATCTCGTCGATGAAGATGATGCAGGGTGCGTTCTTCTTGCCCTGCTCGAACAGGTCACGAACGCGCGAGGCGCCCACGCCCACGAACATCTCGACGAAGTCCGAGCCCGAGATGCTGAAGAACGGCACGCCCGCTTCACCCGCGATGGCGCGCGCGAGCAGCGTCTTGCCGGTGCCCGGCGAGCCCATCAGCAGCACGCCCTTGGGGATGCGGCCACCGAGGCGCTGGAACTTCTTGGGGTCCTTGAGGAACGCGATGATCTCTTCGCAGTCGTCCTTGGCTTCGTCGATGCCGGCCACGTCATCGAAGGTGACCTTGTTCGACGACTCGCTGAGCAGACGCGCGCGTGCCTTGCCGAAGCTCATGGCCTTGCCGCCCGAGGCTTGCAGCTGACGCATGAAGAAGAAGAACACCACGAGCAGGAAGATCATGGGGATCCACGTGACGAGGATGCTGCCCCACAGACCGTTCTGGTCGTCGGCCGCATAGGTCACGTGCACGCCGTGATCGATCAAGTCCTTGTTGACGCCCTCGCCCGTGGGCCCGAGCGACACTCGCTCTTCCGTGGGCGGCTTGGACCGCTTGTAGCGATATTCCGCCGTGTGCTCGCGCGTCTTGATGACCACGCGCTCCACCTGGCCGGTGTGCACGTCGTTCATGAAGTCGCTGAACGCGAAAGGCCGGGGCGCGTCCGAGTCCATCACCAAGTTGTAGATGGCGACGAACATCAGAATCAGCATGACCCAGAGCACTAGGGTCTTGTGGCTTTGCTTCACGATTTCCTCGGGGCGATAAGACCAGGGGGAGCAAGCATAGCGGCTATCGTGCCGCAATGAGAACTCGTCTGTTTTCCATACCTTCGCACCCGAGGCGGCCGCGTCAAGCCGTGGACGCAAAGGGAGTTGGTCTAGGCGCGGAGGATCGCGAGCGCCGCGCCGGCCGCGACCACGCGTGCCCCTTGCGCGAGCCACACTTCGCCGCGGCCCGAGATGATCGTCTGCTCGAGCTGCGCCAGCTGCGCGCGACCGGGCGCCGACGCGGGCTGCGCGAGCACCCAGATCCGCAGTGCCGCACGCAGCACGACGGCGGGGGCCTTTCGCAGCTCCGAAATCCTTAGCGTTTCCCCGTCGACCCTGGCGCGCTGCAGCAGCTCGGTCGCGAGCTGGTCGACCAGCTCGACGCTGGCGCGCGCTTCATCCGCCAAGTCGGCCAGGTGCTCCGCCACTCGGGCATCTTGCGTGAGTAGCGCGGGCATGAGCTGGCTGCGCACCTGCACGCGCTTCCACCGGCTCTGGTCGTTGCTGGGATCTCGTGCGATTTCAACGAAATGCGCCTGCGCGAAGGCGTGGACCTCGGCCCGGGGACAGTCCAGCAGCGGCCGGATCACGCCGTCGGACCGCAGCGGCTCGATGGCGCCCAGACCCCGTAGCCCTGCCCCGCGAAGCACCCGCAGCAGCACGGTCTCGGCCTGGTCATCGAGCGTGTGACCCACGGCCACCCGGTGCGCCCCGAGCTTGGCTGCCAGCCCGAGCAGCGCCTCGTAGCGTGCCTCTCGGGCCTGCGCCTGCACCGAGCCCCCGGCCGGCACCGCGACCCGCAGCGCATGGAACCCGACGCCCAGGCTCCGGGCCTGACGGGCCGCAACCGCGACATCCAGCGCAGCGTCAGCGCGCAGCCCGTGGTCGACCGACGCAGCCTCGAGCGTGACCCCGAGCTCCGGCGCCAGGCGGCAGAGTGCGAGCAAGAGCGCAGCCGAGTCGGGGCCACCCGAACAGCCCACGAGCACGCGCATACCTCGGCCGAGCAGCGCCCGCTGCTCGATCGTGCGCCGCACCCGCGCGACGACCATGTCTAGGAGCCTGTCGGAGAAAGCCGGACCGAGGGCTTCGAGTCGATTCTCGAGACAGGTTCTTGTGCGAAACCGCAGGAATACCGCGTGGTATTTTGAGGATTTCGCACAAGAAGATGTCCGAGAAGCGGCCGAAGACCGACGGGAGCGCTTTCTCCGACAGGCTCCTAGAAGCGGCCGGAAAGCAGCGAGAGGCTGAGGCCCGAGATATGCGTCTGGCGACCGCTGACGCCCGGTACCAGGCCAAAGCCCGGCGCTGCGACCGACACGCCCTCGCCCGAGAGCCGCAGCATGCCCGTGCCCAGCTCGCTGGCGCGCCGCGCCTTCGCCAGGGCCAACGCGCGCTGCTGTTTCAACGCTGCGCTCTGCGTATCTTCCGCGGGGTCGTAGGACGTCTCCGAGAGCGTGAGCACCATGGTTGGGATCAGCAGCACGGCGCCCAACATGAGCGAAGCCACCGAGAGCTCGCTGTGGTTGCCCTTCTCGAGCGCGAAGTAACCGAGGGCTCCGCCACCGATCGCGCCCACCGCAGGGAACACGATGTAGGCCCAGGTTTGGTCCATGCCGGCCAGCGCGGGCAACACGAAGCCCAGCTCGGCGCCGATCAGACCGACGCCGATCGTGCCTTTGAAGTCGGCAGGGATCTGTTGTGCCTTCGTCGTGCCCGCCGCGTGCACCATCGCGGGCGCACCCGCGAGCATGAGGGTGGCGACGAGTGCTGCAAGGATGACCCGGATTTGACGCAAGCTCATCGAGATCTTAACCCCCGAAACAGGAAAGCGACCGTGAATCTAACCCGCATGGTCGGGTAAGAGCAAGCGACGCGCACGCCGGGACGGCGTCGTCGGGTGCAGGGCAGGCCGCAGCGCTGTGCACGGGTCAGCCCGGTAGGACGGGCTCGAGCGAGGCCAACCGTAGTTCCACGCGCTCACCACCCGCCCAGCTGTCCGGACGCAGCGCGCCCAGCGCGGCGACCTCGCTGCCGGGGGCGGCCGCGACTTGCGCCATGTCATAGCCGAAGGCGGTGAGCGACTGGCTTCCCACGCGCAGCTGGAGCTTGAGATGAGCGGAGGCGACCACGTTGCGAGTGACGACACGCGCCTGCGGCAAGAGAAACAGCGGCTCGGCATTGGCCTGTCCGAGTGGCTCCAGGCGCGCGAGGTCCTGGGCGCTGGGGACATCGAACACCCCCGGCTCCAGGCGCACGTCGACGACGGCCTCTGCGGCCTGCGGCGCCAGTGAGCACGCCGCGGCGGCCGCGGTGAAGGCCTCGCGAAAGGCCGGCAGTCGCGGCTGGGCGAGCGTCACACCAGCGGCCGCCTGGTGGCCGCCGAAGCGCGAGAGCTCGCTGGCGCAGGCCGCAAGCGCATCGTAGAGCGGGAAGCCCGCGGGCGCGCGGGCGCTGCCGTGACCGACGCCCGCATCGAACGCCACGACCACGACCGGCACCCGGAACAGCTCGACCAAGCGCGCCGCCGTGATGCCCACCACGCCGCGGTGAAAGCTCTCGCTCGCGACGACGATGCCGTGCCTCGGCTCGGCCCCGTACAGCTGCGCCACCTGCGCGACGGCTTCTTCGGTGACACGCTTCTGCATCGCCTTGCGCTCGTCGTTGATCTGCTCGATGCGCGCACCCAGTTGCCGCGCCTGCACGATGGTCTTGGCGCGCAGCAGCTCGAGCGTGACCGCGGGATCGCCCATGCGACCGGCCGCGTTCAGTCGGGGTGTCAGCCGGAACGACACATCGACGGCCGACAACGCAGCGTTACCGCGCATGCGCGCCAGCTCACGCAGCACGACGATGCCCGGTCGAGCATCCTCGGCAGCCAGGCGCAAAAGGCCCGCGCGCACCAGCCGCCGGTTGTCACCGTCCAGCGGGGCAACGTCCGCGATCGTACCGAGGGCCACCAGATCCAGCCACGACCGCAGATCGAGCTGCGAGCCGAGCGCGGCGCGCACCGCAGCGCCGAGCGAGAGCACCAGGCCCGCGCTCGCCAGGCCCTTGTAGGCGAAGCCGCACTCGGGTCGGTGCGGGTTCAGAAATGCCAGCGCCGGCAGTCGCTGCTCGGGCACGAGGTGGTGATCGACGACGATCACGTCGACGCCTGCCCGCATCGCGCGCTCCACGCGCTCGTGGTCGCTCGAGCCGCAGTCGCAGGTCACGAGCAACGAAGGCTTTTCGGCCAGGAGACGGTCGAGGGCTTCGTCGGACAGGCCGTAGCCACCGCTCCAGCGGTTGCCCACCTGCACGCTGACCTGCCCTCCGAGCGCCTCGATGATGCCCGAGAGGATCACTGCGCTGGTCGTGCCGTCGACGTCGTAGTCGCCGAACACGGCGATGCGCTCGCCCGCGCGAACGGCACGTGCGAGACGCTCGGCGGCGAGGCCGCGGTCGACCATCGCGTCCGGCCGCGTGAGACTGGAGAGCTGCGGCGCGAGGAAGTCGCGCGCGGCCTCGGCCTCGCACAGGCCCCGGTGCAGGAGCACCTGCGCCACGCTGGTCCCGACCCCGACGGCGCGAGCGAGCGCGCTCGCCGCCATCGGATCGGCTGGACGCAGCCGGTACTGCATCAGGCTGCGCGCCTTGTGCGCCTGATTGGCCGGGGCGCCGTCACCGACCTACGCCTTGCGGAAGAAGCGTCGATCCATCCACTCCGTGAGCGGCGCTGCGACGTAGATCGACGAATACGTGCCGACCGTGAAGCCGACCATCAACGCGAACACGATGTCCCGGATCAGCGGCGTTCCCCAGAAAAAGAAGCCGAGAATCGAGATCATCGCCACGCCCGACGTGATGACGGTGCGGCCAAGGGTCTGCGAGGTGCTGATGTTGATCAGCTGCACCAGCGACACGTCACGCATGCGCCCCATGTTCTCGCGGATGCGGTCGTAGACCACGATCGTGTCGTTGATCGAATAACCTATGACCGTGAGCACGGCGGCGATGGTGCCGAGGGTGACCTCTTTGTGAAGCACCACGTACACGCCCAGCGTGATCAACGCATCGTGAGCCAACGCGACCACGCCGCCCGGCGCAAAGCGCAGGTCGAAGCGGAACGCCACGTACACCATGATGAACGCCACGGCGTAGATGATCGACTTGATCGCGGCATCGCGCAGCTGAGCGCCGGCCTTGGGGCCGACCCACTCGACACGCAGCGGCCGGTCGGGGGCGCGGCCGGCGAACTTCTCGCCCAGGCCCTGCACGAGCTTGTCGCCGATACCGATGAGCTGCACTTCGTAGCGGAAGTCCTGCGCGTTACCGAACGCGGCGACCGAGCGGACCTTGAGACCCGCGCTGGCCAGCACGGTCTTGATCTGGTCGGGATCGTTCGCCGCCGTCAGCTGCACGGAGAGCTTGTCGCCGCCGGGCGACGCCGTGAGCTCCACGAGCTTGGTGTCGCCAAGGCTGCTGTCGAGCTTCTTCTTGGCTCCCTCGATCTGCTCCTTGGGCAGCGACGAGATCTGCGGCAGACGCAGGATGTAGCGGTTCTTGACGCCCTGGACGGCGATCACGTCCGGCGCCTCGAAGCCCAGCTGCACGACGGCCTTACGCAGCTCGCCGGGCGTCACGTCGCCGGTGAAGGCGAGCTCGACCTCGGTGCCGCCCTTGAAGTCGATGCCGAAGCGCGGACCGGGCACGAACAGCGACACCAGGCTCAGCACGCACAGGCCGACCGAGGTGAAGATGAACGGCCAACGGTACTTGAAGAAGTCGTACGTGACCCCGGGCTTGAAGAACTCCATCGTATCACCCGACCCTGAGGCGTTGAACGCGCAGACCACGCACCAGCCAATCGAAGGCGACGCGCGAGCAGAACACGCCGGTAAACAGCGAAGTGCAGATACCGAGGATGAGCGTGACCGCGAAGCCCTTGATCGGGCCGGTGCCGTACTGGAAGAGCACGACGCCCGCGATGAGCGTGGTGATCTGAGAATCGAAGATCGAGGAGAAGGCCCGTGCGAAGCCTTGTTCCACCGCGACGCGTGCCGACTTGCCGGCGCGCAGCTCCTCGCGGATGCGCTCGTTCACCAGCACGTTCGCGTCGACGGCCATGCCCATGTTGAGCGCGATGGCGACCAGACCGGGCAAAGTGAGCGTGGCTTCGAAGAAGGCCTGCGAGGCGAGCAGGAACAAGAGGTGCAGGAGCACCATGGCGTCGGCAATGACGCCGCCGACCTCGTAGTAGAAAGCCATGAAGAGCAGCACGATCATGATGCTGACGCCCGCGCCCTTCACACCCAGCGAGACACCGTCGGCGCCGAGCGAGGGGCCGATCATCTGCTCGTTGGAGGGGCGGATGGGCACCGGCAACGCACCGGCCTTGAGCACGAGCACGAGATCCTTCGCCTCGTTCAACACTTCGTTGTAGGGCCGGAACCCGCCGAGGGTGATCTGGCAGTGGCCGCCACCGATCTCGGTTTGAATCACGGGCGCAGACGCCACGAGGTCGTCGAGCACGATGGCCATGCGGCGCTTCACGTTGCGACCGGTCAGGTCCTTGAAGGCATCCGCGCCATCGCTGTTGAAGTTGATCGCGACGTAGGGCTTGCCGCCGGCTTGCGGATCGTTGGAGACGAAGGCGTCTTCGATGGCTTGGCCAGTGACTTCGGCGCGACCGAACAGGTAATAGGTTCGGAACGCGACCTCACCCTGCTTGCCGCCCGCCTCGTCGACCGGGCGATCGAGCTCGCCAATCAGCAGCTTGTGGTCCTCGGGGATCTTGCCGTCGGTCTTCAGCTTCTCGACGTACGCGCTCAGCTGCTTGCGCGCTTCCTTGCCCTTGGCGATCAGGAAGCTGCTCGAGGTTTGCGGCTTGCTCGCGCCGGCCGACACCACCTCGCTCTGGCGTGTGATGCCCGCGGGGAGCTCGGTCAGCTCGCTCACGAAGCTCGCGTCGTCGTCGACGATCTCGAACTCCAGGCGCGCCGTCTTGCTGATGATCTCGCGGATGCGATCGAACACCGCCTGGTCGGCGCCGGGCACCTCGACGATGATGTCGGTGCTCTGCGCCGTGACAGACGCTTCACGCAGACCCATGCCGTCGACGCGGTTCTGAATGGTCTCGCGAGCCTGCTGCACCGCGGTGTCCTGGATCTGCTCCAGGAACTCGGTGCGCACCTCGAGCATCACGTCGCCGCCCGTGCGCGACACTTCGCGCAGGTCGTTGTAGCGAGTGATTAGATCGCGATCGAGCTTGGCCGCGTCTTTCTCGTCCTTGAACACGAAGTGAATGCGACGCTCACCCTCGTGGCGGATCGTGACGCGCTCGCGCGTCTTGGTGAGCTGCTCGCGGGTCGGCGTCTCGTTCTTGCCGAACACTCCGATGCGCTGCCCGAGCTCGCGTAGCAGCTGGTCGGAGCGCAGCTCGCGACGATCACGCACCGCCGCGTCGACCTCGACATCGTACGACAGGCGCAAACCGCCGCGGATGTCGAGACCTGGGCTGATGCGGCCCGACACGAAGTTGCGAACGGCAGCTGGTGCCGGGATCCACGCGTTGAGGCTGGGCCACAGCGCAATCCACGCGCTGACCGTGACGGTCAGAATCAGCAGCAACCGGAAGTACCAACCCTTTTCCATGAATCTACTCTTGCCCGCCGCGCGGCGCTGAAGAACCGCGACCGGTCACTTGTCTTTGGATGCGCCTGCCGCTTGCGCGGTGATCTTGCTCGCGATGTGCGCGCGCAAGACGTTGATCTTCACCTTCTCGGCGATCAGCAGCGTGACTTCGGCATCGTTGATGTCGGTGATCTCGCCGCGAATGCCGCCGGTGGTGCGCACGCTGTCGCCCTTCTTCAGCGACTTGAGCAGGTCGTCGGTCTCGCGCTGCTTCTTCTGCTGCGGGCGCAGCAGAAGGAAGTAGAAGACCACGAACATCAGGATCAGCGGCGCGAACATCTGCAGCTGAGCGCCTAGCCCACCCTGACCGCCGCCGCCAGCTGCATGCGGCGTACCCGTGGACGGTGCGGCGGTGCTGGTCGGTTCCGGCTGCATCAAGAACTCTGACATCAAGACTGACAATGCATGCCTCGTGACGATTGTGGGGCGCGGGCGAAGCCCTGCGCCGCGAACTCGGGACTGCGGGGCAAGCCCGCGATTTCCCCATAAAAGCCCGCGCGTTCTACTCCATGCACCCACAGGCGTCAACAGTGACCGCGGCCGGGTGCCGGGCCCGGCGCGCCCCCACGAAAGTGCGTTCGCCGCTGCACCGACCTCGGCGCTTCCTGTGCTATGAAGGGCACGCCATGGTGGAAAAACTCGAGAAGATCTGGATGAACGGCTCGATGGTGGCCTGGGACGACGCCAAGGTGCACGTCCTCACGCACACCCTGCACTACGGGCTCGGCGTGTTCGAAGGCATCCGCTGCTACCGCCGCGCCGACGGCAAGAGCGCGGTGTTCCGGTTGCGCGAGCACGTCGATCGCTTGTTCGAGTCGGCCCACATCAGCGACATGGCCATGAAGTGGTCGCGCGACGAGGTTCACGAGGCCTGCCTCGAGCTGGTACGCGTCAACAAGCTCGACGAGTGCTACCTGCGCCCGCTCGCCTTCGTGGGAGAAGGCGCGATGGGCCTGTACGGGCGTGACAACCCGATCCATCTGACGATCGCCGCCTGGCGCTGGGGCGCGTACCTTGGGGAGGAAGGCTTGGAGAAGGGCATCCGTGCCAAGGTCAGCTCGTACACGCGCTCCGGCATCAACAGCGCGATGACCAAGGCGAAGGTCGTTGGCAACTACGTCAACTCCATCCTGGCCAAGCGCGAAGTCGTCGCAGCTGGCTACCAGGAAGCCATCCTGCTCGACGCACAGGGCTATGTGGCGGAGGCCTCGGGCGAGAACATCTTCGTCGTGAAGAACGGCAAGCTCTTCACGCCACCGGTGGGGGGCTCGATCCTCGGGGGCATCACGCGCCACACCATCATGCAGCTGTGCAGCGAGCTCGGCCTCGACGTGCAGGAGCGGCAGATCTCCCGCGATGAGCTCTACGTCGCCGACGAGGTCTTCTTCACCGGCACCGCGGCCGAGGTCACACCGGTGCGCGAGGTCGACGAGCGCAAGGTGGGCATCGGCGCGCGCGGCCCGATCACCAAGCGCGTCCAGGACCGCTTCTTCCAGGTTGTGCGGGGTCCCGAAACCCTCCACCCCGAATGGCTGGCGTTTCTCTGATCGCGTCGCGCTTTGGGCGCATCCGCGGCTTACGTCCTCGGACCATCGGTCACCGTACGTGAGTACGGCTCCCTCAGGTCCTGCGGGCGCGCTCGCGGCTGCATCCCAAATCGCGACGCTCGCGTTGCGGTGCGCGGGGGCGGATCAGGAATCGCGACGCTCGCGTTTTGGTCCGCGGGGCGGGAATTGCGACGCTGCCGGCTCAGGCGCCTTGCGGGTGCTCGAACTTCGCTACGGCTTCGCGTGAGTAGAGGATGCGCTGGCAGCGCGGGCACTGTGCGAATTCTTCTGCGCGAGCGACACCGATCACTTGCTGAGGGGTGAGGACCACGAAGCAGCCGCTGCACGAGCCGTCCTTGATGGCGGCGGCGCCCAGGCCTTGCCGCTTGCTGCGGATCATGTCGTAGCGGCGCAGCACGTCGGCTGGAACCTTCACCGCCAGCGCCGCGCGTCCCTTGAGCACTTCGTCGCGCGTGGTGGTGAGCTCGGCCATGCGAACGTCAGCCTTCTGCTTCTCAGTCGCCACGTAGCTCTCGAGCTCCGAGAATTCCTTCTCGTGCTTCTCCACGGACTGGCGACGCTTGCCGATGGCTTCCTTCAGCGTCTCGCGCTCGACCTCGCGCTCCTTCATCATGCGGCGAATGGTCTCGAGCTCGCGCTCAACGGCGTCGGCTTCGCGCATGTTCTTGGCGCGCGCGCCCTTGGACTTGGAGCGGGCCAGAGCCTGATTCTGGTTCTGCAGCTCCTCGTCCTGCGCCGACAAGAGCCGGTCGGCATCCGCGAGGTCGTGTTTCTCGGCGGAGAGCAGCTCACCCAGCTTCTTCACGTCGCCCTGAAGCCCTTCGATACGAGCCGGGATGTCCCGCAGCTCGGTCTCCGTTCTCAGCGCCTCTGCGTCGATATCAGCAATCTTCGCGAGAGCTACGAGCTGTTCGATCACCGAGGGAGCCTCCTTGCGCGTGCGCCGCTTGCCTAACTCCAATCACCGGGCAGCGCAAGGGCAAGGGGTGCGTAAAGCGCAAAGCTGGGGCGCGCGTTGAGGAATCGGAGGGAGACGCGGCGTTGCGATGGATGTGGGGGGCGCGCCGGGCGGACCGGGGGCTCTCGGGCTCAGACAGTCCTCGGCCAATGACGGTGCCCGGCGGGATTCTGTATCAGCCGCCCGGGAGGCCCATAGGTTCGTCACGTTGATCGCGAGCCGAACAGGTGGCGACCGGACCTAGGAGCCCGTCGGAGAAAGCGCTCCCCTCGGTCCGGCTTCCTCCGACAGGCTCCTAGCCCACAGCGCGCAACAGCCGCGGCTCGCGCCGCTCGAAGATCGCGCTCATCGGTGAGCACAGGCGCGCAACGGCAGCGCGGCGCGGCGCGGGCACGCTGTGCGCAGCGGGCACGTACCGGCCGCGGCCAGCGGTGAGCAACGCTCCTTCCGCGCGCAGCGTGAACGTCGAGCCATCCGCCAGCGTGAGCTGCGGCAGCCGACCGACTTCCTCGATGCTCGGGTGCGGCGCCACGAGCAGCGCAGCTAGATCGACGACGTCGCGCGTGGGCAATGCGGGTGGGCGCACGACGTTGCGCTTGGGCAGCGGCGGAGGCAGGCCACGCAGCGCAGCACGCAGCTTCTGCTCGTGTGTGCGTTCGAAGTCGAGGAAGGTCAAACCCATCCCGGACGGTCGCGCCTCGCGCTGTCGGCGGAACAAGCCCACGCGCGCGACCTCGGCGAGCGCCACGAAGGGCTCGTCGCCCTGCCAGCGTGGCGGCACGAGCGTGACGAGCAACTCGGCACCGGGCTCGAGCGGCAACTCCGACTCCAGCCACAAGCCGTGCAGCGAGAGGTCGGTGGCCAAGAGCGGCACCGGTCCATCCCAAAGATCGCTCACGACATCGGTCTCGACGCGGACGGCTCGACGCAGCGAACGGCGGCGGCTCGTGTTCGGTTCAACCTGACAGTCCATGGGCGACCCTCCACAGTAGGCGTGTGTCCCACATTGTAGGCCTCGCGGGTCGTGGGCCCAAGAAAGCGACAGGGCGTGCGGTCTTGGGGGGCATGGGCGGCCCCAATCGCAGCGCCGCGCAGGCTCAGAAGGTAACCGTGGCGCCCGAGTCGAGGCCGTAGCGCTCACCCAGCCAGCTGCCGGGCGTGGCGCGGGCTTGGCCGGCTTCGATGTCGAACAGCCACAGGCCTTCGCGCCCGGCGCAGGTCGTGCTGCCGGCGCCGAAGATGCGGACACGGAGCTCGGGCACCTGCAGTTGGAAGCGCCAGTGGATGTGGCCATGCAGCAGCGCCCCGCGCGTGACGCCGGCGCACGCGTGCAAGAACGCCTCCGCATTGTCGAGCCCGTGCGACTTGCGATCCGGTGTGCCGTCGGCACGGCGCGGTGCGTAGTGCGTGGCCACGAACACGAAACGCTGTGCCATGCGCGGGTCGCGCACGATGCGCGCGAGCGCCTCGACTTGCGCGTCCGGAATGCGACCGCTCGAGCGCCATGGCTGCGGATTTGGCCGCGCGCTGTTCACAGCGATCACAGCCACGTCGCTGCCGATGAAGCGGACGATGGGCCAGAGGCCGTCGGTGCAAAGCTCCGGTGCATCGCTGCGCAGGAGATCCCCGAAGTGCCGCTCGAAGCGCGTGTCTGCTACGCAGTCCGGCATATACAAGTCGTGGTTGCCCGGGAGCGTGACATAGCTCGCTGCCGCGCGTGTCAGCGGCTCGATGGCTTGGCGCGCAGCGATGATCTCGGGCTCGGTACCGAGCGCCGTGTAGTCGCCGGTGCAGATGATGGCGTCCACAGCGTGCTCACGCGCGAACTGCGCCAGCGAGGCGAGCTTCTGCCGTGCCTGCGCGAAGTGGCTGTGCCTACTCAACACGAGATTGGCCGCGCCCAAGAACCGCTTGTTCACCATTTGCCGCCACGGCATTTGCGTGAGCGGAACATCGACGTGCACGTCGCTCAGGTGCAGGACGCGTGTCACGGAGCCAAGCCCGCCGAAGCCAAGCCCGCGGACTCCGGCAGACCGAAGCGCAGGTTCAAGCACTGCACGCCCTGCCCCGCCGCGCCCTTCACGAGGTTGTCGATCGTCGACATCGCGATGATGCGCCCGGTGCGATCATCACGCGCGTACGCCACGTGCGCGCGATTGCTGCCACGCACCCAAAGCGTGTCCGGATGCTTGCCCGGATCGAGCACGGCCACCGACACCGAGCCCGCATACATTTCGCGCGCGACCTCGGTGCAACGCTGCGCCGTGACGCTCGCGTCTGTCGCCATCGCGTACGACGTCGCGAGAATACCGCGGGTCATCGGCACCAGGTGCGGCGTGAACGTCACGCGCATCTCCTTGCCAGCGATGCGCGAGAGCTCCTGCTCGATCTCCGCGGTGTGCCGGTGCTGACCGCCAGCCTTGTACGCGCGAATCCCCTCGGAGGTCTCCGAGAAGTGCGTGCCCTGCGATGGCGATTTGCCCGCGCCCGACACGCCGCTCTTGGCGTCCACCACCAAGCCATCGAGGCTGATGAGGCCCGCACGGACCAAGGGAGCAAGCCCGAGGATCGAGGCCGTCGGATAGCACCCCGGAACGGCGATCAAATCGGCCTTCGCTATCGCCGCGCGATGCAGCTCGGGCAATCCATACACGGCATGGCGCATCAGCTCGGGCGCGTGGTGGTCGCCATACCAGAAGCGATGCGCAGCCAGATCGTGCAACCGAAAATCGGCCGACATGTCGAGCGCAACCACGCCCACAGCCCGCAGAGCTTTCACCGTCTCCGCGCTCGCGCCATGCGGCAGCGCACAGAATGCCGCATCCGCGCGCTCACGCACGAGCTCCGGCGAGAACGCCTCGATCGGCAAGTCACAAACGCCTGTGAAGCTCGGCAGCGCGCGACTGACCGCCTCGCCCGTCCCACTGCGAGCCGCAAGCAACGTCACCTTCGCCGAGGGATGCACCAGAAGCAGTCGTAGCAACTCCGCCCCGACGTACCCAGTAGCCCCAACAATCGCGACGCGTACCTCGCCCATGGCGGTAACCTAACCGCGGCGCGCCTTGGGGTCCATCCGCACGCGTCACCTGATCGCGGCGCGCCTTGGGGCGCATCCGCGGCTTACGTCCTCGGACCATCGGTCACCGTACGTGAGTACGGCTCCCTCAGGTCCTGCGGGCGCGCTCGCGGCTGCACCCCAATTCGCACCGCTCACGCAACGCGACAACTCGCAGGGCGCAACAGAGCTGCTCCGCCACACCCACGCCCCGTTGCCGCGCGCTTCGCGCCGGCACGCCAGCCTCACTCCGCGCGAAGCCACACCAACGCGAGCGGCGCGAATTGGGGTGCAGCCGCGAGCGCGCCCGCAGCGATGCGAGGGAGCGTACTCACGTACGTGACCGAGCTGAGCGAGGACGTAAGCCGCGGATGCGCCCCAAAGCGCGCCGCGATCAATCAGCGCTTACTGTATTGGAAACGCTTGCGGGCGCCAGGCTGACCGGGCTTCTTGCGTTCCTTCTTGCGCGCATCACGCGTCAAGAAGCCCGCCTTCTTCAGCACCGGGCGCAAGGTCGGGTCGACGACCAAGAGCGCGCGCGAAATCCCGTGACGCACCGCACCGGCTTGACCGGACTCGCCACCGCCGACGACATTGACGGTGACGTCGAACTGGTCCTGCTTCTCGACGGCTTCGAGCGCCTGCTTCACGACCATCACGGACGTGGGGCGCGGAAAGTAGGTCTCGAGCGCACGCCCGTTGACGGTGATGATGCCGCTACCGGGCTTCACCAGAACGCGCGCGATCGCGTTCTTGCGCTTGCCGGTACCGTAGGCCTTGCCGTGCATTGTGCCGTTGATCATGGTCTTCTACTCAGGTGCGAATGGTGAGCGGCTGAGGGTTCTGCGCAGCGTGGGGATGCGTCTCGCCCTTGTAGACTTTGAGCTTGGTGTGCAGCGTGCGGCCCAGGCGATTCTTCGGCAGCATGCCGAACACGGCCTTCTCGATCGCAAGCTCGGGCTTGCGCTTGAGCAGTGCACGGTAGCTCTCGGTGCCGAAGCCGCCCGGATACGCCGAGTGCCAGTGGCGGAGCTTGGTGTCGAGCTTGTTGCCGGTCAGCTTGACCTTCTCGGCGTTGATCACAACGACGAAGTCACCGGTGTCGGCGTGCGGCGTGTAAACGGGCTTGTGCTTGCCGCGGATCACGGCGGCAACATTCGAAGCAAGACGGCCCAGCGGCAGGTCTGTCGCGTCCACGACGAACCAGTTGCGCTCGACTTCGCTGGCCTTTGCGGTGAAGGTCTCCATCTCAGCCTTTCTCGCGCTTTCGGGACAGCGAGTGCCCAGAAGCGGAAAACCCCGAAGGGGAGCGGTTTTCTAGCCGTGCACCCCCGTCGTGTCAAGCAGCTGCACTCGACACCACGGTTGCGCTGGCAGGCGCGGCCTCCGCCTACTCTCGCGCAGCTCGCACCGGAAGGGCATGCCAACGGCGCGGCAGATTCTCTCGTGCGTCGCAACCCCGCGTCTAGACATAGGAATTGGCAAAGTGTCGAGTCTCGGCGACGATGCCGAAGCCTGAATCGGCGTTGCGCGCCGGGCGTCCGCCGGTGGACGCTGCGAGCCCAAGGAGCTGCCCATGACACGATCTACCAAACTCTGGGGTGCGGCCGCGTGGTTCTGTTCGCTGGCCGCGGTGGCCTTCGCCGATGGCGGAAACGGCAGCGTCAGCTGCGAGATCCGCGAGAACGGCGAGGCCGCAAGCGGTGTCATCTCGCTACAAAAGGACGGCAAGGAGCTCGCGTCCGGCAGCTGCGGCAAAGAGCTGAGCATCGCCGCCGGCACCTATGACGCCGTGTTGCGCCTTGATGGCGCGCTCGATGGCCCCGAGCAGCACCAGCTGTTGACGCTGAAGAAGGGCAGCAAGGCCGAGCTGAAGGCCGACTTCGCGACCGGCACCCTTGAGGTAAAGATCGCAAGCCAGGGCAAGCGCGCGGCGGGCATGGCGGTGATCAAGCGGGACGGCAAGCAGATCGGCACGCTCGGCAGCGGTGTCAGCGCGCACCTGAGCGCCGGCAACTACGAGGTGGTCGCACGCTACCGGACGCAGGAGAAAGCGTTCAGCCAGGTCCAGGTGGTACGCGGACAAGCCGTCACGCTCGACGCGGCGTTCGAGTGAGCGAGAGCCGCCGCCGATCCAGAACCTTCGCGCTGGCATGGCTGATAGCCGGCCTGCAGCTGATGGCGGCGTGTGCCCTGCCGCCGCCGCGAGCAGCACAGGACGCGGCCCGTCCGCCGATCGAGCTGCAGCTGGCCGACCCGAGAGGCCAGCCGCTCTCGCTCGCCCGTTTCGCGGGCCGGCCGCTCTTGATCTTCCTCTTTTCGACCTCGGACACGGGCTCGCAACTGGCGCTGACCCATATCGAGCACTGGCTTTTGCGCAGACACTCGATGGACGTGCTCGGCATTGCGCTGCAGCCGGACGCCAAGCTCTTCCTCACTCCCTACCGCGATGCCTTGTCCGTCAGCTTCCCGCTCAGCTACGACCCGCAGGACGTGATCCTGAGCGGCCACAGTGACCTCGGACGCGTCGAGGCCGTGCCCGCGCTGATCGTGCTCGACGCGCAGGGCAGCGAACGCGGCCGCCGCTACGGCGTGCTGGACGAAGCCGAGCTGCAGAGCTTCGTGGCCGCTGCGCTCCGGCGCTGAGCAGCTACTTCGAGCGCCGGTGCATGTCGCGGTGATCGACCACGACCTCGGCCTGGTCACGCAAGCGCGCCGCGAGGGCTTCCGCGACCGCCACGGAGCGATGCTGCCCACCGGTGCAGCCCACGGCGACGGTGAGGTACGCCTTGCCCTCGCGTGCGTAGCGCGGCAAGAGCTTCGACAAAAGCGCGACGAGGTCGGTGAGCAGCTCCTGCGTCTCGGGTGCGTCGAGCACGAAACGCGCGACCGACTCTTCGAGACCGGTGTGCGAGCGCAGCTCGGGCACGAAGTGCGGATTGGGCAAGTAGCGCAGATCGAAGACCAGGTCGGCATCTACGGGCAGCCCATATTTGAAGCCGAACGACACCACGCGCGTGACCATGCGCGTGCGTTTGCCACCGCGCGCGATGTAGTCGACGAGCGTGCGCCGCAGGTCGTGCACGCTCATGCCGGTGGTGTCGATGATCATGCCGGCGCGGGCTCGCAGCGGCGCCAGGCGCTCGCGCTCCTTGTGGATGGCTTCCACCACGTTGCCGCCGGGCGCGAGCGGATGCGAGCGACGCGTCTCGCTGAAGCGGCGCACCAGTTCGTCGTCCTGGCTCTCGAGGAAGAGCAATTCGACCTCGTGACCGCCAGCGATCAGCGCGTCCATCACGGAGGCCGCGCCTTCGAGGAAGCCGCCCGTGCGCACGTCGACGCCCAGCCCCACGCGCGACAGCTCACCGCCCTTGGCGAGCAGCTCGATCAGCTGCGGGATCAGCGCGGGCGGGATGTTGTCGACGCAAAAATAGCCGAGGTCCTCGAGCAGACGCAGCGCTGTCGAACGGCCCGCGCCGGACATGCCCGTGACGACCACCAGTTGCAGTGCCATGCGTGAAGGCTACCAAGTCCCGCGCTGCACATGAACCGTGATGAGCGGACCAGAAACGAAACAACGCCGCGGCCCCGGCCAGTGTCCGGAGCGGCGGCGCTGTCGCCGTGCGTGGGCAAAGCGAGTCAGCCTCGCCCCGGCGCACGACTGCCTGTAGGCCGTGGGCTAGTCGCCCCCGACCTCGACTTCCGCGGCGCGTCGCTTGTGGCTGTGCGTGTCCTTGTTGTGACGAAGCTGGTTCTTGATCTTGTCGACGACGAGATCGATCGACGCGTACATGTCCTCCTCATCCTCGCGACCGAGGTAGCTCTCGGAACCCGCGTGGATGCTGAGGTCGATACAGTGCAGGTGCCGCTCGACCGAGAACGTGACCACCACGTCCATCGGTGCCTGCATGTACTTCTGCAGACGCCCGATCTTGTCGGTGGCGTAGTTCTTCATGGAGTCGGAGGACTCCAAGTTGCGGAATGTGAACGCGATCTTCATGCAACTCCTTTCTGGAGGTCTGACCAGTCCGTGCGGAGCTTGCGCCCCGGGCCCCAGCGGGCCGCGTGCCGTGCAAGCCAAGCCACGATGCGAAGCACTCGCCTCGCATCGACGCTAATCGCAGGTGCCCGACTGCCACTGGACCACGGCGCAGGCGCCGTGCGGCCTCGGGGAAACCACGCTCTGCCTCGATACTCCGGCCACGTTCGGGAGACCCCTGGCCTCCACCTTACGAAAACCGCTGCGTGACCCTCTGGCGTATCCGGCATCCGGGCGCGTCGTGCACTCCCGTCGAAGTTAACCCCTAGTCTACCTAAAAATACTTCTTTCGTTTCGACGAACTCAAAATCCCCATCATTTCGCGGTACTTGGCCACGGTCCGGCGGGCGATCAAGGTCTTTTCCTGGGCCAGTAGCTCGACGATCTTCTGGTCGCTATGGGGGTGGCGGTCGTCTTCCGCCTCCACGATCTTCTTGATCGCCTGCTTGACGCTCTCGGAGGCAATGTCGTCTTCGTCGTCGCGCTTGATGGCGCTGTTGAAGAAGAACTTGAGCTCGTAGACGCCGCGTGGGGTGGCCACGTACTTGTTGCTGGTGACGCGCGAGATCGTGCTCTCGTGCATCCCGACCTCTTCGGCGACGTCGCGGAGGATCATCGGCTTCAAGAACTCGATGCCCTTCTCGAAGAACTCGTTCTGCTTGTCGACGATGCATTCGGTGACGCGCTCGATGGTCTTGCGTCGCTGATCGATGCTGCGAATCAGCCATTGCGCGGAGCGCAGCTTGTTCTGGATGTACTCCTTGGCCTGCGCGTTGCCCTTCATCGCGGCGCGGTAGAAGCCGCTGATCTTCAGCTTGGGCATGCCATCGTCGTTGGCGACCACGAAGTACTTGTCACCGACCTTGTGCACCCAGACGTCAGGGACGATGTACTGCGGCTCGCTGGCGACGAAGTTGCGCGCCGGGCGTGGCTCGAGCTCGCCGATCACCTGAGCCACGTCGTAGACCTCTTCGATCTCGATGCTCAGCTTCTTCGCGATGGCGGGATAGTTGCGGCGCTCGAGGTCGTGCAGGTGCTCGTCGATGATCTTGAGCACGAGGTCGTCCATGCCCAGGTGCCTGGCCTGCACGAGCAAGCACTCGCGCAGATCACGTGCCGCGACACCAATCGGATCGAAGGTCTGGATGACTTTCAGGATCTCTTCGGCGTCCTCCGGATCGATACCGGCCTCGGATGCGAGCTTGGGAACGACCTCTGCCGGCGCGAGGCCATCGAGCGTGAGGTAGCCGCGGTCGTCGAGATTGCCGACGACCAGCGCTGCAAAACCGCGCTCCTCCTCGACGAGGTCGCTCATGAGCATTTGCCACTCGAGATGATCGACCAGGTCTTCGGTCTTGGTGAGCGTGGCTTCGAGCGAAGGCAGCTCGTCGCTCGATCCGCGGTAGACGCCGCCACCGGGCATCGGCGCCTGCATCGCGTGGTTCTCGATGTAGCGGTCCCAGTCGATCTCGGAAGCTTTCTTGTCGGCGTCACGCGCGCCGGCGTCCTGGATCTGCGCGTCGGCGGCAATCGTTTGCTCGAGGCTCTCGTTGAGAGGGCTCGTGCCGTTACTGTTGACGCTGCTGATCGGCGCGTTGGCTGCAGGCTCGGCGAGCTCGCGCACGTCCTCGAGCACGGGGTTTTCGAGCAGCTCCTGGTGGACGGTCTCCACCAGCTCCATGCGGGACATCTGCAAGAGCTTGATCGCTTGCTGCAGCTGGGGTGTCATCACCAGCTGTTGCGACATTTTGAGCTGCTGCTTGAGCTCCAAGCCCCGTACCCGTCCCTTCTTCGACTCGCGGCAGACCGCGGCGTGCCTCGCCGCACGCACGACGTAGTATACGGGCTGCTCGTCGGCAAGAAAGGCATCGCGGAATAAAAGCGCTTTTACGCGGGCTTGCGTTGCCAGCGCGCAGGGTTTGCGCGGCAGCAGCGGCTTCGGGGCGCGCGCACGACACCACATCGGCAGACACGCGGCGCGACAACGAGCCAGCTGCCCCTTGGGGAGCGCCTGCGCCTCGTGCTATACATTGCGTTACTCACTTTGGATCCCGTGTCCACGCCCGCTTCGACAGGAACACCACCCACGGTGTTGGTGGCCGACGACGACCACGTCGCGCGTCAGTACCTCGCGACGTTCTTGCGCGGGCACGGTATGAATGTGGAGTTCGCCGAAGACGGTCCACAGGCGGTGGCGCGCGCACGCGACATGGACCTCGACATCGTGCTGCTCGACATCATGATGCCGGGGCTCGACGGCCTCGACTGCTGCCGACTCATCAAAGGCATCACGCAGGACTCATTCCTGCCGGTGATCTTGCTCACCGGCAAGAGCGACACCGACAGTCGCGTGGCCGGCCTGCGCATCGGCGCTGACGACTACGTCTGCAAGCCGTTCGATGAGCGCGAGTTGCTGGCGCGCGTGAACAACCTCGTGCGGCTCAAGCGCATGCACGATCACATCACGGACGCGCGCTCACGCCTGGAGCAACTCGCCGTCCTCGACGACCTCACCGGGCTGTACAACTACCGCTACCTGCACACGCGTCTGAACGAGGAGTTCAAGCGCGCCGAGCGCTACCGCGAGCCGCTGGCCTGCGTGATGGTCGACATCGACTACTTCAAGCGCATCAACGACCGCTACGGGCACGACGCCGGCGATGCGGTGCTGCGCGAGACTTCGGCGCGCATCCGCAAGGCCGTGCGCGAGATCGACGTGGTGACTCGCTACGGCGGCGAAGAGTTCCTGCTGGTGCTGCCGAGCACGAATTTCTCCGGAGCGCTCGCTGTGGCGGACCGCGTGTGGCGAGCCGTCGGGGGCGAGACCTTCGCGCTGACGAACAACGCGGAGCGCGTCTCCATCTCGCTGGGCGTCGCGGTCTTCCCCAGCCGCGACATCAAGTCCAAGGATCAGTTGCTCAAAGCGGCCGATCGCGCGCTCTACCAGGCCAAGGGTGACGGGCGTGATCGCATCTGCGTGTACCAGCACCAGGGCTACATCTACCGGCCCGAGTCCATCCGCCCCGGTAGCAGCTGAAGCCCCCGGCGCAGCTGAGTTGTACGCGCCGCGGAGAACGCGGCTAGGTGCGTACGCGCCGCGCAGCACGCACGCCCAGCGTGGCCGAGGCGCGCAGCATCGGCAGCGCGGCGAGCCACACCAGCCACGCACCGACGCCGATGTGCATGTGCACGGCGGAACGCAGGTTGGTGGTCATCAGCTGAGCGACCGCGCGGATGTCGAGGAGCTTGCTGACCACGACCAGACTCGGCAAGAGGCTCAGCAGCAGCACGCTCAAGCGTGCGCCGCGCAACGCCGCAGGCGTACGGCGGCGGTGCAGCACCAGGAGCTGCGCGAACATCGCGGTTGGAACCAGCCACAGCCGCGCTGAGCGCGTGCGGGCCATGTCCAGGAGCGTGCTGCTCATGCTGACCTGTCCGGACAGGCTCGCGAGCGGGCACAGGAACGCGAGCAGTGTGAGCACGACACCCGCGAGCAAGAGCCCGCGACCGAGACCTGGCGAGTAGGCAGGCAAGGGGCGGTCGTCGTCGTCGGCATCGAGCGGCTCGCCCAGCTCGGAGAACGGCAGGAGCAAGAGCTCGTGCGTCGGGCAATGCGTGAGACCCTCGAAGTGCTCACGACAGAACGGGCAGAAGAGCACGCGACTTTCGCTCACGACGGCACCTGCCCACGGCCGTCGCGCGCACGCTCGGCATGCCCTGCGAGCGCACCACACCGGCCCACCCGAAAGGATTGCACGGCCTGCGCCATCGGAGCATCCTGGCAAGACCGATGGACAGAAACAACAAGCCGGACGGCAACTCGTTCGTGATCAAGGCCGAGGACGACATCGCGAAGGGTCGGTTCAGCAACTTCGCGCAGGTCGGCAGCACGCCCGACGCCTTCGTGCTCGACTTCTCGTTCGTACAAGGCCCCACGGGTTGGCTGCTCGCGCGCCTGATGCTCTCGCCGCAGCACGCCAAGCGCCTGAGCATGGCGCTGGCGGAAACCATCGCGAAGTTCGAAGAGCGCTTCGGCAAGATCGACGCCGGCCCGACGCTGCAGTGACCCGCGCTTTTGCTCGCCCGCGCGCGCACCTGGCCCGCGCCGCGTGACGCTCGCTCGCCAACGTCCGCGTCCCGGGGCGCCGCGCCGTGGGTGGCCCGGGCGTGCCAGCCTGGCCGCGCGCCCAACATCACCGTAGCGGCAGGCCCGCGAGGGCGTTATCATGGCGGACGAATCGCCGTTTGAGACCCGTCCGGGAGAGGCACCGAGCATGACTTACGCGGGTGCGGCCGTAGCCGCCGAAAGCCGGGCGTTGTTGGGGGCTGCCCTCGAAGCGCTGCAGCAAGATCCGAACATCCCCGCCGAAGTGCTCAGCGTGGCCGAGAACATCGCCAAGGCGATCGGCGCGCTGTTCGAGGCCGAGAGGGCGTCGTCCGATCTCGATGGCAAGTCGAGCGTCAAGCACGCGATGGGCTCGCTGAGCCAGACCATGGCGCTCTTGCAGGACGTGAAGAGCGACCACGACGGCATCGCCATCGCGACCAAGTCACTGGCGCAGGTGATGTCCAAGCTCTTCCCGCTGGCGCAGCAGCCGACCATGCGGCCGAGCGCGCCCAGCTACGTACCGAGCGGCACCCCGGTCGGCGCGCCGCCCGCGCCGCGCGTGCCTGCTGACGCGCATCCGGCCCCCGCGCGCGTTTCGATCGCCCACGGCCCGCGCGAGAAGCTCGAAGCCAACGTCGGCGCGACCACCGAGTCCAACTTCTTCGTCGGGTTCTCCGGCGAAATCAGCGAAGGCGGCGTATTCATCGCGACCTACGCCACGCTCGCGATTGGCGCGCTCGCCGAGGTGTTGGTCACACTGCCCGGCGGCTACAACTCCACGATCCCCGGCATCGTGCGCTTCGTGCGCGACCCGATGGACATGGACTCGGAGCCTGGCGTCGGCGTGCATTTCGAGCGGCTGACAGAGGAGCAGCGCGAGCTGATCCTGCGCTTCATCCGCAAGCGCGCACCGGTGTTCTACGACGAATGAGGGCACGCTCAGCTTGGCGCCACAGCCTGCGTGAGCACGAGCAGCTCGACCAGCAACGTTTCGTAGATGGCATCCATGTGTTGCCAGCTGACGTCCTGCGGAGATTCTTCGACCGCGCGATCCACCTCGGAGCGCAGTAGCTCGATCAGTGCGGGCTGACCCATGGCGATGGCGTCCTCGCTGTACGACGGGCCGGCGGCACCGCCGCTGCGCAGCTCCCCGTCTGTCACCAGGCGTTCGAGGGTCTGCACGACGTCGACGCGCGCCACGGCCGACAGGCGTGCGCCGAACGCTTCCTCGAACGCCAGGTAGACGAGGACCGCGAGAAAGTACGCGAGCGCCTGCGGCCGCGGGCCATCCACTTGCGACAGCTCGCCCGCGATGAACTCGGCCAGCTCCGGCTGGCGGCTCTCCATGCAGCGAAAGCCGTCGTCGAGCGCGTTCGTGAGGGCGGCGGGATCGGCGAGCATCCGCATCAGGACGCTCGTCAGAACGGGCGAAGCGATACGCGCGTACTCGGGGATAGGCTGCAACGCGACCGGTTGGACGAACATGTCGCGAAGCTACACGCGCAGCGCTCACACGTCAGATAACCGACGACGGCGACGCGAGATGGCCGCGCATCACTCCTCGCCGAGCAGCTGCGTCATCGACGCTTCGTCGGCGGGCGCGAAGTCGTAGTCGTCGAACTCGACCGAGCGGATCCACTGAAAGGCCTGCACGCCCCGCGCACTCAGGTCATGCGTGAGCAGGCGGCACTCGTAGAGGTAGAGGTCGACGGTGTAGTTCTCGTAGGGGTGTCCGACGTACGAGATCATCTGCGCGACCGCGACCTCGACGCCCAGGCGTTCACCGATCTCGCGGCGCAGCGCATCGCCATCGCTCTCGCCCGGCTCCACCTTGCCGCCGGGGAACTCCCACAAGTTCGGCAGCACGGCCGCGGAGCGACGCTGGGTGACCAGGTAGCGCCCCTCGGACTCGATCAAGGCTGCAACGACTCGAACCGTGCGTTTCGACATCGAGCCGGCAGCTATACCACGATCACTCGCCAGCCGGGTACTCGGCGACCACTTCGGGCTTGGGCCGCTCGACCGAGACGACCGAGCTGGTGACGAGATCGCGCCCCACGGCCTCGAAATACATCGACTCGCCGATGCGGGGCAAGCCAGGGGCAGCGGTCATCGCGCCGCTGTCGAAGAATTTGATCGAGCCGACCACCGGGCGCTGGACGGCGAAGTGCTCGCGCAGCCATTCCCCGGACTCGCGGTCCTTTACACCCACACAAGTGCTCTTGAGTACGTGGTACTCTGTGTTACGGGTGACGAAGACTTTGTGTACCCGGCGATCCGGTCCCTCGTAGGCCATCGGCCACCTCCTTCTGACTCGACCGCTGCTGCTCAAGTTTACCGACCCCGCTGCCAGGCCCAAATTTTCTGCACATGCTCCGGCCCCTCCTTCTTTCACCCGATAACTTCACGCCTGCTGCTCGCACCCCCTGGGGCGGACGTCGCATCGTCGGTCGCTACAAGGCCGGCCTGGGGCTGCGCGCCGAGCTGGCATCGGCCGCCATCGGCGAGTCGTGGGAGCTGTCCCTCGGGCCCGAGCTGCCCAGTCGCACCGACGCCGGCACGCTCCTGGCCGAGGTCATCGCCGAAGATCCAACGGGCTTTCTCGGCGACGAGGCCAGGCTCGGCTCGAGCGCGCTGCTCGTGAAGTGGCTGGATGCGGCGGACGAGCTGTCGGTGCAAATCCATCCCGCGGTGGATGATCCCAAGCTCGCACCGGACGAGACCGGCAAGCCCGAGAGCTGGTACGTGCTGGACGCGGAGCCCGGCGCAGGCATCTACCTGGGCCTGCGCCCCGAGGTCTCTCACGCGCAAATGCGCAGTGTGCTCGACGCTCACGGCGACGTCTCGAAGCTGCTCGAGCGGGTGCCCGTGACGGCTGGCGACTTCTTCGTGCTCGAGCCCGGCATGCCGCACGCCATCGGCCGCGGCGTCACGTTGCTCGAACCGCAGTACGTGACGCCCGGCAAGCGCGGCGTGACCCTGCGCTACTGGGACTGGAACCGCCGCTACGACGCAGCAGGCAAGCTCGATCCGAACGGCTCACCGCGCGCGCTGCACGTGGACCGCGCGCTCGAGGTCACCGACTGGGTGCGTGCCGGCGATCCCGCGTGGCTAGCCGAACAGCGCTGCAGCCTGGGGCTGCCGCAGCTCGGGGCGGCGGCCACCCTCGACCCGATCTGCGGGCCGGACGGCGGCGATCAGGTGCGCTCCAGATACTTGCGGGTCGCTCGACTCGCCGGCCATGGCATTCTCACCTTGCCCGATCACCAGGTCTTGCGGGCGCTCACGGTGGTTTCGGGGTCGGTCCGGCTGCACGGCGAGTTCGGCGAGCTGCTGGTGGTGGCCGGCCGGAGCGCGGCGATCCCCGCCGGTTTGACGCACGTGCGCTGCCAACTCGACGCCGCCCATGCGCTGCTCTGCGGCGCCGTGGCTTGACGCGGCCGCGGGCCTGTTGAAGATTGCCGCAACCTTCGACCATGGCGGACGCACCGATCCAAATTCTGGGCGCTGGACTGACGGGCATGTCGGCCGCGCGGCACCTCGGCGCTGACTACGCCATCCACGAGCGGCTCGGCCACGCGGGCGGGCACGCCATCACCACGGAGCACGACGGCTTCCGCTTCGACCGCACGGGGCACCTCTTGCACCTGCGCGATCCCCAGATGCGCAGCTGGGTCGAGCGGCTGGTCGGCGACGACTGCGTGATCGTGCAGCGACGCAGCCGCATCTGGAGCGAGGGCGTGTACACGCGCTACCCGTACCAGGCCAACACCTTCGGGCTGCCGCCGAACACCGCGTACGAGTGCCTGATGGGCTACTTCGAGGCACTGAAGAACGAGCCGAGCACGCCCGAGCCTACGACCTTCGAAGAATTCTGCTTCAAGTACTTCGGCGCCGGCTTCAGCAAGCACTTCATGATCCCTTACAACGAAAAGTTGTGGGGCATCCATCCGCGTGACGTCACGGCCGAGTGGTGCTCGCGCTTCGTGCCGCGCCCCAAGCTCGAGGACGTGGTCGCCGGCGCGGTCGGCAAGAACGATCGCGAGCTGGGGTACAACACGAGCTTCTTGTATCCGAGCCTGGGCATCGGCGCCCTGCCCGCGGCCATGTGCAAGGAGCTCGCGGGGCCCGTGCATTACAACAGCGCTCCGCGTGGCATCGACTGGCGTAAGCGCGAGCTGGTCTTCGCGGACCGCCGAGTGCCGTACGAAGCGCTGATCTCCACTGCGCCGCTCGACGTGCTGGCCGGCTTGCTCATCGACGCCCCGTCCGAGCTGGTGGCCGCGAGCAAGCGTTTGCGCTGCAACCCGCTCTACTATCTCGACGTGGCCCTCGACGTGCCCTGTGGCCTCGACCTGCACTGGGTGTACGTGCCGGAAGAGAAGTACCCGTTCTACCGCGTGGGCTGCTACTCACACTTCAGCGCGAAGATGGCGCCACCCGGCAAAGCAAACCTCTACATCGAGCTGTCGTCGCGAAAGCAGCCCGACATGAGCACGCTGCTGCCGCAGGTGAAGCAGGCTCTGGTCGAGATGCAGCTCATCAAGCGGCAAGAGGACGTGCTGTTTGCTGACCTGCAGCTCATCGACCACGCCTACGTGGTTTACGACCACAACTACGTCGGTGCGGTCACTGCGATCACACCGTTCCTCGAGCAAGAACGCATCGTATCGGCCGGCCGCTACGGCGGCTGGAACTACTCCTCGATGGAAGATGCGTTGCTCTTTGGCCGCGATGCTGCGCAAAAAGCGCGGGAGTGGAGACCGTGACAGCGACCCCCAAGGTGACCATCGTCATCCCGATCTACAACGAAGAGGGGATCCTGCGCTCTGCAGTCCTGGACCTCGTCGACCGGATGAAGGCCTTCGACTACGAATACGAGCTGGTGCTGGCCGAGAACGGCTCGCGCGACGCCACCGTCGCGATCTGCGAGGAGCTGCACGAGCGCTTCCCGCAGGTGAAGCACTTCTCCGTGGGCGCGCCCGGTCACGGCAACTACGGCCAGGCGCTGCGCAAGGGCATTCTCGACGCGCAGGGACAGTACGTGTTCTGCGATGAGATCGACCTGTGCGACACCGACTTCTACGCCCGGGCGCTCGAGGTGCTCGAGGCACATCAGGCCGACCTGGTCATCGGCTCCAAGCTCGCCGCCGGCGCGGAAGATGAGCGACCGCTGATGCGCCACGCCGGCAGCTTGGTGATCAACGGGATGTTGCGTGTGGCCCTGGGCTTCAAGGGCACCGACACCCACGGCCTCAAGGCTTTCCGGCGCGATGCGCTCTTGCCAACCGCGCGTGCTTGCATCGTGGACAAGGACCTTTTCGCCAGTGAATTCGTGATCCGGGCGGAGCGGGCCGGTGTCTCCATCAAGGAGATCCCGGTGCGGGTCATGGAGAAGCGCGCGCCGTCCGTCCACCTGTTCCGGCGGGTGCCCAACGTGCTCAAGAATCTCGCCAAGCTCGTGATCGCGATTCGCGTCAAAGGCTGATCGCTCGGCGACTTCTGCGGTACGCTGCACGGGTCATGCGCCTTGCCGCCCTGTCGGTCGATCTCGACGAAGTCCCGTGTTACACGGCCATCCACGGCCTGCCGGGGCTCGAAACCGAGGCGCGACACGCGGTTTATCGCAAGTGCGTGCCGCGCTTCGAATCGCTGTTCGACGAGCTGGGCATCGCGGCCACGTTCTTCGTGATCGGTCGCGACCTTGCCGATGAGCGCGCAGCCGACGCGGTGCGGCGCCTGCAGCGCGCAGGGCACGAGCTCGGCAATCACTCGTTCGATCACTTCTACGATCTCACGCGCCGTGATCCGAGCGTGATCCGCGCGCAGATCGCCGATGGCTTGCAGGCCATCGAGCGCGCCGCAGGCGTTGCACCTGTCGGCTTTCGCGCCCCGGGCTACACGATCACCGATGCCGTGTTCGACGTGCTGCAGGAGCTGGGCGTGCGCTACGACTCGAGCGTCTTCCCCTGCCCTGCGTACTACACGGCCAAGGCGGCCGCGATCGCCAGCTACAAGCTGCGCAAGCGGCCGACGCAGAGCATCGTCGACGGCCTGCGCGTGCTCGGCGCGCCGGCCGAGCCCTACCGGGTGGGCCGCCCATACAGCGAGCACGGGCAGGGCTTGCTCGAGCTACCGATCGGAGTGACCAGCGACTGGACCGCGCGCCTGCCGTACATCGGCACGAGCCTGATCATGGCCGGCGCGCGCGGTGCCGCAGGACTGACGCGCCTGATCGCCGGGCGCAACCTGGTGAACCTCGAGTTACACGGCATCGATCTGGCGGACGCCGAGCAAGACGGACTCGAGGGCCTGGCGCCGCACCAACCAGATCTGCGCAAGCCAGTCGGCGACAAGCTCGCGACGTTTCGCGCAACCATCGACGCGTTGCGCGATCACGGGTACGAGTTCGTGACGCTCGCGCAGGCGGCCCGCGTGTTCTCGAGCATCCAGCGCCAGGATCACTGAGCCGCGATCGTAGACCGCAGACCACCGACCACAGATCAGGGGCAGCTGCGAACCACTCCGTGAGCCAGCTCTTCAGTACTTCTTCCAGCCGCTCGACTGCCCGCTCTTCACCGCCTGCACGGCCAGCACGTCGGCACGCTCGTTCAGGATCACGCCGGAGTGGCCGGGCACGTAGATCAGCTCGAGGTCAGTGAAGCGCTTGAGCGCTTGCTTGCACGCGGCGATCAGCTCGACGTTCGCTTTCGCTTTCCAGCCCTGCGAGAGCACACCGATCGAGTAGCGACTGTCGGTGTGGATGCGAACAGGCAGGCTGTCGCCTTCGATCACCTGCGCGGCTTCCAGGATCGCACGCAGCTCGGCGATGTTGTTGGTGGCCTCGCCGATGAACAGTGAGAGCTCGCGCCGGCCACTCTTGTCCTGGATGACCACGCCGAGGCCCGCGGGTCCCGGGTTGCCCGAGCACGCACCATCTGCATACACGACGACGGCGTCGTCTGCATGCGTGCGACTGTTGGCCTGCTTCGCGGCCACAGCCTTCCTCGCGGGCCCAGCCTTCGCCGGTGCATCGGCTGCCGGCGCGCACGCATCGTCGGCCAAGAGCTCGGCGCCGGCAACGGGCTCGAGGTTGCTCTTGCCGGCACGGTACGCGCGGCCGTCTTGCGGCTTGTAGCGGATCTCGATGCGACCGTCGGTGCCGGTGACAGGTTGACCCTGCGCGTCACAGCGCGCAAGCACGCGGGTTCCACGCAGCATCATCGGGAGCCAAGGCACCCGCGCGTGTCTAGCACGACGCGTGGAGCGAGACCATTGGATGCGGCGTGCACGGGAGACTCGCGTGGCGGCATTGGCGTACTGGCGTGACGCCGCCGGGGCGGGGGGGTGCGACTTGGGCCCGACGCGGTGGGTCCCTGCTCGGCGCGCGCCGGCTGAGAGGCCCGATGCAACCACTCATTGGCATACGCGGCCTGCAGCCACCCCAAGGCCGGCCGCGCGCCCTGGGGGTACCGCGTCGGGCCCGAATTGCGCCCCCACCCCGACGGTGTCACGCCGCGTCGAGCGACAACCCTATGACGCCCGCCCAGCCACACGTTCCGCAAGCGCAGCCAGGAAACGATCGGCGTCGGCCAGCGCCACGCCCGACAGGCGGATACTGCGCGCCTCGGCCAGGTCGACTTGCAGTTGCACGCGCTCGTGCAACGCGTCGCCGAGCACGTACAGCGCGAGGTCGAGCCCACAGCCGAGCGCGGTGATCAGCGCCGACAGCGGCAAGAGCAGCGAGGCTCCGCCGCGCACGCCCTCGAAGGCCAGGTGGCCGCCGAGCAACACCCCCGAGCACAGCGCGAGCGCACCGACGATGGTGCGCAAGAGCGCAAAGCGCGCGCGGCGTAGCGCACCGGTCACGCGCTCGACCGAGTACAGGGCGTTCCAGTGTCGCACCGTGCGACCGAGCAGCGTGGTGCGCCCGTGCACGCGTAGCGCACTGCCGTCGAGCTCCAGCTCGATGTCACGCTGCAACCGCAAGAAAAAGCACAGGACTCGGTAGCCGAAGTGCAAGAGCGCCCAGCCGCTCACCCAGCGCAGCACCGAGTGCCACGGTCGGCGTTGCACGGTGGCGACCGAGCCGAACAGGCGCAGCCTTTGTCGATCGGGCTCCGGGAGGGCTTCACCGAGCAGAGCGGCGGCGGTGGCGCGTGTGACCACATCTTTGGCTTGCTTGCGGATCCGCGCGAGCAGCGCAGCCGCGGCTGGGCAGCCGGTGGCCGCGAGCGCGACCAGGCGTGCGCTGTTGCGCGCGCGTACGGCGACGTCCTGTGCGGGGTCGGTGCTGTCTTCACGCAGCACGGCCGCGGCGATGGCGTCGTAGACGGCCGCTTGCGCCTGTGCCGACAGCAGACGATCGACGGCGGGCATCAAGCGATAGGCCGTGGCAGACTGCAACCAATCGTTGTAGTTGACCAGCTTGCGCGCCAGGTCTTGCCGCGCTGGCTCGCCAGCGGCTTCCCACGCGCAGCCGAAACCGTGCACGGCAAAGGCGGCGACCAGCGCGAGCTCGCTGCGACCGTTGGGGCCCCGTTCGAGGATCGCCAGGAGGTTGCCCAGGTCGGTCGCCGCAGCGTCGCGGCCGACGCCGTGCTCGGTGGCGCGCTGCGACATGAACTTCTGGCCCGCAAAGAGCGAGCGCCCTTCGGCTTGCGTCGTGAGCACGTCGTGGGCGAAGGCGCCGAGCGCAGCGGCGTGCGGGTGCGCAGCCGCGCAGCTCGCGGCCCGCTCCAAATCTTCTGCGCGCACAGGCTCGTCACTCATGCGCGACCTCAGCGCCCATGCGCGAGCGCGCCCGTCGTCGGTGAGTGCGCAGTCTCAGCCGACCGGGGCGCCGCGCTGCCACCGCGACTGCCGTCGCGGGCGACACGCCGAGGAAGAGCGCGCTGTCGCGATAGCGCGCCAGGCCATGCGTGACGAATACCTTGATCACGGCGCTCGCGGGCAGCGCGAGCATCACGCCCACGAAACCGAAGAGCTCGCCGAACGCCAGCAGCGCGAAGAGCACCCACACCGGAGACAGGCCGAGCTTGCCGCCGACGATGCGCGGCGTGATCACGAAGCCCTCGAGCGTCTGCACCAGCGCGTACACGCCCACCACGCCCAGCACCTGACCCATGCCCGAGAAGTGCAAGAGCACCATCAAGAGCCCAAGCACCAAGGCGAGGCCGGAACCCACGTACGGGATGAACGACAAGAGCCCTGCGAGCACGCCGATCGGCACGGCGAGCGGGACCTGCACGACCGAGTAGCCGACGGCGTAGAGCGTCGCGAGGATGGCCATCACGGTGAGCTGACCGTGCACGAACTGACCGAGTACGCCGTCGACCTCGATCGCCATCGAGACGACCACGGGCCGCGCGGCTGCGGGCAAGAGCTCGCGCACGCGCACCACCATGCGATCGAAGTCGTGCAGAAAGTAGAACGAGAACACCGGGACCATGATGAAGCGCGCGAGCGACCCCAGCACCGAGGCCGTGCCGCCGAGCGCTGCGCCGATCGCATCGCCCACCGGCGCCCAGGTGCTGGGCGACAGACCGAAGGCGCGAGCGCCGAGCGCCTCGAGCGCGCGCTCGGGGTCGGCAGGCACACGAATCCCGTGGGCGCGCAGCCAGGGGATCGCGCGCACGAGCAGCTGCGTGAGCGCCTGGTACAGCGTGGTGTAGAGTTCGCTGATGTCGCGGACGATGGCCGGCAGCACGAGCAGCGCGAACAGCGCAAGCAGCGAGAGCGCGACAAACAGCAAGATCGCGATCCCGACCGCCCGCGGCAGACGCGCGGCTTCGAAGCGGTCGACCAGCGGGTCGAGCGCGTACGCCAACAAGAGCGCGAAGAACACGGGCGTGAGCACCCCGCGCAAGAGCACGAAGAGCGTGCCGAGCCCCAGGAGCAAGAGCGTCACCCAAACCACGCGCAGCATCGAAGCCCAAGAAGTCACGGCGCAGTTGTACCACGCGCCACACGGCCCAGTGGCCCGTGCGGGCTGCTGTCGGGGCGCTAACGTTCGAAGCATTCGTCGACGACGCCGAGCTGGACGCGCAGAGCGCGGGTCTGCTCGACGAAGCGCCGGGTCACCGGATCGTGATAGCCGCTGGCGCGCGCGAGCCCGGGCTGCGCGGCGGCGTAGAAGCGATTTTGTCGCTCCATCGCCAGCTCACGCACGTACTTTCCGATCATCGAGGCCAGAGCCACCGGCAGGTGGCGAGCGTCTGCGTCCACCTCGAACGAGAGCGACCCCACCCCTGCCACGCGGTAGCTCGCGACCTTGCGATCTTGCTGCAGGACCTCGATCTCGCGCTCCTGCAAGCGCTGAAAGTGACGCGGGTAGTCCCGGATGCCACCGACCATGCCCAGGATGGCAGCCAGGTCACAGCCAGCGCGGACGCGGGCGTCGAGCACGAGCCGTTCGAAGAGCTCGAGGTCGATGCTCGTGCGCGAGCCGAGCGTGCGCATTTGCTCGTTCAGTACACCCGCGCACGCGATGGCCGAACGCGCGACGAGCACACGCACGCCCGAGCGCGCAAGCCGTGTCAGCGCAACCCGGCCGGCGGCCACGTCGCCGCCGAAGGCCGGCAGCGTCAGTTGCGCGGACCAGCACTGCCGCGCGGACGCACTCGGACACGGCGCGCGCAGGGCGAGCAGCCCATCGAGCGAAAGCGCGTGCAGCAGAGCATCCGCGTCCTGCGGAACCGAGCCCGACAGGTGCTCGACCACGGCCAGCGCCAGGCCCTCGGCCGCGGCCATCTTGCCGAAGCCCGATGTCTGCTTGCTGTCGTCGATGCCCAGCCGCTCGCCGGCTCGGCGCAAGCGCGCGCGGTCGTAGCGGGTCACCTCGAGTGTCACCGCGGTGGCAACCAGCGGGCCCAGGCGCGGACCGAGACCGTTCTCATCGACGCCGACGATCAGCACACGCGCAAGCTACACCGCTCGCGCGTGCTACGGTACCGGCCCGCCCGCGCCCCCCTTCCACAGCGAGTGGATTCCCGCGGGAGAATGACGTATAGGCGCTGCTCGGAGCATGGCTGAAAGCGACTCGAACATGACGGACATGCCAGCCCACGACGCGATGGACCAGTTCACGGCGCACATCGATCGTGGCTGGGACCTCATCCACCGTGGGGACCTGCGCGGCGCGCAGATCTCGGCCGAGAAGAGCATCGAGCTCGATGCCCAGTCGCCCGAGGCATACAACCTGCTCGGCTACGTGCGCGCAGCGCAAGGCGCAGCCGAGGACGCACTGGAGAGCTACAAACAGGCCATCGCGCTCGACGACACCTTCGTCGAAGCCATGCTCAATGCAGCCGAAGTGCTGATTCATCCGCTGCACGACTTCGATGCAGCCATCGGCATGGTGGAAGAAGCGCTCGACTTCGCCGAGAACGACGACGAGGTCGCCGACGCACTCTTGCTCAAGTACGACGCCTACATGCACCAGGGAGACAAGGCGGGTGCCACGCGAGTCGCTGCGGGCTTGCCGATGGGGCCGTTCGAGAGCCCGCGGCTGGCATTCCTGGTGGGTCGCGCGCACTTCGAGACGGGCGGTCTACCGCAGGCCAAGGGCTTGCTCGCCCATGCCATCGAGCGCGAGCCTGAAAACGGCGACGCGCACTACACGCTGGCCCTGGTGCACGAGGCCGAAGGCGCCACGGTGGCGATGGTCGAAGCGTTCCTGCGTGCGCGCGAGATGGATCTCGCCATGCCCCCCGCGCCGTGGGCCATCAGCCGCGACACGTTCACGGCGCGCGTGCGCGATGCGCTGTCGCGCTTGCCCGTACCGCTGCAGCAGGTCGTCGATGGTGCTCAGGTCGTGGTCGCCGAGCTCCCGGGCGCCGAGGTCGTGGCCGATGGTATCGATCCGAGGTTGCGCGTGCTGCTCGACACCGCGCCACGCAACGGCCAACCCTCTGCACCCACGCGCGTGGTCAGGATGTTCGTGTACCAGCGTAACGTGGAACGCAGCGCCGAAGATCCCGAAGCGCTCGACGAGGAGCTCTACTTCGCGATCGAAGACGAGATCTGCGGCAGCTTCCCCGAGCTCGCGAGCTTCGCGACTGCGCCCGACGACGACGACCCGCACGGCCACTGAGCCGGGCTAGCGCGACGCTGCATCCAGCGCCGACAGGCGAAGCTCGAGCGCGCTCAGCACAGCCGCGTCTCCACCGAGCTCGCGCCACAATTGCGCCATGTCGTCGGGGATCGGCGCACGCAAGAGCAACTGACCTTCTCCCGTGAGACTCGGCAAGACGACCCGTGCGCAGTGCAACATCACGCGCCGCGCCCGCACCACGCGGCCGTCGGCGAGCACGACACGCGTGGCGCCGCCGTAGTGTTTGTCGCCGAGCAGCGGGGCACCGGCTGCGCAGATGTGCACGCGCAGCTGGTGCGTACGACCGGTCTGTGGCCGCAAGAGCAAGAGCGCCGCAGCTTGCGCGCTCGCCACGAGCTCGTAGCCCGACAGCGCGTTCACACCGTGCTTGCTGCCCTCCGGCAGCGCTTGCCTGCGACGCGGATCGCGCGGGTCCTTGCCGATCGCCCAGCGCAGCTCGCCAGTCGGCGGCTCGGGGGCGCTCGCGCACAGCCCCACGTAACAGCGCTGATAGGCGCCCACGCCGCGCGCATGCAAGAGCGCGCGGATCCCGCGATCACTGCGCGCGAAGGTCACCAGACCCGTGACCTCCGCATCCAGCCTCGACGACGGATGCATGCGCACTGCCTGCGGATCGAGGCCGCGAGCCAGACTCGCCAAACAGCGGCCGCCGTCGGGGCTGGTGGTTGGTAGACCCGTGGGCTTGTCGAAGACGATCAGGTCGTCGTCACGATGCACCACGCGCGGAGCAAGTGCGGGCTCGTCACTCATGGCCGAGCACCTGCACTCGCCCGGTGTCGCCGTCGAGCAGCAGCTGATCGCCGGTCTTGATGGTGCGGGTTGCCATACGCAGGTTCACCACCGCCGGGATGCCGTACTCGCGCGCGACGACGCACGCGTGCGAGAGCGGACCGCCCAGGTCGGTCGCAAGGCCGGCTGCGAGCAGGAAGAGCGGCGACCAGCCGACGTCCGCAGCGGGCACGACCAGGATCTCGCCGGGCTCGAACGCCGCGATCTCGTGCTTCGACATCAAGACGCGCGCGCGGCCACGCACCTGCCCTGAGCTGGCCGCGAGCCCGACGAGCAAGGTCGAACGCTCGCCTGGCAGCACCACCGCCGGTGGCGCGTTCACGAAGGTGTCCGGCGGATCGGGCAGCCCACGGTCGCGCTCGTAGCCCGCGCGGCGCATGCGCACCAGCGGCTGCACGGTGCGTAGCTCGCCGCGCAAAAAGCCGTGCATCTCGCCGAGCGTCAGGAAGAAGCCCGCGTCGTCGCCTACCTTGGGCTCGCGGATGCTGATGCGTCGTGAGACGTCGCGCGCGAGCAAGCGCAGCAGATCGAGGACTTGCACCACGTGACCACGCAGCCGCTCGCGCACCCGCATCGCATGACGCACCACCGGCAAGAAGGCCTCGACGGCTGCGCGACCAGGCAACGCCAGACGTCCGAGCAGCGCCTCTCCGCTCTGGCGCGAGGCAGTCCGCGGCGCAGGATGGGCCGCAGGTATCTGACGGACGCGCAGGTGCATGCGCAGCGTGTCGAAGATCAGCGTAGGGTCTTCGCGCCAGCGCGGCTCGGCCAGCTCGGCCTCACGGATCCCGCGATGCCCGAAGCGCACGAGGAAGGCGTCGACGGCGGTGCGTGTCGGCCCCGCAGGCAGCTCGGCGACGCGTGACACACGCGCAGCCTGCTCGAGCACCTGCAACGCCGCGGGCTCGCGCGCAGCCACCTGCGCGATGCGCTGCAGCTCGCGTCCCGGGTCGGCGCTCTCCACGTCGGACAGCTCGGACAGCAGATCGCGCTGCAGCTTCTCGGCGTCGGCGCCTGCCAGCAGCTTCAGCGCCGCCGACAGCGGCAGCAGCGCCGCAAGCAGCCCGCCGTAGGCCGTGAGTGTCAAGCTACCCGCTTCGTCGAGCAAGCGATGCACGTCGGACAAGGTCTCGTCGAGCGCGGGCGACGGCAAGATGCGCAAGTCGAGAGAGCGCACCCGGGCACACTCGTCCGCGAACCCAGGCTCGAAGCGCTCGATGCGCGCGGCAAGACCCAGGTTCTCGCGAACGAACCGTGCCGCCGTCAGCGGCAGGCGCGAGAAGAACCGGAAGGACGGAGTGTGCCGCAGCTCCCGCTCCAGGCGCTCGATCTCGGCGCCGCCGCCCAGCGGCAAGAGCCTACTCGGCGTGAGACCCGGCACTTGCGCGGCGATCTGCGACAGCTCGCTGAGGTTGAGGTAGATGCGGCCCCGGAAGTTGGCGACCAGCTGCGCGCCCTTGGGCACGCGGCAACCGAGGGCTCCGAACGCCTTGCGAAAGCCCAGGTCGCTGAACTCGGACAGCACCGACCAGGTGAGCGGTGTGGCGACCCCGGGCAGCGCCTCGCCCACGTTCACGTTCGACCAAACCACATCGCTCGGCTCAGCCTTGCTGGGATCCGCTCGCCGGCGCCGTGCGCGCGTCTTGCGCCGATCGCTGTGCGCGCCGGCCACGGTGATCGGTCTGGCCTGCAGCACGTACACGACGTCGCCGACCTGCGCCCACTCCACGTCTCGCGCATCGCCGAAGTGCTTCTCGATGCGCAGACCAAGCTCGACCAGCCGCGCAAGCGACTGTTCGTCGAGCGCCTCGCGCTGCGCCATCAGGGCATCGACCGGCACGTCGTGCGTTCCACCGAGCGGCGCGCCCTCGACGCGAAAGCGCTTGTCACCCAGCACCCGATCACGCACGCGCCCGGAGTCCTTCTCGACGTAGTACGTGTCGGGCGACACGCGGCCATCGGCGACCGAGCTGCCCAGGCCGTAGCTCGCGTTGATCACGAGCTCATCGGTGTTTGCGGTGAGAGGGTGCACGGTGAAGAGCACGCCCGCGACCTCGGCAGGCACCATCGCCTGGATCACCACACCGACCGAGCCAGCCGACTGCACGCCGAGCGCGTGCAGGTAGTCGAAGACGCGTGGCGAAAAGACGCTCGCCCAGCACTGCCGCACGGCGGCGAACAGCCCGGCGTGATCCTGCACGTGCAACACCGACGTATGCAGACCTGCCGCCGAGGCCGCCTGCTGATCCTCGGCCGTGCTCGACGACCGCACCGCCATGCTGGTGGCGCCGGCGTGCTGCAGCTCGACGAAGGCACGACTCAGGTCGGCACACAGCGCGGCCTCGAGCGGCGCGGCCAGCACGCGGTCGCGTGCCTCGGCGAGATCGGCCTCAGCGGGCGCGGACGACGCGAAGAGTGCGGCTGGCCGAAGCCGGGCGGGCAGCAGGCGTTCGAAGGCCTCCTCGGCCGCCTCAGAAGAGAGCGCATACGCGGCTGGCACCGGGAAGCCCGCGCGCGCCAACGCCGCGAGGTTGCGGGCTTTACCACCGAAGCTGCGCGCGGCCCGCGGCAGGATCGCGTCGATCGGACGAAGAAACGAGCTCATCGTGGCCCAGCGACGCAGAAACCTTGCGGCAATGTCGCTCCAAGTAGGGCGGAATAGTCTTACGATCGACCCGAGCTAGGCAATGGTGTAGCGGGCTTGATCGGCCACTTCACCGTGGACGTTACGCGACCGCGGCGCTATAGGATCGCCCCGTGATTCGTACCGACGCCGACGTCCCCCTTCGCGCCGCCGAACAAGCTCAGAGCCACCACGTAGCCCGCGCCGCAGACCACGACGTAGATCACGCCGTAGAACGTGCAGCGGCTGCGTCGCTGGCATCGGGTGCGCCGGGTGCGCAGGAGGCCGACGCGGCTGACGACGACGCGGCTGACGACGACCACTTTCACGACCAGTGCGGCGTGTTCGGCGTGTTCGGGTCACCCGAAGCTGCACACTTTACGTACCTTGGTCTACATGCGCTGCAGCATCGCGGGCAAGAGAGCGCGGGCATCGCAGTCGTCGACGATCACGGGCTCACGATGCACCGCGAGCTGGGCCTGGTGCGCGACGTCTTCTCCGCCGGCATCCTTGCGCGCCTCACCGGTGACCGCTCGATCGGCCACGTGCGCTACTCGACCGCCGGCGGCTGCCACGTGAAGAACGCGCAACCCATCGCGGTGGACTACGCGCTCGGCTCGATCGCGGTCGCACACAACGGCAACTTCACCAACTACGAAGAGACGCGCGACCTGCTCGAGAGCCAGGGCTCGATCTTCCAGTCCACCAACGACAGCGAAGTGCTCGTGCACTTGATCGCGCGCGCCACCGAGACCAACGCCGTCGATCGCGTGGCGGCCGCCTTGCAGCGCGTGCGCGGCGCGTTCTCGCTGCTCTTCCTCACCAGCAAAGAGCTCATCGCGGTGCGCGACCCGCACGGCTTCCGCCCGCTGTCGATCGGCCGCATCAAAGACGCCTGGGTGCTCGCTTCCGAGCCGCCCGCGTTCGACTTGATCGACGCAACCTACGTGCGCGACGTCGAGCCGGGCGAGATGGTCGTGATCGACGAGTCAGGTCTGCGCAGCTACTGGCCGTTTGCATCGGTGGCGCCGACTCCGCGCAAGATGTGCATCTTCGAGTACGTGTACTTCGCGCGCCCTGACTCGCGCTTGAACGGCATCTCGGTCTACGAGGCGCGCAAGCGCCTGGGCGAAGCGCTCGCCAAAGAATGCCCCACGGAAGCCGACGTCGTGATCGCCGTTCCCGACAGCGGTATGTCCGCAGCGCTCGGGTACTCGCAAGCCTCGGGCATACCGTTCGAGGTGGGCCTGATCCGCAGCCACTACGTCGGCCGCACCTTCATCGAGCCACAGTCGTCGATCCGTCACTTCGGCGTGCGCCTCAAGCTCAACCCGGTGCGTCCGGTGCTCGCGGGCAAGCGCATCGTCGTGGTCGACGACTCGATCGTGCGCGGCACGACCAGTCGCAAGATCGTCAAGATGCTGCGCGACGCGGGTGCCAAAGAGATCCACATGCGCATCTCGTCTCCGGCCACGCGCTGGCCCTGCTTCTACGGCATCGACACGCCGTCGCGCTCCGAACTGATCGCCAGCAACCACACGGTCGAAGAGATCGCCAAGTACATCACCTGCGATTCGCTCGGCTACCTGAGCATCGAGGGCCTGCACAAGGCCGTGAGCGGCGGCGGTTTCTGCGACGCCTGCTTCAGCGGTGACTACCCGGTCGCGTTCACCAACCCCACCAGCCACCGTCGCCAGCTCGAGCTGATCGGCGTGTGACGCGTGCGCTCAGTTCAAATCGCTCAGCTTCTCGCGCAGCACCTGCAGCATGCCCTCGACCTCGGTGGCGATCTCGAGCTCGGGGTTGGTGTGCAGGAAGCGCTCCAGGTAGTCCTTGGCCTTCGCGTCGTCGCCGCGCGAAAAGCAGCACGAGCCGATCAGGAACAAGGCGTCGGAGTCGTCGGCCGCGCGCGCGAGCACTTGCTGCCCCATGCGGATGGCTTCCGTGTAGCGGCCCAGCATGCGTAGCGTGTGGCCCGCGTGCACCATCGCCCCCACGTAGGTGGGCGCGAGCTCGAGCGCGGTGACGTAGGCCTTAAGCGCCTTGATGTAGTCGCCCAGCTCGTAGTGCGCGGCGCCCAGGTAATAATACGCGTGCTCGTTGTCTGGCTGCGCCAGAACGAGCTGTTCGAGCACCTTCACGGCAAGCGGCAGCTCGCCCTCGGCGATCAGCTCCGCACCCTCTTGAGCCGCGTCCCAGCGTTCGTCGTTTTCGTCCATGACGGCGCTACTTGTACCTCCCGCCCGCCCACAAGCAAGCGGCCACGCGCGACGATTGCGCGTACAAATCGGCTGTGGGAGCCTGCCGACCATGCCCGAGATCGGCCGCTTCCTCGATCGCGCCGCCCATCGCCGCAAGGACCTCGACTTTCTCGAAGCGCAGCTCGGGGCCGGCCACACGCGGGTTCTGCCGCTGTGGCGCGAGCAACATCTCTTGGTGGGCGACGAGCTCTTCCTGCCGAGGTTGCGCGACGCCGGCCACTGGCTGGACGCTGGCGGCGAGCTGGTGTGGCTCGGCGAGCGCGGCAGCGAAGCCTATTTCGCGCTCGACATCAGCGCCCTCGACGCGCCGCTCGCACGCCCGGCACCCGAGGGTGCGACCGAGCTCAGCGATCTGCTGCCGTTGCTGATGCGCTTGCCGCATCCGCAGATCGAGCTGGCGTTCTTCGCGCGCGCCATCTTGCTGTGGCATGCACGCCATCGCTATTGCGGCAGCTGCGGTCGGCCCACCAAGCCGCGCCAAGGCGGCCACCTGCGCGTGTGCAGCGGCAGCGAGTGCGGCGCGCAGCATTTCCCGCGCACCGATCCCTGCGTGCTCGTGCTGGTGACCGACGGCGATCGTTGCTTGCTCGGTCGTCAACGCGAGTGGCCCAATGGCATGTACTCGGCGCTCGCGGGCTTCGTGGAGCCCGGTGAAATGCTCGAGCAGGCTGCCGCGCGCGAAGTGCTCGAGGAGACCAGCGTGCAGATCGGCGAGCTCAGCTACGTGGGCTCGCAGCCGTGGCCCTTCCCCACCTCGCTGATGGTCGGCTTCAGCGCGCCCGCGCGCAGCACGGAGATCCGGCTCGCCGATGCGGAGCTGGAAGACGCACGCTGGGTCAGCCGTGAGCAACTGCGGGCGGGCAACCGACCCGACTTCTTCGTGCCGCCGCCGCTCAGCCTCGCCGGCCGCCTGCTCAACGCCTTCACCACTTGCGCGCCCGCACCCGCATGGAGCCCGCAGCGTTGACGATTACACCGCTTACTGTTACAGTTCAGTTCAGCTCATGCACACCGAACATCGGCAAGAATCGTCAGATGCCCCCCAGGGCGAGAACGAATACACGATCGACCAATTGGCCGCGAAAACCGGGGTTCCGAGCCGGACGATCCGGTTCTACCAGGCCAAGGGCGTGCTCGAGCCCCCCAAGCGCCGGGGCCGCGTGGCCTTCTACGATGACACTCACGCCAGCCGCCTGAAGATCGTCTCCGAACTCCAAGACAAGGGCCTGCGCCTGCGCGCGATCCGCCAGCTCATCCTCACGCCCGAGACCGACAGCGACTCGATCCAGGAGTGGCTGGGCCTCGGCCGGCGCCTGGGCAACTGGGTCGACGACGAGCCGCAGCTGCTGACCGAGGAGCAATTGCAGGAGCTGCTCGGGCACCCGCCCGCGGGCACCATCGCGCGGCTGCGTCGCAACGATTCGATCAAGGTGGAGGGCACTGGGCTGCAACTGCGCTACCTGGTCAAGAGCCCGGGACTGCTCAAGATCGCGATGCGCCTGGAAGACGCGGGCGTGAGCCTCGAGACCTCGCTGCGCTTCCACGAGGTGCTCGAGAAGCATCTGCGACGCGCGGCCGACGAGATCGTCGAAATTGCGATCAAGCAGATCGGCAAAGGCTTCGGTCGCAGCGCGCGGCCCGAAGATGTGTCGCGTGCCGTGGAGTGCCTGTATCCCAACGCGCCCGGCGGTGACGCGGTGCGCGTGGTGTTCGCGCGTGAGATCCAGCGCGCGGTCGGCGAGCACCTCACTCACCACACCGAGGTGGGGAAGAAACTCCGGCGCTGAGACGCGCCACAAGAAGCCAGGCGCATGACTCACCCACCGACGAAGATCCGCGTCGCCGTCGTCTACGGCGGACGCTCGACCGAACATGAAGTCTCGTTGCAGTCCGCGGCATCCGTCGTGGCGAACCTCGACCCGGCGAGCTACGACGTTCTGCCGATCAGCGTGGATCACGAGGGTCGCTTCCATCGCCACGACGTGGCCGAGCTGCGCGCACGACGCCCGAAGGCGTTGCCCGTCGGCGGAAACAGCGAGCCGCTGACCATCGCGCCACGGCCTGCCGGCCCGCTCTTTGCCAGCCCGTCCGCGCTAGCGCTCGACGTCGACGTGGTGTTCCCGGTGATGCACGGCCCGCTGTGTGAAGACGGCAGCATCCAGGGCCTGTTCGAGCTCGCAGGCATTCCCTACGTGGGCTCACGCGTGCTCGGATCCGCGGTGTGCATGGACAAGGACGTGGCCAAGCGGCTTGTGCGCGCGGAAGGCATCGCGGTTGCGCCGTACCTGAGCTTCACGCTCGGCCAGTGGAATCGCGAACAGAAGAGGCTCATCGCACGCATCGAAGCGGAGCTCGGCTACCCGGTGTTCGTGAAGCCCGCAACGCTTGGCTCGAGCATCGGAGTGACGCGCGCAAAGGATCGGGCAGAGCTGCTGCAGAGCGTCGCGCACGCGCAGGTGTACGACGAAAAGGTGCTGGTCGAACGCGCGGTCGATGCGCGCGAGATCGAGGTTGCAGTGCTCGCGGCGCAGGACCCGAGCGCCCCACCCGAGGTCAGCGTGCCCGGCGAGATCGTCGCCGCCGAAGCGTTTTACAGCTTCGAGCGCAAGTACCTCGACGCCACGGGCGCCGACCTGCATGTGCCTGCCAAGCTCGACGCCGCCACAGCGGCGCGCGCGCAGCAACTCGCGCGCCGAGCCTTCCTCGCGCTCGAATGCGAGGGCATGGCGCGCATCGACTTCCTGCTCGACCGCACGAGTGGGGAACTCTACTTCGGCGAAGCCAACACGATTCCGGGCTTCACCTCGATCAGCATGTATCCCAAACTGTGGGAGGCCTCGGGGCTGCCCTACAACGCTTTGCTAGACAGGCTGATCCGCGACGCGCTCGCGCGTGCACTGCGCCGCTCGGCGTTACGACGCGAGCGCTGAACGCTTCACACGTGCTTGCGTCCCAAAGCTGGGTCAGCGCGCGGTACGCAGAATCGTGCGCGACAAAGCGTGAGCGCCGGGGACCTGCCGTGTTAGAGCCCGAAGCTGACCTTCGCCGGGTACGAGCCCGGATCGGGCATGTGCCAGCTCTTCACGGCCGCCACCACGCAATCGATCTTGTCGGCGGCCTCCTGCGAGTCAGCGGCCGCACCCGCCGAGAGCACCGTGCCACCGGGAGCGACGTAGCTCGTGACGATGTAGTGGCCCGAGCCGAGCGCGCAGTGATCGAGCGTGGCGCGCTGCTCGCGCACGCTGCCGCCGACCCGAGCTTCGTCCCAGACCACCGGTGCGCGCACGCCGTCGGGAGACTCGATCTCGAAGCCCCACACGAACTCGGCGGCCCCACCCCCCTGCGGCTTGGGGAAGCGAGCTTTGCGCGCGATCTCGAGCAAGCAGAGCTCGGTCGCGCGATGACCGATGCTCGAGCCGCGCGGATGCACGTACTCCACGCGCCCGTCGAGCCCCACGCGGAAGTAGAACTTCATGTGGCCTGCGAGAAACTCGACCTCGCCCGTGCCCTCGTAGAAGCAGCGCTGCAGCGCCGGCAGCTTCGCCTGCATCGTCTCCTCGATGCGACGAGTCGGGATCGTGCCGAGCGTACCCTCCACCTGCATGTGGCGCTCGGCGGCCGCGCCGTCGTCGTCGCCAGCGCTTGGCTGGGCCGCAGGCGCCGCCGCTGGCTGCACGGGCTTGCCACCACAGGCAGCCAGCCCGAACCCACACAGCAGCAGCAGCCGCACGACCCGACCCAGAGCCTCGCGCATGCGCGCTACGCCTTGAGCACGTTGGCAGCGATCACGATGCGCATGATCTCGCTGGTGCCCTCGTAGATCTCGGTGATCCGTGCGTCGCGGTAATGCCGCTCGGCGTCGCACTCGCGCGTGTAGCCGAGGCCCCCGTGGATCTGGATCGACTTGTGCGTGACGCGCGTGGCCATTTCCGAGGCGAAGAGCTTGGCCGAGGCCGACTCGCGCGTGTGGCGCAGCTTCTTGTCCTTCATCCAGGCCGCGCGATGCACCAGCAGTCGCGCCGCGTCGAGGTCGGTGGCCATGTCGGCCAGCATGAACTGAATCGCCTGCTTGTCGGCGAGCGGCGATCCGAACGACTTGCGCTCCTTGCTGTAAGCCACGGCTTTCTCGAATGCCGCACGCGCGATGCCCAGGGCCTGCGCGGCGATGCCGATGCGCCCGCCATCCAGCGTGCTCATCGCCACCTTGAAGCCGTCGCCCTCGGGACCGATGCGCTGCGTGTCGGGCACGCGGCAGTTGTCGAAGAACACGGTGCAAGAGTGCGCGGCGTGGATGCCCAGCTTCTCGTCGGGCTTGCTGGTCGAGAAGCCCGGCGTCTTGGTCGGCACGACGAACGCCGTGATGCCACGATGGCCCACGTTCTTGCGCGTCATCGCAAACACGATCATCAGGTCGGCGTGCGGGCCGTTGGTGATGAAGTTCTTGGAGCCGTTGAGCACCCAGTCGTTGCCGTCGCGCTCGGCGACGGTGAGCATGGTGCTGGCATCGGAGCCGCTGGTGGGCTCGGTGAGACCGAAGCAACCGAGTACCTTGCCCGCCGCCATCGGCGTCAGGAACTCGCGCTTCTGCGCCTCGCTGCCGTGACGCGAGATCGGGTCGCAGGCCAGCGAGTTGTTCACCGACATGATCACACCGACCGAGGCACAGGCGCGGCTCACCTCTTCCATCGCCAGCGCGTAGCCGACAGTGTCGAAGCCCGAACCACCGTAGTCGCTCGAGATGGCGACGCCCATCATCCCGAGCTCACCCAGCCGCTTGACCAGATCACCCGGCCAGATGCCTTCGTGATCGAGCGCCTTGGCGCGCGGCTCCACTTCGCGCGTGGCGAAGTCGCGCGCGGTCTGTTGCAATAGCGTCTGCTCCTGAGTCAGTTCCAAGTCCATGTCATACCCCTGCGGCAGTGCTGCCCTGCGGTCAAAACGGTCAAAGTAGTGGGCCTAGCGCACGTGTGGCGCGGTCAGCGTACTTACCACCTGGCTCCAGCTCCAGGTAGCGATGATACGCCGCTCGGGCCTCCGGCGTGATCTTGCCGCCGAGCGACTCGCCGAGCCAGAAGAACACCTCGGCCGGTGCCGACGCAATGGCGTTGGCCTCGCGCAAGAGCCCGCGCGCCGTCTCGAGGTCGCTCTCGCGATTGCGCATGATGTAGGCGTGTCCGAGGATGCCGAGCATGCGCGCGCGCAACTGGGGCGGACGCAACCGCGTGGGCAAAGCCTTCTGCGCCGCATCGAGGACCTCGAGCGCATCGGCCGGCCGCTCGGCACGCAAGTACACGTCAGCGCGCCCGATCAGCGCCTCGGGCAGGCCGGCGTCGAGCGCAAGCGCGGCATCGTAGGCGCCTGCGGACGCGTCGATCTGCTCGGCCGCGAACAACGCGTCGCCGTACAGCACCATGACGGCTGCCTTCTTGACGGTCGCGTCCACCAGCGGCCGCAGGAGCGAGAGCGCCTCGCCCGGCTTCTTGTGCGCGAGCGCCACGCGCGCCGCGAGCATGCGGTAACCAGCCGACGCACGCTCCGCTTCGGGCACGCCATCGAGCTGCACCTGCGCGTCGTCGACGCGGCCGAGCCCGAGCAATGCCTCGGCGCGACCCAGCCGGCCCGCGAGCAGACTCGCGCCGCGCGACGAGAGGTCCTGGTAGATGGCATCGGCATCCGCGTACTTGCCGACGTCGAGCAGCAGCTCGCCCAGGGCCAGCAGCATGTCGATCTGTCCGGGCGAAAGCTCGAGCGCCTTACGAAAGCTGGCTTCGGCGCCGGTCGCATCGAGCAGCATGCGTTGCGCCTTGCCGAGCAAGTAGTGCGCGTTTGGATCGTTCGGCGCGACGGCGAAGCGCTGCTTCAGCGCCTCGTTTGCTGTCGGTGCGTCGTGCACCGCGAGCGCCGCCTCGGCGAGTGCCAAGAGCGCATCGGGATCGCCCGGCGCAGCGTGCACGAGCTGCCTGGCACGTTCGACGAGCGCCGCGTCCGGGATGAGCTTGGCCTCGATGCGTACACCGAGCGCTCCGACCTGCACGTCGGACTGCGGCCGCTTGGCTTGCGCTTGCTTGAGCGCGGCAAGGCCTGCACGCAGCGCCGTGTCGTCGCCCGCGAGCAACGCAGCCTGCGCCTTCATCACCAGGCCTTCGACGTCGTCGCTCGGCGTCTTTTCGAGCAGCATGAGCGCATGTTCGCCATCGCCACGCTCGATCAGGATGTGCGCGAGCAAGCGGCGATAGCTGGCGACCTCGGGCGCGGCAGCCACCGCCTGACTCGCCGCGCGCTGCGCCAGCGCGGACTTGCCCACCGCGAGCGCCTCGCGCGCCACCCAGGCAGCCAGCCGCGGCTCGTCGGCACCGGCCGCGGCGGCTTGCTCGACTGCCTGGCCTGCGGGTTCCAGCTGACCCTGGCGGCGCAAGAGCCGTGCGCGCGTGAGTGACAGCATCACACGATCGGTCGGACTGGCGAGACCGGTTGACTTCGACAGCGCGTCGAGCGCCTGCTCCGCGGCTTTGGGCCCGGCCGAATCAGCGCTCGCAAACCAGCGCAGCAGCTGCGCGTGCAGGTGGGTCGGCTGCGCCGATAGCACGGCGTCGATGCGAGTAAGCGCCTGAGCCTGATCCCCGGCTTCGAGATCGAGCTCGGCGAGCGCGAGCTTCGCAGGCGAGAGCTGTGGGTCGAGCTTGCTCGCCGCCTGCAAGTGCTCGGTGGCCTGCGTCATCGCAAGTTGCTGTTCGAGCCGGCCCACCAGGTAGAGCAAGCGCGCATCGCCCTGGGCAGCCGTCACCGCCGCAGCCAGGTCACGATCGCGCAGCTCGGAGCGACCGGAGAATGCGGACACGATGGCGGTCGCCGCCGCCAACGGCGCAGCTGCCACGCCACTGGCACGAGCCCGCGCCATCGCCGAGCGCAGTGCCGACAGATCACGCTGCCCCTCCTCGAGCACCCGCTGTGCGTG
>DASVHQ010000283.1:0-4246 GCA_036382515.1 Polyangiales bacterium | reverse complement strand
GATCGCTTTTCGATCGACACTGTTGCCTTCGCCGTACTGGCGCCGGCTCGGCTCCCGGGGTTTCGTTTTTTCGAGGTCTCTACCGGACGTTCACTCATCGTTGCGGCCCGTGTGCTCGCTCACCCCGCCCAGCGGGGTTTTGTCGGTGAGCTTCACGCTCGCGCGTGTCACCCAAGCTATGCGGCTTCGATCTCTTACCGCTTCAGGACTTTCACCTTATGGACCCATGGATTCCTCCAGGCATCACGCCCGCACTAACGCTGGCCCCTCCGCGCGGCGGGCCAAGACGGCTCGCACCCGAGCTGACGCTCGTGCGCTGGTTTACCTCTGATGCGTTGCAGCTGCTGCCGCGAGCTGAGCTCGACCGAAAATGGCCTCGACCGCATGACCCGCCGGTCGCGAACCGTGCCCGCGGCGGTCGCGGATTGGCGAACACAGAGCCCGCCCTCGCCGAGCAGCAGCCAGCGGCTGCAGAGCAGGTTCACCGGCCCACAGCGGATGAACACACGGAGCCTTCTGGCAGAATGTGGGGCTTACGCGCGCGCGCGCCGGACGCCGACCTACGGCGCGCTCTGCGTGGCCGGCTGCTTGGGTTTGGACTCGCGCAGCCGCCAGACGCTGATCTCCGGACCCATCCCGCCGCTGGCGAATCCGGGTTCGAGGTGCACGCGCTCGGCGGTGCGCTCGACTGCGTCATCGAAGCTCTGGCGGTTCGCGACCGAACGCGGAAACCAGCGCAGGTTGTCCGGGGTGGCCGAGAGTGCATCTTCAAAGTACGAGTGCAGCACGAGGTACTCGACGCCCAGGGCGAGCAGTTGATCGGGTATGTCGCCGTGCACCAGCGGGTTGCGCTCGGGATTGGGCCCTAGCGCGCGAGGCAAGCCGTAGGCCCGCGAGCCGACGCCTTTCAGCTCGACCACGCGCACCGCGAGCGAGCGCAGGTCGCCCAGCGAGAAGGGCTCGACGAAGATCGTCGAACCCGGCGGCAAGTGCGTCGCTGCGTACTCACGAAAGCGTGCGACGGACGAAGGGTACGCGAGGCGCCGCACGTAGTCCGCGGAGTTGAGCAGCGGAACGCACAGCGTGACGAGCAAGGCGGTGTACAGCAGCCGACGCATGTGCACTGACCATGGACGCTCCAGCCACTCTGCGACGCACATACCGGCGAGTAATCCGAGCACAGGCAGTACTGGCAAGACCAGACGCAGGGCTTTGATGTGGCCCGGTGCGGAGACCGCCACCAAGAAGCCCAGCGCATAGAGCGCAGCCATCGGCCGCCAAGCTTGCTTGCGGCGTATCAGTGCTGCGAGCACGCCCGCGACGAGCAGCAGCGCCGCTTGCCCGAGGTCTCCAAAGAGCGAGGTCGAGAGCCACGGCAGCTCCGGCGTGCGCGTGCCGGACAGAAAGTAGTCGAAGTAGCCGAGTTGAACGTGGCCCACTTGCCCGACGGACTGCAGGATCATCTCCATCCGAAAGCGCTGGATGTATTCCCTCCGCAGCGGGACGATCCACGGGTCGACCACGACGAAGGCTACGATGGCAGTGAGCAGCGCCGCGCCAGCTGACACGATGCGCTTGCCCGCTCTCGTGCCGCGCGGCGAGCAAGCGAAGACGACGAGCGGCAACCAGCCAAGCGCGTACAAGCCACTGAGTTTGGTGGCGGTTGCCAGGCCGAAGCACGCGCCCCCGAACAGCTGACGCCTTCGTGTTGGGTCCGCACGCAGGAGCGCCCAGCAGCCGACGCTCCACCAGAACGTGAGCATCGTGTCCGGCGCCACGGTACGCGACATCGCGACGTGCACCGGCGAGAAGCCCACCAGCGCCACCGCGACCGCCGCCGCCCATGGCCCCGCGATGGCGAGTGCCCAACGCGCTAGCAGCCAGAGCGTAGCCACGCCGAAGAACACGCTGACACTGCGCGCCGCAAGATGCGTCGTGTAGGCTGTCTGCAAGCCGAGCGCGCGATCGCCGAGCGTGAGCAAGTACGTGTAGCCGGTGGGGTACTGAAAGTCGGTTGGACGCAGATCGCCGGTCTGCGCCATGCGCTGCGCTTCATCCACGAACTTGAAGCCGTCGATATCGGGCGCCTGCGGCAGGTCATAGTCCAGCCACGGCACGCGCAAGACCACGGCCAGCATGAATGCCGCGTACAGCGCCACACGCGCCGGACTCCAGCTCACCGCCAACCGCGCGTACGCCACACAGATGCTGCCTCCGTCGAGTTGACGGAGGGTACGTCATGCGAAGGTCGCCGGGTAGCCGGTCCGTGGGCGCGAGCTGGCACGACGCCGCTACCCTGCCCGCCGCGTGGCGGTGGGCCTCCGCGCTCGTCGCGTGGCACGTCCCGCCCACAGCAGCCGTGCTCATGCTGGAGAACGGTGCCGACATCAGGTTCGTGAGCGAGCTGCTCGGCCATTCATCGATCGCCAGCTCCGAGACGTACCGTATCCGCTTCACGCCCCCGTGTAGCTCGCAGGACCGGGCGTGCGCATGCTTGGTTGCATGACGAAAGCATCGGAGTGGTTGCAGCGGGTGGCGGCGTGGCAGGCGAGTGGCTTGCGTGCGGGTGAGTTCTGCGTCGGGCGAGACTACTCGGCGAAGACTCTTCAGTGGTGGTCCAGTCGGTTGCGGCACGGGCGTGTCGCACCGACCGCACGTGGCGAGGCTGTGCGGTTGGCCCGCGTCGTTCGCAGCGCGGTGGCAGTGCCGCCGATGGCGACCTCGATCGTCATTGAGGTTGGCGGTGCGCGGGTGGAGGTCCGGCCGGGCGTGGACCGCGCAGCGCTGCAAGTGGTGCTCGAGGTGCTGAGCGCGGCGCGCATCGGGGGTGCACGATGATTCCCAGCGGCGTGGAGATATTCGTCGGTCTTGCACCGATCGATCTGCGCTGGGGCTTCGATCGGCTGGCTGGTCTGGTCGCCGAGCAAATCGGACGCTCGGCACGCAGTGGAGCGCTCTTTGTCTTCTTCGGGAAACGAAGAAGCGCGCTGAAGATATTGTTCTTCGATGGCACGGGCCTATGCCTGTTCTACAAGCGCTTGGACCGCTCGACGTTTCGTGCGCCTACCCCGCCGTCATCGGACACGACCAGCATCGTGCTGAGCGAGCGCGAGCTGGATGACTTGCTCGATGGCATCGACATCGAAGCCGAGCCTGCTGCTCGACGAGGTCGCCGCGCACGCGCGCACTGAGAAAATCGCGCGCAGCACACGACAAAAGTGTTGCCTGCGCGATCGCGTATGTCATGCATAGCGTCGTGGACGACGCGCTACGCAGCGAGCTCGAGAAAGCACTTGGTGCAAGGTCGGAGCTTGCGGCGCTGCTACAGGCCGAGCGCGCTGCGCTCGCAGCCGAGCGAGTGTCCTTCGCGCTGCGCATCGCAGACCTCGAGAAAGAGCGCGACAACTTGCGCGCGTCCCACGAGCGGCTTCGCCAAGAGCTGGAGCTGTGGAAGCGCCGCATCTTCATCGCGAAGGCCGAGCGTGTCGACACCACGCAGCTGGAGCTGGAGTTCGCCGACAAGCTGCGGCAACTCGATGCGCTCGCCGGCACGCTGGGCATGGCACAGCGGCCGCCCGCGGCGGTGGATGAAACGCCCGCACGCGATGGCAAGCGTCGCGGCAAGCGCACAAACAATCGCGGCACCGGCCGGCGCGATCTGCGCTCGTTGCCGATTCCAGAGGAGCGGATCGAGATCCCCGACCCGCATCTGGACCAGCTGGTGCAAGAGGGCAAGTGCGTGCGCCACGGTTTCGACGAGAGCGTCAAGCTCGCGCACAAGCGCGGCGGCAAGCACCGCGTGATCATCGCGCGTGTGCGCTACAAGGCCGTGGACGCCGCGGGCGACACGGACGTGATCACCACGCCGATGCCCGCCGAGATGCTGCCTTCTAGCATCGCCGCACCTTCGCTCGGGGCGCACGTCATCATGGAGAACATCGGCAAGGGCATGCCGCTGTTTCGCATCGAGGACAGCTTCGCGCGCGACGGCGTTCGCATCGACCGCGGCACGCTCAGCCGCTGGAAGAAGCTCGTGGGCGACAAGCTCGCGCAGACGGTGGTCAAAGCGATGTACACGCATGCGCTTGCCACGGCGTTCTGCATCTCGACCGACGCCACGGGCGTGTGCGTGCAGCCCATCTACAGTCACGAAAAGGGGCGGCAGCCCTGCCAGAAGAGCCACTTTCTGGTGATGATCGCCGACCGCGAGCACATCCTCTACGAGTACCTCGACAAGGAAAACGGC
>DASVHQ010000282.1:0-9350 GCA_036382515.1 Polyangiales bacterium | reverse complement strand
TTCATATGGCGAGCATCGAAATCGAAGAGCCGCAAACCACACCCGTGATCGCCAGTCATGCGCTGCTGCGCATCGCCTTGGGCGGAGTCGTCCTGCTGCAAGTCGCAGCTCGCGCAACCCAATACACGGCCTGGCGCGAGCGGGTCGTAGGGCTCGGCATCGGCACAGCGCGTCTCGACGCTTCCGTGATCGCGCGCGCGTCTTTGCTCGTTGCTGCGTTGCTGGGCATCTGTCTGATTCTGGGACTGCTGACGCGTCTCGCCGCGCTCGGCGTGATCGGCGCTGCGACCGCGGCCCTCGCCCTTCGGCTGCCCAACGCCAACATGCTTTTCAATCCGACCTTCGAGCTGGGCTGCCTGATGATCGCTGGCGCGCTGTACCTGCTCACGAACGGCGCTGGCACCTTCAGCTTGGACACGGCCCTTCGTCGCCGAGCTCGTCGCAGAGCGATCGAGCACGACGCGATCTGGAACAGTGCGCCGTACAGCGTGCCACCCGGTTCGTCACGCAGTCGCTGAGTGCCGGCAATCGTCGGTCGAAGCCGCGGCTATTTCCCGCACTCGGTGGCGCACGACGGCAATGGGCTCGCGACGCAGGCAAACAAGACCATGTCTTGAAACTGTTTGTTGGTCTCGCAGCGCGCGCGTGCTCGTAGGAAACTCGAAGGAGCTACTGGGGCTTGGACCACGCAGCCGCGCGTGCGTGATCGGTTTACGCCGCTCGCTGGGGTGAGTTCCGATGGCCAGGATGAAAGCGGCGCGGGCCGTAGCCGTGTGTACCGGCTTCGACAGCATGTAGCCGGCGCACGCGCTTGTTAGGATCGATGGCCTACCGATGACGCTGTGCAGCCGCTCGCCGATGACCGGCACGGCGCGGCCACGATGCTGGCGCAAGCGATCGACGATGACTGGGTCGATGCTCTTCTTGGCGCGGATGATGAAGTAGCCGCCGAGCTCATCGATGCGCGCGAGCAAGCGATAGTCGAAGTATCCAAGGTCGACGAGCAGCAGCTTGCCGCGCACCCAGGGTCCGAGCTGAAAGGCGCGGCGATCAGAGCTTCGTTCAGCGGTGAGCTTCACGGTCTGTTTACCCACGCCGGTCACGGCAAACACGACATGGGCTTTGAGCGCGGCGCCGCCTTGGTTGGTGCGAGTGCCGGGGAACGCGTTGCAGAGCAGATGATGCAACCGGATGACGGTCGAGTCGGTGGCCATGATGCTCGAGAGCTCCGCAAGCCGACCGCGCGTCGCACGGCCGACTCCCCACGACTGCTCAAGGACGCACTGCAGCAGCGCCGACAGCATCTTGCTCAGTGCCGGCGTGAACCGGTCGTAGAAGCTGCTCTCTTCGAGCGTGATGCCCGCAACGCGCTCCAAAACTCGGCGCAGCTCCGACAGCCACCGCACGCGGCCCGACAGCGACCCCAGCATCAGCGTCCACACCAGCGCGAACGGGTCGACCTTGCGCAGCCGGACGCACGCGCCGGTGTCGCGAGCGACTTCGTGAACGAGCTCTGGCAAAAGCAGCTTGCGAAGAGTGCGGCGTATGGATAGACGATGCATGTGGGCCTCGTGGACGATTGAACTGGCAAGTCTGCGGCAGGCGGGCCGTGGCTCCCGAGCCGAAGTCGACCGTCCATGCGAAGCCAGCTGCGCCAGAAAACGCAGCGGGCGTCGCGGACCAGGTCGGGCTGGCTACGGTGTCCGGGAACGCGGTCGGGTCGATCGGCCACAGAACGACAGTCGGATCCACGAGACACCGCAGCTCGGAGATCGTCGGCAAGCGCCAGCCGCCTCCTGCAACCGCGAGACCACCACAGTAAGTCTTGGCGTCCGGCCAGGCGCGCGCGGTGGTGTCGGTCGCCCGCTGCCACGTGAGCCGGGTCCGTGTGTCGTAGACGGTGCCAGCCGCGGGGAAGGTGTAACGACTTGCGGGGGCATCGGCGACGCCGACCGCGCCCGCGTGCTCGACGGCCTGAGCACCGCCGGAGTCCAAAGCACGGGCGAGCTTGCAAACATCGTGAAGAAGCTCAACGACCGCTGGTTCATCATGCGCGACGCACACGCCAAACATGGCCCGGTGCTGCTGCAGCCGCGCTGGACGATGACCTTCATGCGCGGGCCGATGACGCGGGTGGAGATTCGGCGGGCGAGAGGGGTGTAGCCAAGCAACCGTCCGAGCAGGGCCGAGCTATTCAGCGCCGAAAACGACATGCTCACGCCGACGCTCGAGATCAAGCGTCGCAACGTAATGAAGAAGTACGGCGACGCGCTGGACGCGCTTTACTGAATCCACGTTCTCCGGTCGCTAAGCTTGCCATTTTCTGTGTTTTTGGATATCTTAGTATCCACAATGTCCCGCACTGCTCGACCTGCGCTGCCTTCGGTCGTTCGTTCGCTCGCCGAGCTCGGGGAAAACCTCCGGCTTGCGCGGCTGCGCAGGAAGCTGACGGCCTCGCTCGTCGCTGAGCGCGCCGGCATGACGCGGCCCACGCTGCGCGCGATCGAGCGTGGGGATCCAGGCGTGACGCTCGGCTCGTACGCAAATGTGCTGCACTGCCTCGGACTCGAGCGTGATCTGGCAAACGTCGCGCGTGAAGATGTCTTGGGTCGCAAGTTGCAGGATGCGGAGCTGACGCCCGCCCCCGCTCCGGCCCGCAGGAAGGCTCGGGCACGCGATGACGGCTGAGCGACGCAGCGTCGAGGTTTTCGCAGACTGGGCGGGCCTCGGTGGCCCGATGCGAATGGGCGTGCTGCGCGCAACACCTTCGCGCGGCAAGGAGATCTTCTCCTTCGAGTACGAGCGCGCATGGCTCGCGTCCAAGCATGCGCTCGAGCTCGACCCAGCGCTGCGCTTGCATGTGGGACCACAGTACGCAGCCGTGGGTCGCGAGAACTTCGGCGTCTTCCTCGATTCATCACCCGATCGCTGGGGGCGTGTGCTCCTGCAGCGTCGCGAAGCGTTGCTCGCGCGCGCAGAGAAACGCCGTGAACGCACGCTGCGCGAGCTCGACTACCTGCTCGGTGTCTACGATGGACATCGACTGGGCGCGCTGCGCTTCCGCGTCGATGGTGGTCCTTTTCTCGACGACAACGCGGCGCTGGCCTCGCCGCCCTGGGCATCGCTTCGCGAGCTAGAGCAAGCGAGCCTGCATCTCGAACGCGACGGTGCCGAGCACGACCCCGCGCACGGGAAATGGTTGCGCATGCTGATCGCGCCGGGCCGCTCGCTCGGTGGTGCAAGACCCAAGGCGAGCGTGCTCGATGAAGAACAGCGGCTATGGATCGCAAAATTCCCGAGCGCGCGCGATACCGACGACATCGGTGCATGGGAGAGCGTCGTGCACGCGCTCGCCATGAGCGCTGGTGTCGTGGTTGCGGACGCGCGGTGTCAGCGCTTCGGCAAGAGGCATCACACCTTTCTCACGCGACGCTTCGACCGTGGCGCGGCTGGCGAACGCCTTCATTTTGCCTCTGCGATGACGATGCTGGAGCGTAGCGATGGCGAAGAAGGCGCATCGTATCTGGACCTCGCCAGCGCGCTCATCCAACGAGGCGCGCACCCCACCCGTGATCTCGAGCAGCTGTGGCGGCGCATCGTCTTCTTCGTGTGCGTCTCCAACGTCGACGACCATCTACGCAACCACGGCTTCGTTCGTGAGAACAATGGTTGGTCTCTAGCGCCGGCGTACGACATGAATCCGGTCGCGCACGGCAACGGCCTCACCCTCAACATATCGGAGACCGACAACGCACAAGATCTCTCGCTCGTGCTCGACGTAGCGGAACACTTTCGCGTGAAACCGAAACGCGCCAAGCAGATCATCGGCGAGGTGCGCAGCGCTACGCAAACCTGGCGCAAGGAAGCCAAGCGCATGGAGCTGTCGAAAGCCGAGCAAGATCGAATGGCATCGGCATTTCGCATCGGAGCTGGCGAAGAGCCGCTATCTGCTGCCCGCGCGGCTCGCGGCAAGCTCGCTCTGCGCTCTCGCTAGCTCCGTGCACAGCGCTTCCAGATTCGCGGCGACCCCGTGACGATCTTTTTCGCGCCCGGCGCTCTCGAGGTGGCCGCCGATCGCGGACATTCTCGGGAAGCCGTAGCAGCCGCCAGAGCCTTTGAGGTTGTGGCCGATGCGGCGGCGCGCAAGCGAATCCTGCGCCACCTCGGCAAGCACGGTCTGCTCGACGACGACGGCACCACCGACCCGCTCAGCGAGCAAGCCCCGCTGTTCGCGACCTGCTACGCCACCTCGATAGCGCAGCGCCAAACGCTCGGCCCGCAGCCCGGCACGCCGTTCACGCGCATCGGCCGCGATCCCAGTGCCAAGTGGAAAGAGCGTGCTGGGGTGCTGCAAGCGCACCTCGGCGGCTTCGATTTGCATGCCAAGGTTCCTACGCGGCTCGTCCTGCACTAACCTCGCCCGCCAGGAGTTGCCCACTCATGACTTCGTCGTTTCCTTGTTCGCGTCTGGTCGGCTTGTTCGCCTTGCTAACAGGTGGTTGTAGTGCTGCAACCGGCCAGGTGAGCGACGCCGGAACGGACGGTGAGCGAGACGCCATGGCGTCCCACGCCGCGAGCTGCACGGTCAGATCGGACGCGGTGGGCAACCCGTACGAGCGTGTATAACACCATCTCGGTTGGTGTGGTTGCTCCCGTCACCGACACGACGGCTCAGCAGTACTTCTTCGATCGCAACAGCGCGCTCCGTTCGCTGTCAGCGGACGGCAAGATCCTCGGGTGCCAAACGGTGCCGTGACGCTCGGCGCGTGAGAAGCAACGGTCAGCCACGCCGAGCCGAGACTACCGGTAGCCTCCGAACGGTCAGCCGCATCGATCCAAGGCTACCGGTAGCCGGCCGGTGGTCACCCGTACCAGTTTCACAGCTGTTCGAGGCCCTGCAGCGGCAGAGAACGGGCGCGCAGGGCCACAAGAACAACTTCGTGGTTCCGCCGTTTGTAGACTCGCCGGGGCCAATACGCCCTTCGAGTTTCCTACGCGCAGCGGCACGGTTCGGCGGGCGGCGGAGCGCTCATCGGTCCGGCAGCGGCCTCACACATCCAAACCCGCACCGTTCACGCGCAGCCACTCTTTGCGCTCGCGGTACTGCGGCATGACCTTGTCGACCTCGTTCCAGAACGCGTCGCTGTGATCGGCGTGGTGGAAGTGGCAAAGCTCGTGGACCACGACGTAGTCGATGATGGTCTGCGGCGCCATCATGCACTTCCAGTGAAACGCGATGTCGCCCGACGGCGAGCACGAGGCCCAGCGGTTTCCGAGATCGCGAACGTCGATCGACGTGGCCGTCACGCCGACCTTCGGCGCGTAGTAGCCGACGCGGGCAGCGAGCCGAGCGCGGCCGTGCGTGCCGTAGAAATCGCGGCACGCAAGCTTGGCGGCAGCGATGTCGCCGTGCTCGACCAGCTCGCGACGCAGCGAGAAGCGGCCGTTCTTGAGTTGAAGCGGCTCGTCCTGCTCGGCTACCAGCAGCAGCCGGTGCGCACGCCCCAGGTACAAGAACCCTTCGCCGTTCTTGTACTCGCGCAGCACGCGCGTGGCGTTCAAGTCGCGCCACTCAGCGAGACTCTGGTAGATCCAGTAGTGCTTGGACTTGACCAGGTCATCGACCTGCGCGTCGTCGGCCCACTCGGGCGCGCGCACGACCACGCTGCCGTCGCGCTCGATGATGATGTCCGCGGTCGAGCGCGGGCTGCGGATCACCTCGAACGCAATGCGCTTGTCTCCTTGCTCCGTCACTGGATCAGCTCGTCGTGCCGCTTCTCGGCGAGCTTCACCAGCTCGACTGCGATGCGCTCGTGCTTCGCGCTGAGCGCCGGAACACCGGCAAGCAGGATCTCAGTGTCGATGTTGCCGCGCAGCTTCTTTACTTCGATCGGCTTCTTCCAAAAGTTCAGCACGTCGATCGTTTCCTGCAGCAGCTCCACGATCCGCGTCATGAGTTTGCTCAACGGCTCGTGCGCGTCGGCAGGCACCGCTGCACCTTCGAACGCAAGCTGGACCACGTAGTCGTAGAACGTCGTGGCCTCTCGGCTCAGCCCAGGCACCAGCTCGGTGCGCCCCTCGGTCGCCTCCTTGCGCAGCTGCTCGTAGCCTTCGGCCAGCGCTTGCCAGTTGTTGTGGTGCTCCTCGATGAGCTTTTCGAGCTTCTCGCTGAGCCGCTTGTAGAACGCCGGATCTTCATCGAAGTGCACGGTGCAGTGCTTGCGGATGGCGTGCTCCATCTCGCTGGCCTTCGCCTCGGGATTGCCTTTCGAGTGGCGCTGCACGTGAGCCAGAAAGCCGTCCGACAGTAGCTCAACCGGCGGGATCTGCGGGTTGATGCCGAGGTCGATCAGGTGCTCGTTGATCAGCGCCTTCACCTTCTCGCCCGCGTCGCTGATATCGAGCGAGTCGTCCTTGTAGCGCTCCTTGGTCATGCGCAGCAGATAGCCAAAGCGCCGCGCCGCACCGCGGTACGGGTGGCCCGCAGCGTTCGGCAGGATCAGGTTCAAGCTCTGCAGGAACTTCTTGAGATACACCTCGAAGTCTGCACGCGCCTTGATCTCCTGCAGCGCGCCGACCGCGGCGTGGACGACCGCAACCTCCGCCTCGGGCGACGCGAGCGTGCCCTCGAGGAACGCTTCGATGTGCACTACGCCCAGCGTCTGGAAGTGCTGCACCAGGCGGCGGTGGCGCTCTTCCAGGATCGGCAGCTCGCTCAGCACGTCTTTCAGTCCGTCGCGGAGATCCTGCGCGTCGGCCTCGGAGTAGATCGCGAGCGCCTCGGTGAGATGATTCGCGAGCCCGATGTAGTCCACGATGAAGCCACGGTGCTTGTTGGTCGCCACCCGGTTCACGCGCGCGATCGCTTGCAGCAAGTTGTGCTCGCGTAGCTTCTTGTCGATGTACATGACCTGCTCCACGGGCGCATCGAAGCCCGTGAGCAGCATGTCGCACACCACCAAGAACGCGACGCCGGTGTACACCTTGTCCGGGTCGGCGAAGTCGAACGGCTTGCAGAAGTTCTCGACCGCGTTCCAGCGCTTGGCTTCCTTGCGCGCCTCCGTGATCAGCGCCGGCTCGTTCGTAGGGTCGGCCGAGACCACGGCCGCCACCTTCAAGAATTCGATGCGGCCGATCAGCGTGGCGTCCGGCGCAGCTTTCAGCTGCTCGCGCTCCACCCGCTCACGCAGCGCTTCGCGAATCGCCTTCTGGTAGCGAACCGCCGCCAGCTTCGAGTGGCACACGACCTGCGCCTTGAACCCGTCGGGCAAGATGTTGTCCACGTAGTGGCCCACGAGGTCGCGCGCGATCGCAGCGATGCGCTTCTCGGACTCCAGAATGTCGCCCGTCGCGCCGTACTTCTTCTTGATGGCGAGAATCTCCGCCTCGCTGCGCTCCCGAAACAGGTCCTCGAACTTCGTGTCGAAGCCGTGCTTGTCTTTGAGCGCCGTATCGGCCGTTCGGCCCTCGTACAGGATCTGCAACGTGGCGCCGTCGTGTACCGCGTCCATCAGCTTGTAGGTGTCGATGTACTCGCCGAAGCGCTTCACCGTGCGCTTAGTGCCGTGTTGCTCGGTGATCAGCGGCGTGCCCGTGAACGCGATGCGCGTTGCATTTGGAAACGCCTCGAACATGTTGTCGGCCAGGCCGGTCTTCTCGGCCGAGGAGCTCTGACTGCGGTGCGCCTCGTCGATCATCATCAAGATGCGCTCGGAGGCGTTCACCACGCCGAACGCCTTGCTCGACGGAATCGCGCCGTAGCTGGCGAGCGCATCGGCAACCACTGCCGGCAGCGCCTCGACGCGCTCCAGGAACTTGTGAACCATCACCATGTTCACGTCCGAGGCCGACGTCGCCAAGTGCTCGCGCAGCTGCGCCGAGCTCTCGATCACGTTCACCTTGCCGCCGATCAGCTTCGCGGTCCCCGCGAGCTGCTCCTCGAGGTCCACGCGGTCGTTCACGAGCAGGATCTTGAAGTCCTCCAGGTCTGGCGCCGCGCGCAGCATGCGCGCCACGAACACCATCGTCAGCGACTTGCCCGAGCCCTGCGTGTGCCACACGACACCCGAGCGAGCCGTCGGCGTCTTGCCTGTTCGCAGCCGGTCCACGATCTTGCGCGCCGCTCGATACTGCTGGTAGCGACACGTGACCTTCACGCGCCGCCCGGCGTCGGTGTCCATGAACACCGTGCACGTGCGCAGCACGTCGAGCAGCGTCGCAGGGGCGAGCAAGCCCTGGATCAAGCGCTCCTGCTCGCGCTCGATGCCGAGCGGCGGCGTGTACTCGCGATTGGCCGGCGGCCAGATGTCTTTCCACGCGTAGAAGTGCTCGTGACCGGAGGTGATCGTGCCGAACTCGGCCTTCTCGCCGCAGCTGCGCACCAGCGCGAGGTTCGTGTAAAACAGCTTGGGCTCGCCCTCGCGCAGCCCGGCTTTGATCGTCTCGGCGCGACCGTTGCGATAGCGCAACAGCTGCTCGAACGCCGCGTGCAGCGGGGTCGCCGTGTTCGGGTCGCCGATCTTGGCCTCGACCACGACTAGCGGAATCCCGTTCACGAACAGCACGATGTCCGGAATGATGCAGCTCTTCACACAGCCCGGCGTGTCGATCCGAAACTGATTGATGGCGTGGAAGCGATTGCGCTCGGGCTGCGCGAAGTCGATCAGCTTCGCCACCGGGTCGGCCTCGCCGGTGAGCTCGTTCACGTCGACCTGCGCCTTGATGAACAGCGCCTGCGCGGCCTCGTTGGCTTCGAGCAGCGTGCGGCTCGGCTGGCGCAGCAGCTGGTCGCGGAGATCATCCAGCTGACGGTCGGTGAGCCACGTGTCGCCAGCCGGCGTTCGGTTGATCGCGCGCACCGCGTCGCGAAACACGCCGGGCAGAAGCCACTCGCGAAAGCTGGAACGCAGGCTCTTGCCCGGATCCGCGGGAATGAAGCCCTGGCCCTGATCGACGACGGTCCAGCCGAGCGCAGCGAGCTGGTCGAGGAACGGCTTCTCGACGTGCAGGTACTCACTCATCGGGCTCACCGTGGTGGCGGCGCGCGAGCTGGTCGGCCAGCGCCTTGCCGGTCGCAGTGAGCCGATAGCGCTGCTTGCTGCTGCGGAGCTTGTCGGGGTCGGTCATCTCCAGGAGTCCGGCCTGCATGGCCGGCGCGAGAAATTCTGTGCGAAAGTACTTTCGGTCGGAAATGCCCAGGCGCCCCTGGATGTTACCGCGCAAGGTACCTGATGGGGTTGCGCGCAGCCTGTTCGATGGCCGTTTCGACGTGACACGCGCACAAAGCGCGATGGCCATCGGCACGTGCGCGTAGCCGCGCACAAGCACCGATGGCCATCCCTATCATTGCG
>DASVHQ010000281.1:0-6262 GCA_036382515.1 Polyangiales bacterium | reverse complement strand
CTGCACACCGACAGCAGCCATCGCTTCGAGCGCGGCGTGGATCCCGAGGCCGTGCGCCCGGTGCTCGCGTACGCCGCGTCGCTGATCGCGCAGCTGTCGGGCGGCGTCGTCCTACCCGAAGCGCTCGACCTCCATCCGCAGCCCATCCCCGCACGCCGCGTCACCTACCGGCCGTCGCGCGCCGTCGCGCTCTTGGGCCTCGAAGCGGCCGCCGCCGAGCTCGCGACGCACGCCCAGCGAGCCCGGGCGGTGTTCGAGCGACTGGGCTGCAGCGTGCAGGCGGCCGGCGAGAATCTCGCGGTCACATTGCCAACGTTCCGGCCCGACCTTGGTCGCGAAGTGGACTTGATCGAAGAGTTCGCTCGTACCACGGGCTACGACACGATTCCCACCGCGCTGCCGCACCTGCGCGTGTCGGCCATCGGCAACGCGCCCGAGATCGGCTTCGTGCGGCGCTTGCGTGAGGTGGGCGCAGCCGTCGGGCTTTGCGAGGGCGTGAACTTCGCGTTCGTGGCGCCTTCCGATCTCGACAAGGCCCGCGTCTCGCTCGATGCGCCGCGCCTGGCCAATCCCATGACCGAAGAGCGTTCGGTGCTGCGCACCGCGCTTCTGCCCGGCATGCTCGCGAACCTGCGCAACGCGCAGCGGCACGCGCAGCGCAGCTTCGGCGTGTTCGAAGTGGCGCGCGTGTTCTCGCGTGTGCCGTCGGGCTTGCCGTCTGGCTGGTCTTCGGCCAGCGACAACGCTGCGTTGCTGCCCTCCGAGCGCTACGAGTTGGGCGTGCTGCTCTGGGGCTTGCGTCAGAGCTGGTACGAGGAACGCGAGTCGCTCGACTTTTACGACGGCAAGGGCGTGGTCACGAGCTTCTTGCAAGCGGCGGTTGGGCAAGCGCCCGAGACCGTGCTCGATGCCGCGCTCGATCAGAGCGCGGCGTATCTGCATCCCAAGCGCCGCGCCAGCCTGCGGATCGCTGGTCAATCGGTGGGCTGTCTCGGTGAGCTGCATCCCGATGTGCTGTCGGCCTTCGAGCTCGAGGGTCGGCCGGTCTACGCCGTGCTCGATGTCGCCGCGCTGCTCGCGGTGGCAGCGGCCAGTGGTGTTCGCAAGGTACAGGCGTTGCCACGCTTCCCCGCGTCGACGCGCGATCTCGCAGTGGTCGTGGCCGAGTCGTTGCCAGCTGGCGACGTGGCAGCCGTGCTGCACGAGGTCGTCGGCCAGCTTGCGGAGAGCGTGCGGCTTTTCGACATCTACCGAGGCGCTCCGGTGCCTGCCGGGCACAAAAGCCTCGCTTTCCATGTCGTATATCGTGATCCAACGTCCACACTCACCGATAAGCTGGTGGACGAAGCGCACGCGCGTGCCACTCTGGCGGCTCAAGAGCGGTTTGGCGCATCGGTACGCAAGTAAGCGCACCTATTGAGTTCTTCGCGCCGCTATGCTTGCATTAACGAGCTTACCGGGGAGGCATCGATGACGCTATGACAAAAGCCGAAATCATCGATTGCGTGTACGAGAAGGTTGGGGGGTTCTCGAAGAAGGAGTCCGCCGAAGTCGTCGAGGCGGTGTTCGAGACCATGAAGGATGTCTTGGCGCGCGGCGACAAGGTGAAGATCTCCGGCTTCGGCAACTTCGTCGTGCGCGAGAAGAAAGAGCGCATCGGCCGCAACCCGCAGACGGGTGAGCCGATTCCCATCAGCGCGCGTCGCGTGCTGACCTTCAAGCCGAGCCAAGTGCTGAAGAACGTGCTCAATCCGGACAAAGCCGCGTTGCGCGTGAAGACCGCCGAAGGCGTGTAGTTGCGTCGCTGCGCTCCGTGGCTTGCGGCGCGCTTCGAACGGACCGGGGTCGAGATTGACCTCGTGTTGATCGCGGCCTAGTCGCTTTCATGCAGAGCGGCTAGGCTTCTGCTCGGTCGTGCCGCGCGGGAGCCGCTGCGGTGCGTTCGAAGTGAACTCGGAAAGTGGTGCCCGCTCGTGGCTGCGCCGGAACTGCCAGACAAGCTGTTTTTCAAGATCGGCGAGGTCGCGCAGATCATCGGCGTGCGTCCGCACGTGTTGCGCTACTGGGAGGCAGAGTTTCCCTCGCTCAAGCCGCTCAAGACACGCGGCTCGCATCGCGTCTATCGCCGACGCGACGTCGAGCTGGCGATGCTGGTCCGGCGTTTGCTGCACGATGAAGGCCTCACGATTGCCGGCGCCAAGCGCAGGCTGCGTGAATCGGGTCACGACCGGGTGTCGAGCCCACCCGATCCCGTGGCCTCGCGCGAGGTCAGCTCACGCGCCGATCTCCTGCGCGTGCGCGACGACCTCGTCGAGCTGTTGCACCAGCTCGAAGTGCTGGCTGCGCCGGAGCCGGCGGGCCGGTCGACCGAAGTCCACGCCACGGTCACGGGCTCGGTGCCCAACAGCGTCCCGGTCAACGTGAAGCGCCGGCCTGCCTGAGCCGAACGTCACGAGCTTTGCTCCCGGCGTCAGTTCGGGCTTGCTTGGGAGGCCGAAGGGTGTATGTTTGCGCGCCCTCGGGGAAGCTCGAGGCTTGGTCGGGGTGTGGCGCAGCCTGGTTAGCGCACCAGACTGGGGGTCTGGGGGTCGCTGGTTCGAATCCAGTCGCCCCGACCATCTTTAATCCCGCAGGCGCCGTTGGCGCTGCGGGCTTCTTGAGCATCCCACCGGAGCGATGACCGACCGGCCCGTCATCCTGATCACCAACGACGACGGCGTGCAGGCCAAAGGCATCCGCGCGCTGCGGCAGGCGGTGCAGCCGCTCGCGCGAGTGATCGTGGTGGCGCCGACGCGCGAGCAAAGCGCCAGCTCCCACTCGATCACCATCGATCGCCCGCTGCGCCACATTGAGCACGAGCCCGACGTGCATTCCATCGACGGCACGCCGGCCGATTGCGTGTACCTCGCGCTCTTCGAGCCGCGCTTTCTGCCGCGCCGGCCCGACCTCGTGCTCTCCGGCATCAATCACGGGCTGAACCTCGGGACCAGCGTGTTCTATTCGGGCACCGTGGCTGGCGCGCGCGAGGCGGCGATGCGTGGCATCGCAGCGATGGCGTTCTCGGCTTCGGCCGACGCCGACTACGAACGCGTGGCTGCGGAGGCCGCCGGGCTCGCCGCACGTCTGCTCGCCGCGAACAAGCCGAGCGGGCGTGCCGTGTTGCTGAACGTCAACTTTCCCAAACAGGTGTCGCGTGGTGTGCGCGTGACGCGGGTGGGTGCTCAGATCTACGAGGAGCACGTGATTCCTCGTCGCGATCCTGCGGGCCGTGAGTACTTCTGGATCGGCGGCCGGCTGGTCGACACAGGAGACCAGGCAGGCACCGACACGCAAGCCGTCGCAGACGGGTACACTGCGCTCACGCCGTTGGAGCTAGAGGCCACCAACCAGGCACATATGACTGTGGCTGCCGGTGTGGCGGGCAGCGGCAACTGAGAAGGAGAGCGTCGCATGGGAACGAACCTCGACTTGATCAAGCAGCGCATCCGTGACGTGCCGAACTTTCCCAAGCCCGGCATCACGTTCAAGGACATCACGCCGATGCTCGCGGATCCAAAGGCGTTCAACTTGTGTCTCGACGCAATGGCGGAGCACTACGACGGCGTCCACTTCGACGCGATCGTCGGCATGGAATCGCGCGGCTTCATCTTCGGCGCAGCGCTGGCCTCGCGCTTACGCAAGGCCTTCGTGCCCGCTCGCAAGCCGGGCAAGCTGCCCGCTGCGACTTACCGCGTCAATTACGATCTAGAGTACGGCACGGACGCCATCGAGATCCACCGCGACGCGCTCAAGGCAGGCGAGAAAGTGCTCATCGTCGATGACTTGCTGGCCACCGGCGGCACGGCGTGGGCCACGGCGCAGCTCGTACAGAAGCTCGGAGCCGAGCTGATCGGCGCCTGTTTCGTGATAGAGTTGACTTTCCTGCCAGGTAGAGAACGATTGCGTCCAGTGGAAGCGTTCTCACTCATTCAGTACTGACTCGGCTACCCACCCCAGTGTTGACCCCCACCCTTGACTAGCGCGCGCAGGCGTCCTGACACTTATCTTACGAATCGGCTCCGGCGACTCCAACCGAGCGAAGTGCGAGGCATGACTACGAATGCATGAAGATCAGGGCGGGGGGAGAAATCGGTGTTTCCCGCGTGGTTTTCATGCGCGTGGTTCTCGTCGCGCACGCAGCCAGGCCACACCAGGCGCATCGGGTCGGCCTCTGGACTCGGCTGCCAGGCTGCGCTCGCAGGCGCGGCGTGCTATACGGCGGGCGCTTTGCCCCCGTAGCTCAGCTGGATAGAGCAGCGGCTTCCTAAGCCGTTGGTCGTACGTTCGAATCGTATCGGGGGTGCTAATGAAATCCAGCACTTAGCCCACCCAGACAGAGGCGAAAAAGGCTCAGGGGACCTAAACGGGGGACTTTTTCGGCGGGGCGGATCAGGGGGGCAAACATCGGGCGAAATACGCCACGATGGATGGACGGGTGATCACGGTACGGGAACCCATGTGGGCGGCTCTCAGCCGGCCACTAGCCATGAGCCGGTGGACCTGCCGCGGTGACAGCCGCAGGGCCGTAGCGGTCTCGGCAATGGTGGCCAGGGGCTGCAAACCAGGCAGCAACAGCTCCGCCTCCGCCAACCGGGGATCTGGATCTCGAACAATGGACAAGGCTCACCCGTGAGCGCAGCGGGTAAGCAATCGAGAAAGGATTACAGCGGCCCCTACCAGTGCTCCGGCCCCCTCGCGCGGGGGCGGCCCCTGGCGCTATCAGGGGTGGGCAATCGGAGTAGATCGTGACTCGTAACGGGGGAAGGGTGCAGCTAACGGCTGCGGTCAGTCTGCTAACTTTAATTTCGGAGCCATCAGATGCTCATCTGATCTAAGGATCACGATTCCGTTTGCGACTGGGGGATCACGATGACGTTGCCGCGCGACGTAGGGATTTTTGAATTCAACAAAAACGGTATACGGGATACCAAGCGCGCAGGCTCTAGCCTCAGCAGCAGCCCCTGGGATATGTACAGCTCCGGATCGCAGCTCAGTACATGTCCCGAAGCTATTTGGCGCGATGGGAGCTAAGCGTTTTTCTTCAGCTGCTTTAGCAGCTGCTTCTACATACTTTTGTTTTTGGACTTTTTGCCACGCCTCACCGGCCTCTATCGAGGAAATGTGGTCAGCGTACCACCAAGGTTCCATAATGTCTTCGGTCGTTCCTTGATACTTAGGACCGACCGCGAATACATCAGGCGCACCTAGGGCTAGTATCTGGTCATCGGTCCACCCCCTGCGTTTCAGATCTCTCTCGTTGTATTTCTTTTTCGTCATTTGGTCCTCTTTGTTTTGGTGTGTTCTGGGTGGGGGGTGCAGCTAACGGCTGCGGGTCTTCTTGGGCTGTGGCTTTAATCCTGCAACAGCCAAGAGCTTGCGCTCAGTAGCCATGCCCTTGCCGACTGTGCGAACGTGCCTGGCCACGTTCCGGCGAATCTGCCTCTCCAGCTCTGGCGGCATGGCTACTGCCACATGCTCTCGCGCAGCCAGCATGATGCGATCCATCACAAGGGGCAGATCGTCTTCGGTCAGCGTGCGGCTGATGGCTGGCCAGTCAATATCTATCTCGGCACCCGCTGTGATCCACATACGCAGACCTTTTTTTATCCTGGCTAGCGACATAGGCTTATCGAAATTTGCCTCGATCTTGGCGAGCCACGGCGTGCTAGCTAGATGGATGGCAAACGCTGTTTCTTGTTTTTTGGTTAGTTTAATTTTTGGTTTGGTCATTTGGTCCTCTTTGTTTGGGTCGTTTCGATCACTGCCATCACAATGAAATCGGTCAAGCTAAGCCCCCGCTCTGCGGCCCACGCCTGCCAAAGTGCTTTGGTCGCAGGCGGCAAATGCAGCTTGATTTCTGCGGTTGCCGACCCCAGGTCTGATTTCGGGGGTCTGCCCCTTTTCGCGGTCTGTTTTGCCATCGCTGCTAATATAGTCCCCACAAAAGGAAACACAAGCCCTGGGGCTCACTTTTCCTGCCACTACTACACCGAAATCCCGTGGAACCCCTTGATCCAGCACGGGAAATCGGTGCCAGAAAATCGACCTACAGCCGCGAGCACAGCTGGCATGTACAACCATCGGCGTGCTGCATACCCCCTGGAACGCGGGTAATCGTCCCTCGATCCAGCGGGCTCAGTTAAGGTCATCGGTGAAGGCTTCAATGATCTGTACGATCCTCAATGCTTTAGCAGTGCCGTGCCGCTCATCGTCGCGGCGCGTC
>DASVHQ010000280.1:0-40356 GCA_036382515.1 Polyangiales bacterium | reverse complement strand
CACTTGCCGCGCGCGCAGAACGCTCCGACGAGGGCTGCCACCGCGTCGGGCGTGCGCTTGACCTCGTCGATCGTCACGATGCGCAGGCCGCTCTTGCGCGCCAGATCGAGATCGTTTTCGGCGCTGAACGGGCCGCGGATGCCCACCTGGATCACGTCTTGCGGGCGCAGCAGGCCCTCGGTGAGCGCGTTGCGAAAGACCGTGCCGTGATGGATGTCGACGCCCCACGCCGGGCCGAAGGTGTCGCTGTGGGCGTCGAAGTGGATCAGACCCAGCGGCCCGTGCAGCTTGGCGAGCGCACGCAGCGCACCAAGCGAGATGCTGTGATCGCCGCCGACCAGAATGGGAAGCGCCTGGGCCTGCGCGATCTCGCCGACGCGCGCCTCAATGGCGGCGAGCGTGCGGTCGATGCTCATCGGCACGCACACCACGTCGCCCCCGTCGGCGCAGCGCAAGTGCTCGAACACGTCGAGACCGGCGCTCGGGTTGTAGCCGCGGGTCAGGGCGCTCGCCGCACGCACGCCGCGCGGGCCGAAGCGTGCGCCTGGCCGAAAGGTGGTGCCCCCGTCGAAAGGCGCGCCACAGATCAGCACGTCGACGTCTCTGGGATCGTCGTGCGTGGGCAGACGCAGGAACGTCGACACGCCGGCGAAGCGAGGAACTTTGCGCGGCGACACCGGAGCGAAGCGCGCCTGGTCGCCGTTCTTCCTGCCAGAGCCCTTGGGGCTACGCTCACTCACAGCTGGCCTCCTCCTGCTGCATGCCGGGGCGTGGCGACTGCGTGAACGCACCCTCGGGGATCTGCGGGTTGAACGCGACGTCCTTGAAATGGACGAGCGTGTCGCTTGCCGAACGAGCTTGCTCGACCCGCACGCGAAACGGCACGAGCACCTGCGCCCCGCCGAGCCGCACGGCCTTTTGATCGGTGTAGGTGACGCGCCACTCGCTCTTGCCCGCGGCGCTCCAGCGCTCCGAACGCAAGAGGTAGAGGCGTTGCTGCGCGGCCGGCAGCTTCACGTCCTGCGGGTAGATGCCGAGGTCTAGCTCCTGTCGCTCGCCTGCGACCGACAGCAGCGACAGCCGGTAGAAGCCGCCTTCGTTCCAGCTGACCTGACTCTTCTGATAGTCGATCAGCGGCGTGCCGGCGAGCAGGAAGCGTGAAGTCTCGTCGACCGAGAGCGGAACGCCGAGCAGACGCGCGATGTTCTGCGGGCAGGTCGCGCCCGTGAGGTAACGACCCTCGCGCAGGTCGGCGAAGGCGAAGCGCTCGCGATCACTCGTCAGGATCGCAATCGGCCCGAACTGAGTCATCACGTCGAAGCGCACTCGCCCCGCGCGCTCGATGAACATGAGCACGGTGCCGCGCACGCGACCCTGGCGGCCACGCTGATCGACGCGAGCCTCCGCGCGAATCGACAGCAAACCCGCGGTGGTGGCTTCGCGCCGCGCGAGCGCCATGGACGCATCCGTCTGCGGATACGTCGGCCGCGGGATGGTTCCGCAAGCCACGAGCGTGAGCACGCTGCCGACAACGCAGGCGCGAACCAGCGCACCCGCGGCCACGCCGGCAGCGCGCACGAGCCGCGATCGTGGCACCGTCATCGGACGATCCCCTGCACGACGTCGAGCGCGAGCTGGTAGCGGCCGAAGGGCGGCATGATGTACGCGCCCGCGACACGATCTTTCACGCGCTGCAACATCTCGCGCGCAATCTGCACGCCCTCCGCACGGCCTGCCTCGCCGGCGCCCGCCTTGCGCATGCGCTCGCGGATCTCCTCGGGCACGCGCATGCCGGGCACTTCGTTGTGCAGGAACTCGGCGTTCTTGTGGCTCGCCAGCGGCAACAGGCCGACCAGGACGGGCACGCCAAGCGGAGCGATGTCGGCGAGCATGCGATCGAGCAGCGCCTCGTCGTAAACGGGTTGGGTCATCACGAACTCGGCGCCCGCAGCGATCTTGGTGCGTAGGCGCGAGAGCTCGCGCGCGTAGTCCGTGGCGGCTGGCTCCGCGCCGGTCGCACACAGAAACGACGTGGCGGCGCCCAGTGGCTTGCCGCCGGGATCGATGCCGCGGTTGAGCCCGGAGATCAGGCGCAGGAGACCTATGGAATCGAGATCGTAGACGGGCGTCGCGTCGGGCAAGTCGCCCATCTTCGGCGGGTCGCCCGTGATCACGACGAGGTTGCGCACGCCGAGCTCGTGCGCGGCGAGCAAGTGCGCGAGCAAGCCCAGGAGGTTTCGATCGCGTGTGGTGACGTGCAAGAGCGCCGGCATCTGCAGGCGCTCCTGGATGCGCAAGCACAGCGCGAGGTTGCCCATACGGGCGCTGGCGCGGGCCCCGTCGGCGACGTTGATCATGTCGACGCCGCCGCGTTGCAAGAGCGCGGCACCCTCGAGCGCCTTGTCGAGCGACAGCCCCGGGGGTGGATTCACCTCGACCGACACGATGAAGCGCTTGCCCAAGAGCGCACCAATCGGGCCTTTTTCCTGCGTTGGAGTGGGCGTGATGCCGGCAGCCACGACCGGTCCGTCGGCGTCGTCTTCGCGCATGCCGCCGCCGCTGTCGGCGGCGCTCCCCCCGCCCACCATGCGTGCGGCGGCCGCGATCTTCTTGATGTGCTCGGCGGTGGTACCGCAGCAACCGCCCACGGCCTTGACGCCTGCCTTGAACAGCCGACGCGCGTAGAGCTGGAAGTACTCGGGCGTCGCCATGTACGCGAAGCGCCCCTCGACGCGCTGCGGCAGGCCCGCGTTGGGTTGCGCGATCAACGGCAAGCCCGGGCCGAGCATGCGCGTGACCATCTCGTACACACCCGCAGGGCCGTCGGCGCAGTTCACACCGATCACGTCGGCGCCCCACTCAGCGAGCTTCTGCGCCATGATCTCGGGGCCTGCGCCGTCGGCCATCGTGCCGAAAGGGTCGAACGACACCGACGCGACGATCGGCAGCTTGCCCACCACCGAGCGCGCCGCCTGCAAAGCGATGCGGATCTCCTCGGGCTGGCGGAACGTCTCGAGCAGGATCGCATCGACCCCCGCGCAGAGCAGCGCGGCACATTGCTCCTCGAACGCGCCCTTGATGTGGCCCCGCTCGGCCTCACCGACGGTCTTGAGCAAGAGCCCGGTCGGCCCGACGCTGGCGCCGACGTAAATCCGCTCGCCGGCCACCTCGCGCGCGACCGCCACCGCGGCGAGATTGATCGCCACCACCTGGTCTTGCAGCCCGTGGGCCTTGAGTCGGTAGTGATTGGCACCGAACGAGTTGGTGCTGATCAGCTCGGCGCCGGCGGCCACGTGGGCCTCGTGGACACTGCGCACCAGCGCAGGGCGCGAGACGCTGATTTCGTCGAAGCACGAGCTGTAGAGTACGCCGCGCTCGTAGAGCGCCGTACCCATGGCGCCATCGAACACGAGCCCGCCGCGCATGAGTCGATCGAGAAAAGCGTGCGACCGCGCAGGAGGGCTAGCCATAGTGCGCGGCAAAGATGCGATTTGTGCAGAGCGGGGTCAAGCAACGGTCGGCCATCGACCGAAGCACGTTGCGTTTGCTATGCAGGGCGCGTGACCAGTCGACCACCTGCGACGTCCGCTGCTGCCGCTACGCCCGCGGACGCGCGCCTCGTGCGTGGCAAGCGCGGCAAAGCGGTCGTGCGGCTCGCGGAGCCGGCTGCGGATCGACCGCGCGCCGGAGTGCTGATCGCCATCTTCGCGGCGGCCGCGACGATCGGCACCGCCCTGCCCTGGGCGGTCGCGCATGCACCCTGGCCCGCAGCGGGCCGAGCCGCCATCGACAAGACGGTCCGCGCCGCGGCGCGCGGCGACGCCTCCGTTGTCGCCGCGCCGGGCGACTCGGCAACGCCAAGCCGCGCGCCAAAGCCAAGCCCCGCGACCGTCGTCAAGGACGCGACGCTCGCCGCCGTGCCACGGACAGCCAGCGCAACTGCCCTCGGCGCGCCTGCGCCTGCGCCTGCGCCGGCACCTGCCACTGCGCCGGCCGTGGCGATCGCCAGCGACCAGCCGCCGGCACCGATCGTCCCGCGAACCACGCCTTCAGCCCCGAAGGCCGCGGCGAAGCTCGAACGCGGCTTCGTGGCCTACTTGCACTGCGACGGCCTCGAACGCCCGGGACGACGCTTCCCATGCCCGCGCGATCCGGCGCTCGAAGCCCAAGTCTGGCGCATCCTCCACGACCTTGCGCAGTGCACTGACGACAACCCCGGCGCCGGCAGCGCCGAGGTTCGACTCACCTGGCACGGCTCGGAGCCCCCGAAGATCGAGCTGCGCTCGCCCGAACCCCCGCCCAGCCGGAATCTCCAAGCTGTATCCAAATGTGCGGAGCGAGCCTTCTTAGGCCTGCGCCCGCGGCTACGCTCAGCGCGGCTCATGGTCAGTTTCCGCTTCGAGCTTCACTGACCTTCCGGCGCGTTGCACCAACTGAACCCCCGATTCGCCTGCGAAAGCCGTGAGCTGCCCTGCATCCCTTGGTCGCCACCGCTGACCGACGATCCCGTGTGGCTGCCGCTGGCAGGAAACGACGTGGCCTTGCGGCGTGTGTGGAACCCGGTCCCAACCACCGACCGGCACCGGCGTCCGGGAGCGGCGGGACTTTGCCCGCGAAACAGGCTGTGCTAGCTTCCCAAGTGTGGATGTCGTGCTCCGTAAACTCGGGCGCAAGGGTGGACGCGTTGTCGCGGGACGCCTCGTCAGAGCGCCACGTAACGGCTCGGTGGTTGTCATCGAGTTTCCCGACGGATTGCACGAATACGTAACCACCCCAGTCAAGCGCGTGCTGCGCCTCGCGGGCGACGACGTGTTCTTCCTGCAAACGGCCAACAGCTGCTACCGGCTCGAGGTTCGTTCCGGCCAGGAAGTCATGCTCGACAGCATCGCGAAGTAGCGCGACGTGGTCGACCGCTGCGGCCGACCGCTGCAGGCGGCCTGCTGACGACAGAGGCGCGCGCATGGTCGAAGCGCTGCGCGTCAGCGCAGATCGAGCTGGCCCAGCTTCACCAGCAGCTCGTCGAGCAAGGCCTGCAGCTTCTCGAAGTCGGGACGCCGTAGCGTGAAGGTGTCCTCGTCGACGTAAAGCGCGCGGTTGAGCTCGATCTGGATCGCGTGCAGGTGCTCGCGCGGCCGACCGTAGTGCGTGGTGGCGAAGCCGCCCTTGTACGGGTCATCGTGGCGCACACGCAGCCCAGCCGCGCGGAAGTGCGCGTCGACGAGATCGATGATGCGTGGATCGGCCGTGCTGCGACCTTGCGTGCCGGGCACCACGTCGGCGCGCACCGTGCCAGTATCGACGTGCAGCGATCGCCCGCGCGACGGCATGGAATGCCCCGCCAGCAAGATGGCGAAACCCGAGCGCGCGCGCATCGCCTCGAGCTCTTCACGCAGCGCTTTGTGGTACGGCACGTAGAAGCGCGTGAGCCGATCTTGAAGCGCCGCGTACGACAGCGGGCGCCGCAACACGGGCCGGCCGTCGGTGGTGGCGCGCCACACCACGCCGCGCGGCTGAGCGAAGGCCGGACTCGGATGGTCGCTGACGGTCGCGGCATCGACGTCGTTCTGCGCGCGGTTGAGATCGACGACGTAGCGCGACGTGCGGGCGACGAGCAGCGCCGCGCCAAGACTGGGCGCGCGGTCGTAGAGCTTGTCGACGTAGATATCGGCATCGCGCAGCAGCGCATCTTGCGGCGCGTGGAGCTCGGTCTTGACGATGTCCGGCACCAGCAAGCCCGCGTGTGGCACCTCGACCAACAACGGGATGGCGGCATGCGCGGGCAGTGTGAGCTCGAAGAACTCCACGACGACTGGGTGTAGCACACGGCAGCATGCGCCGGGTACGAAACTGGCAGCGCCTGCTCAGCAATCCCCACATTTCCCCATGAAGGCTCGCGTCTGCGCGCGGCGCGGGCGCACAACATGCTTGTACCCCTGCGCATCTCGCCGTGTATCATTCGTTGACGACACGAACGCTTCTTTGCAACGGGATCACTCACACGCATGACCACCGCTGCCTCTCGTCGAACACAAGACCCTTACCTTGGCAAAACCGTCGCCGGCCGCTATCGCCTCGAGGCGCGTCTGGGCGAAGGTGGCATGGGTGTCGTCTACCGCGCGCGCCATGTGCTCATCGATCGCGTCTGCGCGATCAAGCTGATCCGTCCGGACCTGCGCTCCGAGACGCATCTGCGCGCGTGGATGCTGCGTGAAGCGCGCGCCGCCAACCGCGTCGACCACGCCCACATCGTGCAAATCCACGACGTCGGAGAAACCGACGAGGGCGAGCTCTATCTGGTGATGGAATACCTGGTCGGTACCGCGCTCTCGACCGCAGTGGCCAAGGGCCCGCTGCCGATCGAGCGCGCGGTCGACGTGCTCGAGCAGATGTGCGCGGCGCTCGCGCGTGCCCACGACCTCGGCGTCGTGCACCGTGATCTGAAGAGCGACAACATCATGCTCACCGTGCAGGGCGGTCGTAAGGACTTCGTGAAGATCCTCGACTTCGGCCTCGCTGCATTGACGCGCGACGCACGCCTCGCGCCCAAGGGCGCGGTGTTCGGAACGCCCGAGTACATGGCCCCGGAGCAAGCGCGCGGCGAGGACGCCACGGCGCTGTGCGATCTGTATGCGCTCGGCGTGCTCTTCTTCGAGATGCTGACGGGCCAGCTGCCCTTCAGGTCGAGCGATCGCGAAACGCTGCTCGAGATGCAGCGCAGCTCGCCGCCGCCGCGCCCCCGCAGCTTGCGTGCCGACGTCGCGCCACAGGCCGAAGCGATCATCCTGCGCTTGCTCGAGAAAGATCCCAGCAAGCGCTTCCGCGACGGTCACCACCTGCAAGAAGAGCTCAAGGCGTTCCAGCGGACGTTGCCGGGCAAGCCCTGGGAGACTCAGCAAACGACGGACGCGCCGGCCGCACCGCCACCGCCACCACCGGCACCCACTCCGGGCGTGCAGGAGTGGGGCACGCGTGCCGCGAACTTCGCCAGGGCGCTGGCGCGCGGTTATCCCAATGGCAAGCCGCCCGAGGAGATCCAGACGGGCGCCGACACGCTGTGGACCCTGGCGTCACGCGCTGCGCGGCTCGAAGGCGAGATCGCGAGCCACTCACAGAAGCTCGAAGCCACCGAGAAGCGCGGCCGAGCGCTGCGCGCGGAGATGGGCCGCAAGGTCGAGGAGCTCGCCGCCGAGGAGTCGCGCGCGCTGCGCGAAGCCAGCGACTGGCGCGAGCGTGCCCACAAGATCGAAGGCAGCATCAACGAGGCCAAGCGTGAGCTGGAAGACGCCAGCCGACGCGCCGACGGACGCGAGGTGGCATCGCTCGACCTGCAGCGCCTACGCCAGGTGTTCGAGGCCTCGGGCGCGGCGCGTGCGCACGTCGAAGCCAACCAGCGACACCACGAGTTCCAGCTGCTGCACGCAACCGAAAAAGAAAAGCAGGCGGCCGATCTTCGCAAGCAAATCGACGAGCTGCGAAAGCAGCTGCAACGCTACTCGGATGCGCTGGAGAATGACCTGGCCGCAGGCCGCGACCGCATCGCAACGCGCGTGAAGGAAGCGCTCGGCTTCGAGAAGAGCTTCGACGAAGCCTCGACGCTGCTGCTCGCCCATTTGCGCGACAAGCCCGAGTGCCGCGATCTGATCGAAGAACTCCTCACGGGCGAGCGCGAGCGCACCGCCAACACGCGCCACAGCCGCGTCAAGCGCGAGGGCGAGACGCCGACGGGTGCTGCGGGCGGGACTTCAACCGCCGGCTGAATCGGAGTCGGGAACGGGTGGCGGAGCGTAGTAGTCGACCACTCGGATCGGCCGCTTGCTCAGCTTGGCCTGTACCACCTGCCGCATTCCCAGCACATCGCCACCGATCTGCAGGGGCGTGGGCCGCTCGCAGTGAATCGTCATGCTCTCGACCAGGAAGTCGTGCAGGCGATCGGTGCGGTACGTGCCCTGCCAGATCTTGTGCAGGTTCGCGATGGCGGCGATGGAGCCGAAGTTCACGACGCGCAGGTTGAAGCGGTCCTCGCGTTCGTCGGCGTAGGGGAAGACGCGTGCGCCGAAGCCCCAGTACGGGATGGTGCTGAACGTGAGCATGCGCACGGGGCCGGCGTAGATGGTTTCGCCGCGTTCGATCGGGGCGCCCACGGGCCGACCATCCTGGCCCATGCGTATGGCCGGTGCACCGTCGTTCACGACGCGCACATTGAGCGCAGGCTTGACCAGCATCTGCGGCGCCGAGCGCGTGAAGAATGCCGTGCCGTGCATGAGCAGGCCGGACGCCAGGTGCTTGAGCACGGGCGAGCGGTAGAAGAGGTCGCGCGTGGCTTCGTAGTTCTGCAGCGCGATCGCATCGGCACCGAGGCCCGCGAACGGCGTGAGCATGTCTTCCAGCTCGATCAGGCGCAGCACGCGCGAGCCACCCTCGCGGCGCAGGCGCGCGAGATCGGCCACCACTCCGCGGCCCCGCTGATTCTGCGCGCCGAGCACCCACGCCAGGGCGTTGCCCGTGCCGAGCTTCAAGAGGCCAAAGCGCGGCAACGGCCGACCAATGCGATCGGCGTGGTGCACGATCCACGACACCATCTGCACGAAGGTGCCGTCGCCGCCACCGGTCAGCACCGTCGGGTAGCCGCGCTCGACGATCGTACGCGCGATCTCCTTGCCCTCCTGCAGGCTGCGCGACACGAACAGATCACCGCTTTGCACGATCTGGTCGAGCGTCTCGACCAGCTCGGCGTTGACCTGCTTGGCGTTGCCGTTCACCACGACGGCGACTCGGTCGGTCGCAGTGGATGCGATCGACGCGACCGAGTCGCTCGCCAGCGGAGGTTGCGATCCCATCTGCGCGGCTTCTAGAACAGGTCGCGCAGGCCGGCCTCGTTCTTCTTCTTCACCTTGAGCACGGCGTTGACGGCACGCACGATGCGAGTCTTGGCGGCACCGCTGAGCGTGCCTCCGCCGAGCGCGCGCTGCAGCGTCGGCAGACTGACCGGCTTGCCGGAGCGCGGCTTCTGCGCCGCGGTCTCCTTGGCTTTCTCGTCCCCGGCCTTGGCGCGCTGCTTCGCCAGCTTGATGACGCGGTCTTCGCGGCGCAGCGCCTCGAGGTCGTGTGAGGCCGACGTGATGCGGCGCGAGTCGATCTTGTGCTTCTGGAGGTAGTCGTTGAGCTTGCTCATGGATTTGCTTTCGGTGCGGCAGGTTGGCGGGTCGCAAAAAACACCCGAGCCCGCGGCACGGCGGCGGATTGTCGATCGGGAGGCGGGCGTCGCGCAACCTAGACTCGATTGCGCGTTCGCTGCCTGTGCTGCCGCGGCGCTTCGGCTGCGTTGCGTTGCAACGCGGGTAGCCGAGGTCGGACTCGAACCGACACGCCCTTGCGGGCACCGGATTTTGAGTCCGGCGCGTCTGCCAGTTCCGCCACTCGGCCGGGCAGCGGCGGGACTATACATACTTTTCGTGCGCGCGCTAGATGAACTAGATGAAGCCGATGGCGGCTCGATCGAGACGCGGGGCGGTCACCGCGTGGTCACGGCGCGAACTCGACCGCAACCTTGTGGCCGATCAGCCCGGCCTGTGTGCCCCTGTTGAGCAGGTCCTGGATCGCGTGGCGGCCCTGCGGACCGTAGTCGAGCGTGTCTTGGTTGGCGTACATCGCGAGGTAGCGATCGAAGAGTGCTCGCTCGCGCGGCACGCCGGGCCGCGTCTCGGCGGCGAGCAAGGCCGCGAGCGCTTCGTCGCGGTGCTCGAGCGCGTAGCGGATGGACTCGCGCAAGAGCGCGGAGACCTCTGCGATCAGCGCAGGACCGAGGGCGCGTGCGATCACGTTGCCGCCCAGCGGCAGAGGCAGACCGGTGAGGGCTTGCCAGGCCTGGCCGAGCTCGAGCGCGGCATGCAGACCTCGTCGCTCGTAGAGCAAGCGGCCCTCGTGGATCAGCAGGGCCGCATCGACCTCGCCGCTGTCGAGCGCCTCGAAAACACGGGAGAACGGCGCGACCGGTACGATCACGGGGGTGAACTCGGGCACGAGCAGGCGCAGCACCAGGTAGGCCGACGTGCGCAGCCCCGGCACGCCGATCCGCAGACCTCGCAGCGCGTCGCTGGCGAGCGGACGCTTCGAGACAACGACCGGGCCGTAGCCCACACCCACGCTGCCGCCGTGCGGCAAGAGCAAGTACCGATCGGCGAGATAGGCGTACTGGTGGATCGAGACCGCACTGACGTCGGGTGCCGCCGCGCCTTCCGCGGCTCGATTCAGCGCTTCGGTGTCGGCGCGCTCGCGCACGAACCGAAGGCCGCGCGTATCAATGCGGCCCTCGGCAAGCGCCCAGAACATGAACGCGTCGTCGGCGTCCGGGCTGTAGGCCACGCGAATGACTCGGTCCTGGGACACGCTCGCCGTCTAGCCGCTTTCCACGCCGCGGGCAACGTTGACCTTGCGACGGCATCTTGGCTACCCTCCACGAACTGTGTCGTTCTCGGACAAACACTCGGTTGGCGCCGATCTCGCGACGGCCCCTGGCCGCCTGGTCCGGCGCTGGGCCTACACGGTCTTGACGGCCGGCGCGGCCGCAGGGCTGTGCGGCGTGCTCGGCGCCTCCACGCCCGCCTTGGCAGGCGACGTGCGAGGCCAGCTGCTACTGGGTGCCTATCACCCTGCGCCGCCACCGAAACCCGCCCGCCCGGCGTACAACTGGGAGGTCGAGAACGGCGTCAAAGAGGTGGCGCGCGAGCGCGTGCCCGCGCAGCGCGAGCTGGCCGCCGTGCTGATCGGCGCGGGTGATTCGAAGCTGCCGGAGCGCATCGAGGTTCCGGTCTCGGGCGGTGCGCTGCTGCCGTCCACGGTGGTGGTCCGCACCGGCATGACCGTGCGCATCCGCAACGACGACGAGATCGGCCACGAGCTCTACGTCGAGGGGCTCGACGGCTTCTCGGCCGAGGCCACCTCGCCACGCGCCATCCGCTCGGTGCATCTCACCAAACCCGGCGACTGGCCAATCCGCGATCGCCTCACGCCGCACGCCAAGGCCCACTTGCACGTGTTGGCTGATCTCATCGCCATCGCGAAGGTCGAAGCCAACGGCAACTACACGTTCAGCGACGTTGCGCCCGGCAAGTACACGCTGAAGGTCTTCCACGGGCCGCAGATCGTCGCGAGCAAAGCGATCGAAGTGGGCGACAAGACTCTCACCGTTGACCCACTCACCTTGGAAGCAGCCGCGCAAGCAGCCGCCAAGCCTTCACCCTAGTCGCGCAATCCGATGCTGCTATCAAGGTTCTGGTATCTGTTCCTCGCGGTCAGTACGGCGGCTGCCACCGGCGCTGCATTGCTCGCGCAGGGCATCATCAACGACAAGGCGACCGAGCAGGTCACCGATCAACTGCGTCGCGACCGCGTCGAGCTGGACGCCATGCTGCGCCTGGAAGCGCGTGCGCGGCTGGACCGCATCGGCTTCATCACGGTCGACAGCAAGCTCGGCAGCCTGCTGAAGCAGGCGGCGAACGTCAGCGACGAAAAGCAGCTGGGCAAGCTCAGCAGCGACACCAAAGAGGTGTTGCGCAGCCACGTCGCGCGCTTGATCGAGGCCGCCGGCCCGGGCGCCAAGGAAGCCGACGTCGCACCCGACATCGCGTTCGCTCTCGATTCCGACGGTCGCATCATCGCGCAGCTCGGACCGCTCGAGGCCAACCCGCCCGGGTCGAGCCTCGCCACTTACCCGCTGGTGGATCGCGCGCTGCACGGCTACGTGCGCGACGACGTCTGGGTCTACGACCGGCGCATCTACCGCATGGCCGCACGACCGGTGCTGTCCGGCGGCGAGTACGTCGGCGCGATCGTGCACGGGTACAGGTTCGACAACGCCGTGGCCGAGAAGCTCTCACAGGGGCTCGGCGGCGTGACGCTGGCGTTCTTCTACGGCACCAACGTGCTGGCGAGCTATGCGCCCGACGACATGACGATCGCACCGCCACTGGCCGAGGTCGAAGCTCCGCTCTCGCAGGTTCTGACCGACGAGCGCTGGAAGAAGGGCGAGAGCACCGAGCCCTACGCGCTAGCCTCGCACGGCCGTGCGCTCTATTCGCTGATCGTGGGTGGCGCGGCCGCGGCCAACGTCGGCTACGTGATCGGTCGGCCGCTGCACTTGATCGCCCAGCCGCAGGAGATCTTCCAGAACGCATCGCAGCAGCAGGTGCACCAGCTGCCGTTGCCAATCCTGGGCGGCGGCGCCGCGGCGCTCGCGCTGATCGGCCTCATGTTCGTGTATTTCGAGCGCGACCGTCCGTACAAGGTGCTGCTCAAGAAGATCGGGGAGATCACGCAGGGTGAGCGCGACCGGCTGCTCGTCACCGAGTGGCGCGGCCTGTATCGCAAGCTCACCGACCAGATCAACCAAGCCATCGACAAGTCGGTCGAGAAGAGCGCCGAGATGGCGCCCACCACGAAGAAGAAAGCGAACCTGGACGAGATCCTCGGGCCGACGCCACAGACCAGCTCCGAGCCGTACTTCGGTTTCGCAGCCGACTCGGCGGGCGCAGCAGCCACGCCGGCCGCCAAGCCTGCGGCCGCAGCGCCGCCCAAGCCCGCGGCCGCACCGAAGATCGTGCCGGCGGCGACGCCGATGCCCGGAGCCATCCCGGCAGCACGGCCGATGCCGCTGCCGGTGCCGCCGAAGCCAGTGCCCGCGACCACGCCGGCCCCGGGGAATGTGTCCACCGCATCGATGCTCGGCGTGAGCCTCAGTCCCGAGCCCGACGAGCAGGACGAGGACGCGCACTTCCGCGAGACCTACGACCAGTACATCGTGACCCGCCAGCAGTGCGGCGAGCCGACCGAAGGCCTGAGCTACGAAAAGTTCGAAGTGACCCTGATCAAGACGCGCGACCAGGTGGTGGCCAAGCACGGCGCCAAGGGCGTGCGCTTCAGCGTCTACGTCAAAGAAGGCAAGGCCGCTCTGAAGGCATCTGCGCTCAAGAACTAAAGAGCTGTGGTACACGGCGGCCCCATGAACGCTGCGCCCGCGGTCTCGGTCGTCCTGCCCACCTACAACGAAGCCGAATCGTTGCCGGTGATCGTGCCGCGCATCGCGGAAACGTTGCAGGCGGCGAACGTCACCTTCGAGATCATCATCGTCGACGACAACTCGCCCGACGGCACGAGCGAGGTCGCGACGGAGCTCGGGAAGCGTTTCCCAGTGCGCGTCAACAAGCGCACCACGGAGCGCGGTCTTGCCACAGCCGTGCTCGCCGGCTTCGCCATGTCCGAGGCGCCGGTGTGCGTCGTAATGGACGCCGACGGCAGCCATCCGGTCGAAGCCCTGCCGGAGATGGTGCGCATCATCCTCGCCGACAAGGCCGACATCGTGGTCGGCAGCCGGCACGTGCCCGGCGGTGGCTCGCGCGACTGGCCCGTGTTCTCGCAACTCAAGAGCAAGCTCGCCGCCACGCTGGCCTTCGGCGTCACCAGCATGACCGATCCCACCACCGGCTTCATGGCGCTGCGTCGCTCGCTCTTGCCGGGCCTACAGCTCGACCCCGTGGGCTGGAAGATCGTGCTCGAGATCGTGGTGAAAGCCACGCCCGTGCGCGTCGCCGAGGTACCGATCATCTTCACCGATCGCACGCTGGGCATGAGCAAGCAGAGCCTGGGCGTGTTCACCGAGTACCTGGCGCACCTCGCCAAGCTCTACGCGCACCGCTACCCGTCGCTCGCGGAGCTGGTGAAGTTCTGCCTGGTCGGGCTGTTCGGTCTGATGGTCGACATGGCCACGGTGGTGGGGCTCAAGGAAGCCTTCGGGCTCGACACGCGGCTGTGCGCGGTGGCCGGTTTCACGGTCGCGGTCACCAGCAACTTCGTGCTCAACCGCAAGTACACCTTCCGCCACGCCGCCGAGCTGCCGTGGCTGTTCTCGTTCGCCACGTACGTCGGCACCAATCTCTTTGGTCTGGCGCTGCGCATGCTCGCGATCCAGCTGCTGATCGTGATAGCCGGCATCGACAAGGGCCGCGGCTACGTGCTGACGAATCTGGTCGGCATCGTGCTCGCGACCTTGCTCAACTTCATCGGCGCCAAGTACTTCGCGTTCGATCCAGAGCGCATCAAGTACCCCAAGCCCGAGGCTGACAGCGACGCCGGCAAGCCCCTCTCCATTCCCGCGGCGAGCATGGCGCGGGGCGTGCCCGTGCTCTTGCTCGTGGCGGCGGCGTACGCATTCGCGAGCAGCGTGCCGCATCCGCAGCTGTCGTTGCCGGACGAGGGCGTGAACGTCACGATGGCGCAGAACATCCGGCATTCGGCGCAGCTGCTCGTGCGCCCGTCGGTGTTCCCCGCAGGTCGCAGCGATTGGCTGCACGAAGACCTGCCTGCGCTCGGGAATCTTCCGCTCTACCCTGCTCTGCTCGCGCTGCTTCCCAAGGCGCTCGACCTGTCGGGCATGGTGCTCTTATCGTGGCTTGCCCTGTGCGTCAGCGTCGTGTGCACGGCGCGCATGGTCGCACTCGTCGATCGCCGTGCAGGCATGTACACGGCGTTGCTGATGGCGACCTCGCCTGCGGTGCTGTCCGCGTTCCGTCACATCGAGTTCGAGCCCGTGCTCACCGCGTTCTGCGCGGCCGGGGCGTACGCGTTCGTGCACGGGTTGTGGAACAAGCGTCTGTCCAGCTGCGTGCTCGGCGGTGCGCTTTTGGGGCTCGGCTTCCTCACCAAGATGTGGCTGATCATCCCGTACGCCTTCGCACTGCTGGCGTTCTGTGTGGTGGAAGCCGCGGCCGTGCGCCAGTCGGGTGCCTCGGCAGGCTTGCGCAAGAGCGTGGCGGTCGCGCTGCTCGGCTTTGCCGTCACGGCCTGCGCCCACCTGCTGCTGGTGGCAGCCAAGTCACCTGCCGATCTGCCGCACTGGATCTCGTCCGTGTACCTCGGGATCTTCAGCGGCGAGGGCATCACGGGCAGCAAGCTCAGCGGCATCGGGGTGTACGCCGAGCACCGGCGCGGCGCCTTCTACTACCCGCTCGTGCTGTACCGCGATCACTTCTTCCTCTTCCCGCTTTGCCTGTTCGGCATCGGCGAGCTGCTGCGCCAATCGCGCCCGCGCGTGGGCCGAGTGCTCGCGATGATCGTGGGCGCGCTTGGAGCGCTGGTGGTGCTCTCCGTGCCCGCGTACAAGGAGCCGCGCTACGTGCTCGCGGTGGTGCCGTGGCTGTACGTGCTCTCGGGCCTGGCCGTGTCCGCGCTCGGACAGGCGGCCGACAAGCTGCGCCCGGCAAACACCGCCATCGTGCGTGCGGTGATCGCGCTGTGCTGGCTATCGACGTTGCTCGTCGCAGTCGCGAGTTTCGCGCAATGGCAGGGCCTGTCGGTGAGCGGCCGTTATGCGGTGGCGCACGCGCTCGGCATGCTGCTGTGCGTGGTGGCGGGCGAGCTGTGGCTGCGCAAAGCCAAGCTCGTGGCGGTGATCGGGGGGCTGTGCGCGCTGGGCCTTCTGGCCTTCGCGCTAGCCGACGCGCGTGACCACAGCGCAGCGCCCGAGGCCGAGCTCGCGCAGCTCTTGCAGCCGCATCTGACGGCGGCGGCACCCGCGTACCCGAGCTTCGTCGCCACCGACCACGCCCAGCTGCAGGGCTACCTCGAGCGCACCGGCATCGGCTGGGACGAGCTCGCGGCGCAGCCAGCGCACGGCTGGCCGAGCACGCCCGCGCTGGCAGCGGTCGTGGTCGCGCCGGGCGAGGCAACAAACCCGCGCGTGCAGGCGTGGGTCGCCTGGCTATCGACGCACGCCACGGAGCTCGAGACCAAGCCACTGGCCCCGGGCTATCGAGTCTTCGTGCGTTGACCTATCATGCCCCAGCAGTCGCCATGACCAGCCTGGGAAGTCCAAGTCGTCGACGCGCCCATGACACCGTGGGCGTGGCTCTCGTGCTGCTTGCCCTGCTCGGGGCGTGTCACAAGAAGACCGAGACCAACGTGCACCTGCGTCTGGGCGACACCATGCTCGCCAAGGCCAAGCCCGACAAGGCGATCACGGAGTACCAGAAGGCACTGAAGGGCGAAGGACACGACGACGCCGTCATGCGTCTGGCCGGCGTCCACGAGACCCTCGGCGATTTCCCCAAGGCCGAGACCTACCTGAAGCAGGCCGAGCAGAAGGCCCCCAACGACCCCACCGTACGGCTGTCGCTCGGGCGCGTGCTGGCCGCCACCGGGCGACAACGCGATGCGTTCGCGCAGGCACGGCGCGTCGTGGAGACGGCGCCCGATCAGCTCGAAGCGCTGCTGCTGTTGGCGGCCTTCGCCAGAACGCAAGACGAGATCAAGTACGCGGCCGACAAGCTGCAGGCCTGGAACACGGTCCACAGCCTCAAGCCCACCGACGTGCTGCAGCCCGCGAGCGAAACGCTCGTACCGCTGGAAGCCCTGTATCGACGCCTGAAGGACACCGAGAAGGCCGACCGAGCGCACGGCGAAGCCAAGCGGCGAGGCGTCAAGGATCTGGGCCTGGCGATCACGCTCGCGAACGTCTACTTCAGCATGGACGAGCTCGAGCCGGCGGAAGAGCTGCTGGTCGCCGCGACCGACGCCAATCCCAAACGCGCAGCGACCTGGCTGCGTCTGGCGGCCGTCGAGGTCGGGCGGCACAAGTACGCGTTGGCGGGCGATGCGCTGGCACGGCTCGATGCCAAGCTGAAGGCCGAGCCCGACACCATCCTGATCGACGCGCGCGTGCGCCTCGGCCTCGGCAAGCCGGCCGAGGCCAGCGACAACCTCAAGGCGTTGCTTGCGGGGCCGCTCAAGGCGGGTCCAGCCGACAAGGCCTCGCGCGCACACTTCTGGCTCGCGCAGGCACAGCTCGCGCTCGACGACAGCAAGTCCGCCGAGGCGGAGCTGAAGCGTGCGGTCGAGGCCGACCCGACCTTCACCGCGGGTGAGCTCGCCCTCAGTGAGCTCTATCTGAAGCAAGGCCGGCCTGACCAAGCCGTGACCAGACTGGTCGCCGTGACCAGCCGCAAGCCGGATGCAGCTGACAGCTGGCAAGCGTTGGGACGCGCCTACATGGACGCGCGCGACCCGAAGAGCGCGCTGGCCGCGTTCAAGCACTACAGCGAGCTCCACCCCGACGATGCGGCAGGCCCGATGCTGGAAGCGAGCGCGCTGCAAGCGCTGGGGCAGAGCGATGAAGCTGCCAAACACCTGGACACCGCGCTGGCGCTGAGCCCCGGAGCGTTCGGCCCGTTGCGCGAGCTCGTGGTGCTCCTGGCGCGCAAGGGCAGCTTCGTCGACGCCGAAAACCGCGTTCACATCGAGCTTGCCCGCAAGGGGCGCAGCGCGGCGCTACTGACACTGCTGGGCGACGTGCTCTTCGCCCAGCGAGCGAACGCAACGGCCAAACTCGAGGAGGCCGAGAAGATCTATCGCGAGGCCGTGTCGGTCGATCCCTCGTACACGGCGGGCTGGCTGGCGCTCGGCTCGCTCTATGGCCAGACCGACCGCGCAGCCCGCGCAATTCTGATGTACGGCGAGGCGCTCAAGCACCAGGCGGATCTGACCGAGGCCTGGCTCGGGGTCGCGCAGCAGTACTTGAAGCTCGGCGATGCCCGCAAAGCGGAGGCCGCCTACCGCGAGATTGTGGAACGTCACCCGACCTTCGTGCCGGCACTAAACAACCTCGCGTATCTCTATGCCGAGGTGCTGAACCAACCCGACAAAGCCCTGGAACTCGCCCGGCGTGCCCACGCCGCGGCACCCGGCGCAGCCAACGTGACCGACACGCTCGGCTGGATCCTCTTCAAGCAGCAAAAGGCGGAGGCGGCCGTGCCGCTCCTGCAGCAGAGCGCCAAGGGGCTGCCCCAATCGGCCGAGGCACAGTTCCACCTGGGCATGGCCTTGCTGGGGACGCACCAGAAGGATGAGGGCAAGGCCCGCCTGGCCAAGGCCCTGGAGCTGTCAGCCAGCTTCGATGGCGCCAAGGAGGCTCGCGCCGCCCTCGCCGCCCCCTGAAGCGCCGGGCCCCGCGGTTCAACTCGAGCCGTGCGAGCCTGGGTGGAGTCGCGGCCGGGAACGGCCAGCCTGAGATCCACCGCTGCACAAGGCGTGCAGATTCTTGTACATGACCGTATGGACGCACGTTCGCACACATGGTAGTTTCAACCATCCCACGGAGGGTATGCGCGAAAGCAATCGATTTTCGGCATGGAGAGCTGGCTTCGCCACTTTGGCACAAGGGGTGCATAGCCAAGTGGTGACTAGGGAGACGGTTATGAATAAAATCCTATCGAGTTTGGCCCTCGTGAGCGTCTTGGTGTTGGGCATCAGTGCCACAGCATCAGCGAACACTGGTTCACCGCTGCTCACGCATGAGGAATTCCAGGCTCGTGCCCGTCGCGCCGAAGCCCTGGCCGAGCGCGTGAAGCGCATCCACACCTACGAAAAGAAGCTGAACAAGCTGCGTTTCGGTCAGGAGACTTGGCACCGGCGCGGGCCCTCCGCGGAGGTGCCGGAGCTTGACCCGAACGCCGCCGGTGGGGCGTTAACGCTATTGGTCGGTGGGGCGTTCGTGCTCGCAGATCGCCGCAAGCGTCTGCTGACGGCCTGAGCCAGCCGCGAAGCTGAGCGGCACAGCGGCACACAAGAAGGCGTGGCGCGAGTCTCTTCGGAGGCCCGCGCACACGCTTGTCCGCACGCTTCTTGTCCGCACGTCAGCGTTCGATTCGGCTAGATTGCTCCGTCGAGACCGCGCTCACCCACAACCCTCGGGCGAGCCTTAGCGAACAACACATGGATATCGTCGTCACTGGGGGTGCGGGCTTCATCGGGTCGAATTTTCTCAACCTGCTGGTTCCGCGCCACCCCGAGCATCGCTTCATCAACGTCGACAAGCTGACCTACGCCGCGAACCTGCGGAACCTCAGCGCCATCGACGCACGACCTAACTACCTCCTGGAGCGAGTCGACATCGCCGATCGTCAGGCGGTGCGGAAGCTGTTCGAGCGCGTGAAGCCGCAGCTGGTCGTGCACTTCGCGGCCGAGAGCCACGTCGACCGCAGCATCCATGCGCCGGACTCGTTCATCGAAACCAACATCAACGGCACATTCAACCTGCTGGAAGCGTTTCGCGCGTTGCCCAAGGGCCACGGGCAGCTCTTCCATCACGTGAGCACCGACGAGGTGTACGGCTCGCTCGGGCCCACAGGCCTGTTCACGGAGCAGACGGCGTACGACCCGTCGAGCCCCTACTCCGCCTCGAAGGCGTCGAGCGATCACCTGGTGCGCGCCTACCACCGCACCTACGGCTTACCCACGAAGATCACCAACTGTTCGAACAACTACGGGCCGTATCAGTTTCCCGAGAAGCTCATCCCGCTGATCTTGCTCAGTGCCGCTGAAGGCAAGCCCCTGCCTGTCTACGGGCAAGGCACGAACGTGCGCGATTGGCTGTACGTGGACGACCACTGCGAAGCCATCTGGACCGTCATCCACAAGGGCCGCATCGGCGAGACCTACAACATCGGCGGCCGCAGCGAGAAGAAGAACCTCGACGTGGTGCACGCCATCTGTGATCTCGTCGCGGAGGCCAAGGGCATGCCCAGCGCCCAGCTTCGCGCGCTGGTCCGTTTCGTCGAGGATAGGCCCGGCCACGACCTGCGCTACGCCATCGATCCGGGCAAGATTGCAGCCGAGTGTGGCTGGGCGCCGCGCGAGACGTTCGAGAGCGGTCTGCGCAAGACCGTGCGTTGGTATCTGGAAAACGATGCCTGGGTCGCCGGCATACGCTCGGGCGAATACCGCGCGTGGATCGAGCGAAACTACGGTGCGCGTGGCGAAGCGTGAGCTTGCGGGGTCGAGCCTGCGCGCCCGCCGGGCGTGCAGCATGGACGAGAACGCGATGAGCTTCGGAGACAGACGATGATCGACAGAGGCATCATCCTGGCCGGCGGTTCGGGCACACGCCTGCATCCGCTTACACAAGCCGTGAGCAAACAGCTCATGGCTGTCTACGACAAACCGATGGTGTACTACCCGCTGACGACGCTGATGCTCGCGGGCATTCGCGACGTGCTGGTGATCACCACACCGCACGATCAGGCGCTGTTTCGCACGTTGCTCGGCGACGGCAAGCGCTGGGGCATGCGCATCGAGTATGCCGTGCAGCCCAGCCCCGATGGTCTGGCCCAGGCGTTCCTGATCGGCGAGACCTTCCTCGCAGGCCGGGGCGGGGCGCTCGTGCTTGGAGACAACATCTTCTACGGCCACGGGCTGCCGGAGGACCTGCACGCGGCGGTGCAGGCGCAGGCGGGCGCCACCGTGTTCGGCTACTGGGTGAAGCACCCGGAAGCGTTCGGGGTGGTGGAATTCGACGCGAACGACCGGCCGGTGAGCATCGAGGAGAAGCCGGAGCACCCGAAGTCGCACTACGCGGTGACTGGGCTCTACTTCTACGACGCAGACGTGGTGCGTTTGGCCAAGAGCCTGCGGCCCTCGCCGCGCGGCGAGCTGGAGATCACCGACCTGAACCGGCTGTACCTGCAGCGCGGGGACCTGCGTGTGCAGAAGCTGGGCCGCGGCACTGCATGGCTCGACACGGGGACGCCCGATGCGCTGCTGCAGGCCGCGAACTTCGTGCAGACGATCCAGGCACGCCAGGGGCTGCAGATCGCCTGCCCCGAGGAGATTGCCTTCCGTGCAGGCTGGATCACGAAAGACGACCTGCGTGCGCTTGCGGCGCCGCTACGCAAGACCGCCTATGGACAGTACTTGCTCGACCTGGCCAACAGCCCCTGACATCCTTCCGCCGTGCGCGTAACAAAGACACCACTGGCTGAGGTCCTGTTGATCGAACCGATCGTGCACGGTGATGCGCGCGGCTTCTTCTTCGAGTCGTGGCACAAGGAGCGCTACGCGGCGGCGGGCTTACCGGCCGACTTCGTGCAAGACAATCTCTCGTACTCGCAGCACGGCATCTTGCGTGGCTTGCACCTGCAAGAGCCGTTCGCGCAGGGCAAGCTGGTGAGCGTGTTGCAGGGCGAGGTGTTCGATGTCGCCGTGGACGCGCGCGTGGGTTCGCCGACCTTCGGGCGCTGGCATGGCGAACGGCTGTCGGCCGAGAACAAGCGCCAGCTCTACATCGCACCCGGGTTCGCGCATGGTTTCTGTGTGCTGAGCGACGCCGCGCTGTTCAGCTACAAGTGCACCGAGCTGTACCATGCCGAGACCGAGCTCGGCGTCGCGTGGAACGATCCCGAGATCGGCATCACGTGGCCGCTCGACAACCCCGTCTTGTCCGCGAAGGACGCCAAGGCACCGCGCCTGCGCGAGATCGCAGAAGCTCGCCTGCCAAAGTACCGACCGTAGATGCTCGAGCCCGTCAAAGCCCTTGCACCCATCCTGCTGATCAGCCCCGACGGCATGCTCGGCCGCGCGTGGGAGAGCTTGCTGCGTGCTCGTGGCGAGCAGGTGCAGACCGTGGCGTATCCCGCGTTCGATCTGCGCGAGCTGGCGCAGGTGAATGCGGCGATCACGGACAACCTTCGCACCGTCATCAACTGCTCAGCCTACACCGACGTAGACGGCGCCGAGACGCACGAGGCCGAGGCCCTGGCGGTGAACGCCCAGGGCGTCGCAAACCTCGCGCAGCGCTGCAAGCAGACGGGCGCGCTGCTCGTGCACTACAGCACCGACTACGTGTTCGACGGTCAGGCGAGCGAGCCCTACCGCTGCACCGAAGCACGCAAGCCGAACAACGCCTACGGTCGCAGCAAGGCACGCGGCGAGGAGCTGCTGATCGCGTCGGGCTGCGCGCACTTGCTCTTGCGCACGAGCTGGCTGTACGCGCCGTGGGGAAAGAATTTCGTCGACACGATCGCGAGACTATCGCACGAGCGACCGGTGCTGCGCGTCGTGAACGATCAACGTGGCCGGCCAACCAGCGCACAGTACCTCGCGCTGCGCAGCTGGCAGCTCTTGGAGCACGGTGCGCGCGGCACCTTCCATGTCACCGACGGCGGACAGTGCTCGTGGTTCGACTTCGCGACCGAGATCGTGAAGCAAGCGGGCGCCAGCGCGCGCGTGGAGCCGTGCACGACCGATGAGTTCCCACGGCCGGCGCGACGACCCGCGTACAGCGTGCTCGACCTGAGCACCACCGAGGCGCTGATCGGGCCGAGCCTGCCGTGGCAAGACAACCTCGCTGCCGTGCTCGGGCAGCGACAGGTCTGACATGCAGCGAGACAGCGCCGCAACGACCTTCCCACCTGTGCACGGCCCGCTGCCATGACCAAGCGTGCAGCCGGCCACACCGGGCTGCTGTCCACGCTGCGACCGCGCGTGCGAGATCTGGGCGCGGAACTGCTGCGCGTCTCGACGCTCAGCCGCCCGTCGCGCCTGGCCAAAGACAAACTCACGGTGGTCACGTTCCATCGCGTGCTGCCCGCGAGCGAGCTGGCGCAGTACCCGATCCCAAGCATCGCGGTCACGCCGACGGAGCTCGAGTGGCTGGTTTCGCTGTTCCAGAAGCACTACACGCCCGGCACGCTCGCCGAGGTCGCCACGCGCTTTGCGCTCGGCGATCGGCCCGAGCGACCCCTCTTGGCGATCACCTTCGACGACGGGCAGCGCGACAACTTCGTGCATGCCGCGCCCGTGCTCGATGCGCACGGCGTGCATGCCAGCTTCTTCGTGGTGACTGATGCGATCGAGCGTAACGATACGTTGTGGCACGACCGCATCGGCTACGCGGTGCGTACGCTCTGCCAGACCGATCCGACCGCCGCGCAGACACTGCTTTCCACCGTCGGCGTTCCGCACGACGCGAGCGATCCACCGAGCGCAACGATCGCGCAGGCCAAGCTGCTGCCCGACGAGAAACGACAGGCCTTCGTGCAAGGTCTCGAGGCGCGCGTCGGCGGCGCGGCGCGGCCCGCTTGGGATGGCATGATGAGCTGGGCCGAGCTGCGCTCGCTGCACGAGCGCGGCCACGAGATCGGCTCGCACAGTCGTGCGCATCCGATCTTGCCACTGTGCACCGACGGCGTGCTGGTGGACGAGATCAACGGCTCGCGGCGCGTGCTGTCGCAGCACCTGGACTGCGAGATCGAGACCTTCTGCTACCCCAACGGCGACCACGACCAGCGCGTGGTGCTGGCCGTGGGCCGCGCGGGTTATCGTCACGCCGTGACCACGCGCTACGGAGTCAACGGCGACAAGGCCCCGCAGCTCGCCCTGCGACGCATCGACATGCAGAGCGCGCACGCGCGCGCGCACGACGGTCGGCTCTCCGAGGCGCGACTGCTCACGCGCTTGAGCGGCCACTTGCCGGGAGCACGCTAGTGCGCATCGCGTATCTGGTCAGCCAGTATCCGGCGCCCTCGCATACGTTCATCCGGCGTGAGGTCGCCGCGCTGCGCGCGCGTGGCGCACCGATCGAGACCTACAGCGTGCGGCGGCCGAGCGAGCCGGAGCGCAGCGCGGCGCTGGACCGCAGCGCGTACGAGCAAACGTACTATCTCTTGCCACCGCGCGTGGCTGCGGCGCTCTTCGCACACGCGGCCGCACTGCTTGGGCATCCGCTCGCATACCTCGGCACGCTGCGCCTTTCGCTGCGCCACCGCGTGCCGGGCCTGAGCGCGCTGATCTGGTCGGTCTTCCACTTCGCCGAAGCGATCGTGCTGGCGAGCGAGCTGCGGCGGCGTGGCGTGACGCACCTGCACAACCACTTCGCGAACGCGGGCGCGACCGTGGGCCTCTTGGCTGCACACTTCCTGCAACTGCCGTGGAGCCTGACGCTGCACGGCACGGCGGAGACCGATTACCCGGCGGGCCTCTTGCTCGGCGCGAAGCTCGAGGCGGCGCAGTTCGCAGTTTGCGTGTCGCACTTCGGGCGTGCGCAGGCGATGCGCGTCACCGCGCCCGAACACTGGCACAAGCTTTTCATCTGTCGCTGCGCGCTGGACCTCTCGCAACTTCCCGAGCGCGTGGCACGCACCGACCAGGCCCGAGCGCGCATCGTGTGCGTGGGACGACTCTCGCCGGAAAAGGGCCACCTGGGTTTGCTCGAAGCCTTCGCCAGCGCGCGCGCGCAGGGCGTCGATGCGCAGCTCGTACTGATCGGCGATGGGCCCGAGCGTGCGCGCATCGAGACGCGTCTCTCGGAGCTGGGGCTGCGCGAGCACGTGCAGCTACGCGGTCAGTTGGACGAACAGACCACGCTTGCCGAGGTCGCGAGCAGCGACGTGCTGGTGCTGGCGAGCTTCCTCGAGGGCTTGCCGGTGGTGCTGATGGAAGCGATGGCCCTGGGCCTGGCCGTGATCGGGCCGCGCGTCGCCGGCGTGCCCGAGCTCGTTCACGACGGCGAGAGTGGCCTGCTCTTCGCGGCCGGCGACTGGAACGAGCTGGCCGAGCAGCTCAAGCGCGTGCTCGCCGATCCAGAGCTGCGCGCACGGCTCGGCCGCGCAGGGCGAGCCAAGGTCGAGGCCGAATTCGAGATCGGACGCGCGATCGAGCCGCTGCTGGCGCACTTCAACGTGCAAGGCTGAGCCAGACGCTCGGCTACGAGCGCTGCGACGGAGAGCTCGGCTAAGGGCGCTGGGAGGTCGAGCTCGGCTCGACCGCCGCGACCGGGGAAGCGCCGCTTCCGGTCAGAGCGAAGAGCGCCCACAGGCCCAGCGGGGTGAGCACGGAGGTTGCGCGGTCGACCACGATCGCAATCGCAGCAACGCTGGTGTCGACGCCGCCCAGGGCGTGCAGCAGCATGGCGCCGGTCACGCCGACGACCGCTTCCGAGATCGGCAGGAGCGTGAGGATGCCAGCCACGATCGAGATCGGGTAGACGAACAACGCCAACACCGGATCGATGGAAGCGCCGAGTAGACCGAGCACGAGCCACAGCTTCATGAACTCGATGCACCACGCGCACATCGAGCCGGCGAGCTGAGCGAGTAGCCTGGGGAAGGAGTGGAACACGTCGTCCCAGACCACGAAGATCTCGTTCAGGTGCTGGAGAATGCGTTGCTCGTCGAGCGAGCGCACGAAGAGCTTGATGATGCGCGCCGCCAGGCGCAGCAACACGGTCCGAATCGCCGGCACGGCGAGCACGACGACGAGCACGATGAGGCCCAGCAGAAAGGCCAGCGCGACCGCGCGCCAGGTGTCGCTCGAGGCCCGACGCGAGAGCACGGCGCCGCTGACCACGATGCTCGTGCAAATGACGAGCAGATCGAGCACGCGCTCGACCAGCACCAGACCGACGCCACGATTGAGCGCCACGCCGTAGGGACGCACCAGCTGGGCTTTGATCAGATCGCCTGCGCGACCCGGCGTGACGGCGGAGGCGCTGAGCCCGACGAGGAAGATGCGGATGCCGGCGGCGAAGTGGTAGCTCTCGTTGGCGCCCGCGCGTCGCATCAGCCGATCGAAGCGCACGGCCCGGCCAGCGATGTGCAAGAGCGCAACGCCCACGAGCAAGAACACGTGGGAGATGCGTAGCCGCGAGATGCCGGCGAGGAAGCTCGCGTGATCGATGCTGCGATACGCCAGCGCCGCGACGCCCGCGTACGCGAGCGCGGTCGCCCACGGGCGCCACGCCTTGCGAGCTTTTGCCGGTATGCCGGCGCTCTGCGTCGGCGCGCTCGGCTGCGCTGCAGCGAGCGCGCTCGGGTCCTGTTCGGGGTTCACGCTCACCTAGTTTCGATCGCGAGCGCGGGGCTCAGCCACCGCCGGAGGCTGCGCAGCGCTCGTGCCACCGTGGTTGCTGACCTGCGCTTGCGCCGCTGCGAACGGCTGCAGCTCTGCGATCAGCTCGGCGTAGCGCGGATTGTTCTGCTCCGTTAGGTACCAGCGGAAGGTGGCCAGGATCGCTTCCTTGGCGCCCCAGACGGGCGTCCAGCCCAGCTCGCGCTGCGCGAGTGCGGCGTCCATGTAGTAGTCGATGTCGGCGATCAGGTACTGGTCCTTGCGCAAGGGCGACAGGCGCACCTGCTCGAGCATTCGGAACGCCAGCTTGAGCGGCCCAGCAGGAATGCCCACCACGCGCGAGCGCGAGTGCGCCTTGTCGATGACGGCCTCGATCCATTCGCGCATGGGCACGACGCTCTTGGCCGCGCAGTTGTACACGCCGTGACCCTGCGCGCGACCGACGGTGAGCACGAGGCTCGCGACGTCTTCGGAGGCCATCATCTCGTAGCGATTGCTGCCACCACCGATCAGCCAGATCGGTGAGCCTTTTAGAACCCAGTCGAAGATGCGGGCAATCACACCGATGCGACCCGGCCCGACGATCAGCCCTGGGCGCACCACCGCGGTCTCGAGCTTGCGGCCGTGCGCACGCTCGAGCAGCTGCTCGGCCTGCAGCTTGGAGCCGCCGTAGGGGCCGAAGGGCACGCAGGGGTGCGCCTCGGTGAGCGGGCGGGCCTGCGGCAGGCCGTAGACCATGTTCGTCGACACGAACACCAGACGCTCTGCCCCGGCGCGTTCGGCAGCATCCAGCACGCGCTCGGTGCCGCCCACGTTCACCTCGTAGAACGGCAGCTCGTAGGTCGTGCGTGCCAGAGGTGTGTGATACTGGCACGCGGCCAGGTGCAGCACGGTCTTCACGCCCGCCATGGCTTCGCCGAGCTCGCCATCGCGCAGGTCGACCTGAAAGGCGCGCACGCCGGTGGCTTCTGCGCCCGTGAACGGCACGAGGTCGATGATCCGGATGTCGCGACAACCGGCGGCCTGCAGCTGCCGTACGACCTCGCGGCCGAGAAAACCGGCGCCGCCGGTCACGGCGACGGGGTGGTCGTAGTTGCGCACGAGCGCCTTCGAAGCAGGGTTTAAGCTAGACACGAGCCGCTCCGAGACAGCCGGCCCCGCCGTCCCGCGCCTTATGTACCGTGTGCCAGCGGTGCCTGCAACGTGTTGCGACCCACCGAGACCGCCGTTATCATGCCCGCCGCGTTGCCAGAGCTCACATCATCGCCCGCGAGCGGCCAAAGCCGTGAATCGGCGCGCTCGCCCGCGGCGCTGACCTTGCCTCGCGTGCTCGTGATCGCGGTCGCGCTGCGCGTCGCGTGGCTCTTGCTTTGCCCCAACGAGCCGGTGAGCGACCAGTATCAGTACCACGCCCTGGCCAAGGCGATCGCGGAGGGGCGCGGCTACGTGGAACCCACCGGCGCGCCTGCGGGCCTGTGGCCGGTCGGCTACCCCGCGCTGCTGGCCGCCGTCTACGTGGTGTTCGGCCCGCACTACCTGGTTAGCTACCTCGCGAACATCGCGCTGGGCGTCGCGCTGGTGGCCGGCACGTATCGCTTTGCCCAGGAGCTGTTTGGCGAGCGGGCGGGCGCGCTCGCGGGCCTGCTCGTCGCGCTGCACCCGACGCTCGTGATGCACACGACCATGTTCGCCTCGGAGGCACCGTTCATGGCGGGCCTCATATGGCTGTGCTGGCTGCTCTTGCGCGTGGCCAAGAGCGGCGTGGCCTGGCCGTGGGCCGCGCCGGTCGCCGGTGTGGCCATTGGCCTCTTGGTCTACGTGCGACCCACCGCGCAGGTGCTGCTGCTTTGCCTGCCCGGCTTCGGCCTCTTGTTTCATAGGTTCCGCCTCTTGCCGCTGCTCTTGGCAACCGCGGTCGTGGTCGCGTGCGCGATCACGCTGCTGATTCCGTGGGGCGTGCGCAACCAACGCGCGTTCGGCGTGTTCTCGCTGACGTCGCTGAACGGCGGCGAAAACATCTGGGCGGGCAACAACCCCGACTCCGCCGGCAAGTACATGGAGCTGCCAGCCGAAACGCGCGGCATGGGCCTGGTCGAGAAGGAAGCCTTGCTCGGCCAGCGTGGCAAGGCCTACATCCGCAGCCATCCCGGGCGCTACCTAACGCTGTGCGCGGCGCGGCTCTTGCTCACGCTACGCTCGGACACGATCGGCGCCGCGTGGAACACCATCGGCATCACGCGCACCTTCGGTGAGGTCGGCGTATTCGCCTTCAAGACCCTCTGCACGCTCGTGCATTGGGTCTTGCTCGGCACGCTCGGCTACGTGCTGTTCCGGCTGCGCAAGCGCCTCGGCAAAGCCGACCTGGCGCTCTTGCTGGTGATCGCGCTGGTGGCCGCGCCGTTCGTGCTGATCGTGGGCGGCAACCGCTACATGATCCCGCTCTTACCGCTGTTTTGCATCTGGATCGCTTCGATCCGTCGCGATGCGCCCGCACCCCAGACGGCGACCGTCGCCGCTTGAGCTGAGATCAGTGCGCGCTCGCCGCCCGCAGCGCAGTCAGTGCGCACTGGCTGCGCGCAGCGCAGAAAGCCGCCTGCGAAACGCGAGGTACTTCGGCGAGGTCGCAGGCGGCTGCTCCTGATTCTCGAGCATGCCCCAGCAGCCGAACTTGCCCGGCTCGTCGACGCTCGAGAAGAGCATCATCAGCTCGCCCCCACTCTGCCGATACCAGCTGTCCAGCATGGCGTCGTACGCCGCGCCCATCGCGGGCAGGCGATTGGCCTCGGTCAGCTTCTCGATCAACTGCTGATCGCCAGTGTTCGGGCCGGTTGCGACCAGGCTCTGGCCACCCTCGTAGGCGACCAGACGCAAGCCGTAGGTATCCGCGAGCAGCTTGTTGTCGGCCGCGGGCTTCTTCACCTGCAGCTCGATGCTGGCGGCCGCGCGCTGCGCGATCTCTTGCGCCGACACGCTCTGCACCTCGTGCTGGGTCACGAGCCAGTCAGCGATGGCACCGCCGAAGTACGGCGCGATGGCCAGCGCATCGGCATGCACCTGCGTGGGGTTGTACCTGGGATCCTCGAACGCCTGCAGCAACGCTTCGTTGAGCTCGGGGTACGCCGCCTGCCCCGAGAGCACCCGCACCAGCCGCTCGTCGCCGCCGAACACCTGCGTGAAGATCCGGAAGATGTCGGCGGAGCGCTTGGCGTGCCACTTCACCGCAGCCCACTGTCGGCCCTCGCCGTCGCATGAGCCGGCGTTGGGTTCCTGCTCGCCATAGCCCGCGGCGCAGCCGTGCTTTGCGGCGTATTCGTGCTGCGGGAACTGGCCGTTCCAGACTTCGTTCGAGTGCTCGAGGTAGAGTTTATGGCGTGGGTCGAGGCGCAAGCGAACCAGCTGCGCCATCTGCTCGATGTAGTGATCGTCGACCTCGTGCGGCACGCACAGCCATGCGTCGGCATCCAGCCGGTTGGCGAGGTCGATCATGTATTCGAGCGCCACGCCGCGGGGCGTGCCCTGCACCGAGCTGGGCGTGGGGCGCTCCTCCCAGTGCTGCAGCGGATTTTCGTTGGTGCGGCCCCAGTCCATGAAACGCAGCACGCTCACGCCGCGCAGCCGCTCGAGGAAGCGCGGGTGAAAGGGCTCGGTCGCGTAGCTCGCCTCGAAGCCTGGCAGCACCACCCGCACGTTGCGCACGTGATCGGCCTTGTCGGAGCGTGTGATCGCGACGAATAGCGCTCCGCCCGTCTGGGCCACGTCGAGCTCGAGCCGGCCCTTGCGCCTCGAGACCACGCGGGTGCGACTGCCCGGAAATTCGAACTCGCCGTCGCCGTCGTAGAGCAGCACGTAGCGACCTGGATAGAGCGTGCGTGCCAGCGCGGCGCGCAACACCTGCGGCACGGCCCGCCCTGGCACCGGATACGGCAGCTCGAGCGGATAGCGATCGGCGTCGCGCGGGATGCGCTCCGCCAGCTGCGTATCCCACGGACCTTGCTGGCCGGCGTCGGTGCTCTGGAACTCGTCGGCACTCTTCATCACGTCGACGAAGGGCAAGCTGGTGGCGTAGTAGCTCACGGCGGACACGTTCACGCCCAGCGGGACTGCGGGCTTGGGCGAACGGGTGTGGTAGTGGCTGCTGCGCGTGCGCTTCTTGGCTTGCTTGGCGAGCGCATGCCTGACGGCTCTGAGCTTGCCCACGAGCTTGTGCGCGACTTGCTTGGCGCGCGCGCAGCCCGTGACTTGCGTGCCCAGGCCGAGCACCATGCCTAGCACCAGGCACGTGACAAGCAGAAGGCGATAGCGCCGCAGCATGCGCGCCAGATTAGCCCGATCAGTGCAGGCCGGCCAGCGAGAGCAGCCAGAGCACGCCGAGGCCCAGCGCGTAGCCCGTGCCGTAACAAACCGGCGCAAGCAGCTCGCGGGATGGGCGCAAGAGGCCCAGCCGCGCGAACGCCGGCCACAGCACGAACAAGGTAGGCAGCTCGCTCAGGGCCACCGCCCAGACCAGACCGTGCACGCCCGCCAAATTGAATCCCACGGGCACAGCGGTCGCGAGCCACACGATGCGAGCCAGGTTGAGCATGAAGCCCTGACGTGTCTCGCCCAGCGCAAACAGACAGAACTGGCAGGGCGCGGCGATGGCGTTGAGCGCGACGCGCAGCGACAGCACCTGCAGCATCCAGCCGGCCTCGGCGTAACGCGTGTCGTAGAGCAGGTGCACGACGAAGCCGCCGAGCGCCGTCAGACCGCCGAGCGCCGTCACCACCAGGCCGTCGATGGCCAGACGCGTTTGATAGTAGACCTCGCGCACACGTGCGATGCCTTCCGGTCGCACGCGGCTGTAGGCAGGGAAGAGCACGCCTTGCGTCACGCGCTGCACGGCGTCGCCGAGCGCGCTGCTCAGGAAGACCGCGATGCTGTAAACGCCGAGCGCCGCCGTGCCCAGGAAGCGGCCCAGCAGCAAGCGGTCGCCCTGCTGGCCCAGAAAGCTGAGCATGGACGAGCCCGCGATCCACTTGCCGAAGTCGAAGAGCGCCCTGGCGGACGCGCGGTCCCAGCTGAAGCGGTTGCGATAGCCGACGCGCAGCATGTGACTGATGCCGGTGGTGACCAGCGCGCTCACCAGCGTGCCGGCGACCAGCGTCCACACCGAGGGGTGCAGCCGCGCCCAGGTGACCATGAGCACGACCGCAGCGACCTGGGCGCTGAGCTCCATGGTCACCAGCGGCGCGAGCGTGAGCCGGCGCCGCAGCGTGTACGTGGAAGTCGAATGCAGCCCGAGGACCAGCACGGAAAGCGAGCCGACCGGGATGAGCAGCTTGAGCTGCGGCTCCTTGTAAAACGCAGCGAGCGGCCACGAGAGCGCGAGCGCGACGCAGTAGAGCAGCACGCCGCGCAAGGCCTGCCACGTGAAGACCGTGTTGAGGAAGCGCGGCTCCTCGCCCTGCTCGCTCTGGATGACGGCGGCCTGGGAGCCGACGTCGGAGAACATGATCAGCCCCTGATTGACGATGTTGACGATCGCCACGATGCCGAAGGCCTGCGGGAACAGGAGCCGGCTGAGCACCAGGTTCGAGCCGAAGCGCACGATCTGGCTCGCGCCGAAGCTGATCATCTCGAAGGCCGAGCCCTTGATCACCTGCCGTCGCAAACCGGCATTCGGGGGCGCCGCGGCACTCTGTTCAGTGGGAGTGGTCAAGGGGAACGCCGTAACGCAGGGTGGTCGTGCACGACACGCAGGCCGAGGGCAAAGGGCGGCCGAGCGGGTCGCAGGGCGCCCAGGCTAGCGCGTTTGCACCAAAACGCTGCCAGACAATGGCCAGTCAACCGCCAACCCGTTGAGCCACCATAGTGCGGCGGAACCGCAATTCGGGAAGGCGGCCGTGTCTGGGCGCGGCTGGGTGCCGGCCATGTTGCCCAAGCGTCCCGTTCACGTCACCGGACCGACATCGACGCGCGCCGCGGCGGCTTCCGGCTGCGGCTCGCTCGGCCCGGCCTGCGCGCCCTGGGCGAACAGCTCCCTGGCGCGCTGCGCCTCCATCGGCAGCTCGCGCAGCAGCGCCAAGAGCCCTCCGGAGATGTAATAGGGGATGTTCTGCAAGGTCATGTTGGGCAGCGTGTTGACCGCGCATACGACGAGGATCAGCGTGGCGGCGGTCACCAGCACGCGATCGCTGCGGCGTGGGATGTGCTTGAGCCTTCGGCCCACGATGAACAGCGGCAAGAGCAGGATCAGGTACGGCAGAAACAGGCCCACTGTGCCGCGCTGGCCGAGCGTGATCACCCACGCGCCGTCTTGCACCACCACGTCCTTGCCCATCTCGTTATCGAAGAGGCGTTCGCGGCCGAACCCGCCCCAGCCGAACCAGGGCCGCTCCATGGCGCGGGCGACCAGCACGTCTTCGTTGTCGAAGCGAAACAGCAGAGAGGAGCCACGGTCCTTGCTGATCGCGTTGGAGAGCGCGACCAGCTTCTGAGTGGGGAATACGTCGTAGACGCGCGTGATGGGATAGGCGAAGACCGCGAGCCCGAGGATCAAGGCCCAGCGCACCTGCCACTTGGGGCTCAAGAAGACGGTGAAGGCGCCCACGACCATGGCGTAGATCAAAGCCGCGCTCGCCTTGCACAGGAAAAGCACCAGAAAAAAGTAGACGATGATCCAGGTGAGCTGGAGGTCCCAGAAGGCGCGGCGGCCGGCCTTGTAGAGCGCGACCGCGGCCACGGTCGTGATGAACATGAACATCCCGACGGTCAGCGGGTGCTCCATGAACACCGTGGGGCGATAGGCGTCGCCGCGCGTGTTCTGCATCCAATTTTGGCGGGAGGCGAAGCCCCAGAGCTGACTGTGGAGGTTCGGACTCATGCGCTTCTCCCACAGGATCGGCACCGTGTAGACCAGACCGCAGGCCACCAGCGCGTGGAAGAAGTCGCGCAGGTCCTTGGACGTGCGCAGGAAGGTGCGGCCGAGCCACCACGGCACGCCGTAGTGGATGATGTCGTCGAGCGACATCGAGACCGGATCGGTCATCGTCAGGCCCGGCAGCCGGACCAAGCGCACCGCGCCCTGCACGACCAGGTCGCGATTGGTGAGCACCGTTCCATACACAGCCGGAACGAGCAGGAGAATGAGAAAGTCGAAGCCGCGGCCGATGCGTGCGGCGCGCACGCGGCGGCGTACGTGCGTCGCAGCCCACAAAAGCGCGGCGAGCGCGGCGATCTCGTGCTTGCCGACCGCCGGCAGTGCGGGGAAGTCGAAAGCCGCGCGCTCGGGCAGCCACATCCAAGCGCTGAGCAAGAGCAGGTGCGCCGCACGCGCCGGCCGCGAGCCCGAGAAGACGTAGTAGGTGACGGGGACCCAGAAGATCAGCCCAAGGGCGGCGCGCGCGCCGTAGTAGTCCCAGCGATAGATCGGGTTTTGCATCGGCCGCGAGCGCTCCAGCCCGCATCATGGGCAATCTTTTTGCCGGCCTCAACCGCAGGGCGACGGCCACACCGCCCCCCGAGCCGCGTGCGCGGCGCCCCCGCACCGCGCGTACGGGAGCCAGCGACCTTCCGACGACCCAATGCGGGGTCGGACGGCGCATATCGTAAGTGTTGATCTCGCTACGCTTACATAATACATCACGCCGTCGGTCTGAACCTGACGCCGCGGCAGTCCCGACACCACCGATGAATGCCAGCTCGACGAAGTGCGTGATCATCGGTGCCGGCCCTGCGGGGCTCACGGCGGCGTGGGACCTGTGCCGTGCGGGCGTGCCCACCGTCGTCTTCGAGAAAGACGACATCGTGGGCGGCATCTCGCGCACGGTCAGGTACAAGGGCTTCCGCTACGACATCGGCGGGCATCGCTTCTTCACCAAGGTCGAGTCGGTGAACCAGTGGTGGGCGGACATCCTGGACAAGGAGTTCATGGACCGCCCGCGCATGTCGCGCATCTACTACGCGGACAAGTTCTTCGACTATCCGCTCAAGCCCGCCAACGCGCTCTTCGGCCTGGGCGTGCTCGAAGCCATGCACTGCGGCTTCAGCTACCTGCGCGCGCAGATTGCGCCAACCCAGCCCGAGAACAATCTCGAAGACTGGGTGAGCAACCGCTTCGGCAAGCGCCTGTTCCAGATCTTCTTCAAGACGTACACCGAGAAGGTCTGGGGTATCCCCTGCACCGAGATCAGTGCCGACTGGGCCGCGCAGCGCATCAAGAACCTCGATCTGCTCACGGCGGTGAGGAACGCGCTCTTCGGCTCGGGTAACCCGGGCGGCAAGGGGCAGGTCGTCACCACGCTGATCGAATCGTTCCGCTACCCGCGCCTGGGCCCAGGCATGATGTGGGAACGCGTGGCGGAGCTGCTCACGGAGCAAGGCTATGCGCCGCGCATGCAGTACGACGTCGTGCGGATCCGTCACGACGGCAAGCGCGTAGTCTCGCTGGTCGTGCGCGACCGCGATGGGCACGAGCACGATGAGCAGGGCTCGCACTTCATCTCGTCCATGCCCGTGCGCGAGCTGGTGCACGCGCTCGACCCCGCGCCGCCCAAAGAAGTGATCGAGGCCGCCGATCGACTCAACTACCGGGACTTCCTCACGGTGGGCTTGGTCATCGACAAGGCCGAGATCTTCCCGGACAACTGGATCTACATCCACTCGCCCGACGTGAAGGTCGGCCGCATCCAGAACTTCCGCTCCTGGAGCCCGTTCATGGTGCCCGAGGGCGAGACCAAGAACTCGATCGGCCTCGAGTACTTCGTGAACGAGAACGACGAGATCTGGAGCTCGAAGGACAGCGACCTCATCGAGCTGGGCAAGCGCGAGTGCGAGAAGCTCGGCTTGTTCCGGGCCAGCGACGTGAGCGACGGCGTCGTGATCCGCATGCCCAAGGCGTATCCGGTCTACGACAAGATCTACAAAGATGCGTTAGCCACAATTCGCAGCTACCTCGAGAGCCTGCCGAACCTGCAGCTGGTCGGCCGCAACGGTCAGCACCGCTACAATAACCAAGACCACTCGATGGTCACGGCCATGTTGGCGGCGCAAAACGTGCAGGGCGCGAGCCACGACGTCTGGGCCGTGAACGTGGACGACGAGTACCACGAGGAAGTCAAAGACGACGGCAAGCCGAAGCAGCTCACCCACGGCCAGAAGGGCGGCGACCGCCTGGTGCCGCAGCGCCTGGAAGAAGACCGCATGCTCGGCGCGCTGCGCGAGGCCTACGCACGCTACGATGCGGTGGCGCTGGGCGCCGCAGTCGGAACGGTGATGGGGCTGGGGCTGTTCCTCGCCACGGCGTTCTTGCTGCTGCGCGGCGGCCTGTTCGTCGGCGAGAACTTGCAGCTGCTGCGCAACTACTTCCTCGGCTACGAGGTCAGCTGGTCCGGCGCGTTCCTCGGCTTGGCCGAGGCGGGGTCGTTTGGCTTCGTTTTCGGTTTCATGTTAGCTAAGTCCATCAACACGACGATCGCCCTGCACGAGCGGGCGCTCGTCAAGCGACTCGAAGTCATGGCCACGCTCAACGCCATCGACCAGGAACGCCAGTGACAGAGCCCACAGATCGCACTGAACGCGCCGACAAGGAGTGGGAAGTCATCCAGTCCGCGATCGCGCGTCTACGCGCCTCCGTCATGGCGGTGGTGTTTGGCATGCTCGGGGGTGCGGGGCTGTTCGGCGCCACGGCGTGGCTGTTGGTGCGCGGTGGTCTGCAGGTCGGAGAGCACCTTTCGCTGCTCGGCAACTACTTCCCCGGCTACTCGGTGACGTGGGGCGGAGCGTTCGTGGGCTTCTTCTACGGAGCGCTGGCGGGCGGGCTCGCGGGCTGGAGCCTGGCCTGGCTGTACAACATGTTCGCCAACCTGCGCGACCACGCGCACTGAGCTGCGGCTAGCCCGCGTGTCAGACGCGCGGATCGAGCGGCGACCGCGCGGCCGTCGCGACTGCCGTGCGCGTCTGAAACGTGGCACAGTGGCAGGGCTGCCATGCGCGCGATCGTGATGTTGCACAGCGTCGACGACTCCGGCTCGGTGCTGTCGGTCACCCAGGCGCAGCTGTGCTCGCTGGTGCTTGCCGTGCGCGCCTCGGGTCATACGATCGTGCCGCTGTCGCAGCTGTTGCGCGAGCCGTCCGAATCGCGACGCATCGCGCTGAGCTTCGACGATGGCCTGCGCTCGCTCGCGACGCATGCGCGGCCCGTGCTCTCGGCGCTTGGCGCACCGGCCACGCTCTTCCTCACCACCGGCTACGTGGGCCGCGACAACCACTGGCCGAGCCAACCGGAAAGCGCGCCGCGCCTGCCGATGATGTCCTGGGACGAGCTCGCGCAGCTCAAGCAGGCAGGCTGGGACATCGAGGCGCACACCACGACTCATCCGGACCTGCGCACGCTCGACACAGGCGCGCTCGAGCGCGAGCTGTGCGAGCCCATCGACACGATCGCGCAGCAGCTCGGCCACACGCCGGCGCTCTTCGCCTACCCCTACGGCTACTTCGACGAGCGCGTGCGCCTCGCGACCGCGCGCCACTACCGATGCGCGGTGAGCACGCGCATGGCGCTGCTGGACGGCGATCGCCGCGGCCTGCATGCCTTGCCGCGCCTGGACGCGTACTACTTTCGCAGCCCGGCCGCGCACGAGCCCTTCGGCGGCCGGCGCTTTGCAACCTACGTGCAAGCGCGCGCGCTCTTGCGTCGATTGCGCAAACACCCCGGCGAGTGCTGAGCCGGATGGCGGGCGTCACCCTCGCCTACCCTACGCGCGCTTCCACTCGAGCTCGGCGCCAAGCACGCGCTCTTTCCAGCTGCTGCAACGCAGCTCGGTTCCGAGCTCGGCGCCGAGCTTGGCCAGATCGGCGTCGAAGCGCACGACCAGCTGGCCACGCCTGGGCGCCGACAGCTCGGGCCGCTGCTTCATGGTCAGCCGCTCCTTGAGCGCGTCGCGAATGAACTGTGGGACCACGGCGCGCCGCAGCTGCGCCAGCCTCGGATCTTCGAAGAGCTTGCGGCCGAGCCCGCCAAGCCGCAGCCGCTCGCTCGAGACGTTCTGCTGCGCCACGTCGTCGATCCAGCGCGGGCTGCCCTGGTAGCTGAGGAACCGACACACGCGTTCGAGCTCGCTCTGCGGTTGCGCGTGCATGCGCTCGAGGAAGACCGGCAAGACGTTGTCGCGGCCGTAGGCTTCGAAGAACGGCTGCAGCTGCTCGTGGTAGCAGCTGTAAGCCACGAGCTCCGGGTGAGCCTCGAGCGCTTCATCGATGGGGCAACCGATGACACGCATGCTCCACTCGTGGATGTAGTGCGACACCAGCCGATCGATCGGATGGCGCATGAGGTAGATGAGCTTGAGCTGCGGCAGCAGCGCGCGCATGCGCGTGATGGTCTGCGGATAGGTCGGCAGCTTGGTGTAGTGCGTGCTCGATTCGCCGCGCAGCGCAGCGCCGCCGTTGGCGGCGAAGAGCGAGCGATACCAGCCCTCGCCCTGCGCGTAGATCTCGGCGTTGCTGAAGAAGTTCGGCTCCTTCGGCTCACTCATGAAGATGCCGGGCTGGCGCGCGAGCTGCTCGTGCAAGGTGCTGGTGCCGCACTTCATGGCGCCGATGATGACGAAATTGGGGAGCGCTGTTTGCATGGCTAAGATTTGAAGAAGCGAAAGGCCTCGGTCCAGTTGTCGCGCCACTCTTTTTCGCAGATGTGCGGCGCCTTGTGCCCGACGAGCTCGCGGCCGAGCGAAAGCGTGCGACCGGCGTGCCACAAGAGGTTCGCCGCCCACAGGCCGGACACACCATAACCCTTGCGGTAGTAGCGCGCGCGAGAGGCGTACAGATAACGCGGCGGGCGTTTGCGCGCGGCGACCTGGCGCTTGACGCTCGAGGTGCCACCGCGCAGGTGCACCACGTGCGCGCTCGGGAAGTAACGGATCGCAAAGCCCGCCGCGCGTGCGGCGCGGCAGTAGTCTGCGTCCTCGAAGTACATGAAGTAGCCCTCGTCGAGCAGACCGATGGCCTCGATCACCTCGCGTCGGATCAGCGCGCAGGCAAAGCTCACCCACTGCGCCTGCACGCTTTGATCGGTGACGTCCGCTGCAACCTCGTAGCTGCGCAGGAGCTTGCTGAGCGGGCCGGTCTTGGCTGCGGCCAGGAGCTCACTCACGGGCGTATGATCGCGGAATGCGGAGATCTGCGCGCTGCCGTCCGGCCACTCGAGGCGCGGGCCAGAGATCCCAACCTCGGGGTGGGCCTCGGCCTGCGCGAGCAGCGTGGCGATGGCGCCCGGGCGCACGATCGTGTCGCTGTTGAGCAGGAGGTAGTAGCGCGCCTGGCAGCTGCGGATGCCGACGTTGTTGCCAGCCGAGAAGCCGCCGTTGCGATCGGAGCGGATGAGCTTGGCCCAGGCAGCGTAGCCGCGGCTGGCGATGCCCGCTTCGATGCGCTCGGGCGAGTCGTCACCCGACGCGTTGTCGACGACGACCACCTGGTCGGTGGTCGCATCGAGCTGCCCGACCAGCGAGGCGAGCGCATCCATGACGAGCCCGGGTGTCTTGTAGTTGACGATGACGATGCACAGACGCATGAGCCCGCCCAGCATAGCCGCAATCGCCCACGCACGGCCAAGCCGTAGGCGCGAGCTGCCGCTACTTCTTGCTCTTGGCGTGCTTGGCGAGCGGCTCGACGCAGCTCTGCACGGCCGGGGTGGAGGCGGCCTGCCGCAACAGGCCTGCCAGCACGTGCAAGGCGTCGGTGGTGGTGAACACGCCCACGACTTTGTTCTGGCTCATCACCACGGCGCAGCCATATTTGTGCTCGGCCATTCGCGTGGTGACCTCGAGCAGGTCGTCGCCGGGCGCCACCGAATACGGCTCGGCGGACATGGCCTCTTCGACGGTGATCTCCTGATCCTCGCTCGACACCGCGCCGATCAGCGCGATGTCGCGCTCGCTGATCACGCCGACCAGCACGCCAGCGTCGAGCACGGGCAGGTGCCGGATACCGAAGTGCTGCATGCGCTCGTGCGCCAGGCGGAGCGGCTGATCGTGGCCGATCGCGTGTGGCGACTCGGTCATGAAGCGTCGGATCTCGTTCATGGTGTCTCCGGAAGCGTGGAGTGCGGCACGCCGCTGCCGACGGCGGCGGCGTGCGCTCACCCCTAGACATGCACACGCGCAGGCCGATGTGTATACCCAAAGGGCTGGCCAGGACAAACCAGCTGCGAAACGCGGGGCACCCCGGCGAGGGCGCGGCGCCGGCAGCGCCGGGCGACCCGGCACGCGGCGGCCGCACCGCGAACCCTCAGCTCGCGCCGCGTCCCAAGAGCACGACCGGCACGGTCTTGAGCAGGATCAGCAGGTCGAGCCACAACGACCATTCGTCCACGTACTTCAGATCCAGGAGCATCCAGTCCACGAAGTCGACGTCGTTGCGGCCGCCCACCTGCCACAGGCAGGTGATGCCCGGCTTCATCGAGAGTCGGCGCCGTTGCCACCCCTGAATCGCGGCCTGCTCGGCGGCGGGCAGTGGGCGCGGACCGACCAAGCTCATGCTCCCGGTGACCACGTTCCACAGCTGCGGCAGCTCGTCGAGGCTCGTCTTGCGCAACCAGCGACCCAGGCTCGTGACGCGCGGGTCTTCCTTGATCTTGAACACCGGCCCCGACATCTCGTTTTCCGCGCCGAGCTCGGCACGGCGGTTCTCGGCGTCGACCGACATGCTGCGGAACTTCAGCATGCGAAATGGCCGGCCGTGCAGGCCCGCGCGCGTTTGCACGAAGAGCACCGGCCGACCCATGCTCGCCCAGATCAGCAGTGAGAGCACAGCGAGCAGCGGCGACAGCAGCAAGAGCAAGAGGGCCGCGAGCAAGGGGTCCAGCCCGTACTTGATCGCCAGCGCGTCGGGGCGTTTGGGAGCGACGTCGAAGGTGATGAAGGCGTGGTCGTACTTGCTCGTGACACGCGGCGTGGCTTGCGCCAGCTGCACCAGATCGACCGAGAAGCTCGCGGTGACGCCGACCTGCTCGCACGCGACCAGCTGCTCGCGCACGCGCTCGGGCTGGTTGGCCGGCGGAAAGAAGAGCACATGGTCGACCGGCTGCTCGTGCAGCAAGCGCGTGAGGTCGGCCAGCTTGCCGAGGCAGGGCAGGCTCGGGGCGTCCGGCGGCGGCACCGACAGGCCCGGCTCGCTCACCGACACTTCGAGATAACCCATCAGGCGCGGCGGATGCCGCTGCGCGGAGGCCGCACGCACCAGCTCCGACATGCGTCGGGACGGCAAGCCCACCAGCAACACGCGCTCGGGCCCGAGCGTGCGCGCATATTGAAAGCGCGCCCACGCCAGCCACACCGAGCGCTGCGCGTACATGAACAGAAAGGTGCAGAGCAGAAAGAGCGCGACGAGCGAGCGATTGATGATGGCTTGCGTGAGGAACTGGATCAGGGCCAGACCCACAAGCCCTGCCAGGTGCAGCTTGATCAAACGCACCAAGAGCTCGGCATGCCCAACGCGCTCCACGCTCGTGCGGTGCACGCCGAAGACCACGATCAACGTGAACCACAGGGGCAGCACCAGATAGACCAGCGTCGCGTGCTCGTGGAACAGCGGTGTGCCACGCAGCACGGGAAAGATCGGCCGCAGCCGTGCGTGCAGGTTCGCGGCCAGCAACATGGATGCGAAGATGCTGATCACGTCGAGGCCGAGCTGCACGTTGGACAGCGCGCT
>DASVHQ010000279.1:0-10017 GCA_036382515.1 Polyangiales bacterium | reverse complement strand
TGCCGATCATGATCGACAGCTCCAAGTGGTCGGTGCTCGAAGCCGGCCTCAAGTGCGTGCAGGGCAAGGGCATCGTCAACTCGATCTCGCTCAAGGAAGGCGAAGCCGCGTTCCTGGACCACGCGCGCAAGGTGCAACGCTACGGTGCAGGCGTGGTCGTGATGGCATTCGACGAGCAAGGTCAGGCCGACACCACCGAGCGCAAGGTGGAGATCTGCCACCGCGCCTACAAGCTGCTCACCGAGCAGCTGGGCTTCGACCCGCACGACATCATCTTCGACCCGAACGTGCTGGCCATCGCCACCGGCATCAAGGAGCACGATCGCTACGCGCTCAACTTCATCGAGGCGGCCAAGCAGATCAAGCAGCGCTGCCCCGGCGCGATGATCAGCGGCGGCATCTCGAACCTGTCATTCTCTTTCCGCGGCAACGATCCGGTGCGCGAGGCCATGAACTCGGCGTTTCTCTTTCACGCCATCAAAGACGGCCTGACGATGGGCATCGTCAACGCCGGGCAACTGGCGGTGTACGAAGACATCAACCCGGTGCTGCGTGAGCACGTGGAAGATGTGCTGTTCTGTCGGCGCGACGACGCGACCGAGCGGCTGGTGACGCTGGCCGACTCGTTCAAAGGCGAGGGCGTCAAGCGCGAGGCCGACCTCGGCTGGCGCACGGGCACGGTCGAGGCGCGCATCGCACATGCGCTCGTGCACGGCCTGACCGAGTTCATCGAGGCCGACGTCGCCGAGGCGCTCAAGACCTACCCGCGCCCGCTCACGATCATCGAAGGTCCGATGATGGACGGCATGAAGGTCGTCGGTGACCTGTTCGGTGCGGGCAAGATGTTCCTGCCGCAGGTGGTGAAGAGCGCGCGCGTCATGAAGCAAGGCGTCGCCCAACTCTTGCCCCTCATGGAAGCCGAACGCGCCGCGGGCGGTGCGAGCACGCAGGGCAAGATCGTGCTGGCGACCGTGAAGGGCGACGTGCACGACATCGGCAAGAACATCGTGGCCGTGGTGCTGCGCTGCAACAACTACGAGGTCATCGATCTCGGCGTGATGGTGTCGACCGACAAGATCCTGGAGACGGCGGTCAAGGAAGGCGTGCACCTCGTCGGTCTGTCAGGGCTCATCACTCCGTCACTCGACGAGATGGCGCACGTGGCCGCCGAGATGGAGCGCCGCGAGCTGGACTTCCCGTTGCTGATCGGCGGCGCGACCACCAGCCGCGAGCACACCGCGGTGAAGATTGCACCGGCGTACAGTCGGCCGACCGTGCACGTGCTCGACGCCTCGCGCGTGGTGGGTGTGGTCTCCGACCTGCTCGACCCCGTGCGCAAGCTCGAGCTCGACCGCAAGAACCGCGAGGACCAGGAGCGCCTGCGCCTGTTGCACGCGCGCAAGCGTAAGAAGCCAAGTCACAGCTACGCGCAGGCCCGCGAGCGCAAGCCCGTGATCGAGTGGAAGCAGGCGGACATCGCACAGCCACCGTTCGTCGGTTTGCGTGAGCTGCGGGAGTTCCCGCTCTCGGAGCTTGTGCCGTACATCGACTGGACCTTCTTCTTTCACGCCTGGGAGTTGCGCGGCACGTATCCCGAGTTGCTCGACCATCCGAGCCGCGGCAAGGCGGCGCGCGATCTCTTCGCTGAAGCCAAGCAGGTGCTGCAGCAGATCATCGATGGCCAGCTGCTGCACGCCAACGGGGTCTATGGCTACTGGCCCGCGAACAGCGTGGCCGACGACATCGTGCTGTACCGCGACGAGACCCGCACCCAAGAGCTCACGCGCTTCAACATGCTGCGCCAGCAGATCGTACGCGACGACGGCGGGTCGAACCCCTCGCTCGCCGACTTCGTGGCACCCAAGGACTCCGGCGTGCGCGACTACATCGGTGCCTTCGCGGTCACGGCGGGTCTCGGCGCCGAGGCGCTGGTGCGGCAGTACGAGGCCAAGCACGACGACTACAACGCGATCATCGTCAAGGCGCTGGCCGATCGTCTGGCCGAGGCCTTTGCCGAGGCGTTGCACAAGCGCGTGCGCGACGAGCTCGGTTTCGGCAAGCAGGAGCAGCTCTCGCTGCAAGAGGTGCTGCACGAGAAGTTCCGCGGCATCCGCCCGGCGTTCGGCTACCCGGCCTGCCCCGACCACAGCGAGAAGAGCAAGCTCTTCGAGTTGTTGCAGGCGCCCAAGCTGGGCATCGAGCTCACCGAGCACTTCGCGATGCTGCCCGCCGCGTCGGTCAGCGGTATCTACCTCTCGCACCCGAGCGCGCGCTACTTCGCGGTCGGCAGCATCCAGCGCGATCAGGTGGAGGTGTACGCGGCCGCCAAGGGTGTGCCGGTCGCCGAAGCCGAGAGATGGCTCGCACCCAACCTGGGCTACGAGCCGAGCGCGGCCGAAGCGGCGCGCGGCGCCGCGGCGGTACAGCCGGGTACGGCGACGGTCGTGTGAGTGGAGTTGGCTCGCGTGACCCGCAGACCAACTCGCCTCTGCGTGGCAACGATTGCGTGGCTCGTGCGGGCCGGAGATACTACTTGAATGGCACGCCGTGGACTGCGCAAGCCGAAGGGCCGCAAGAGCTTGCGCCAGCGCGGGTCCACCAGCTCTGCACCGCTAAGCAGCGGTAGTGGTAGCGCGCCGCCCGTGCGCGGCAGCAGCAGTGCGCCACCGGGCTCGGCGGGCTCGCAGCCAGCGGCTGCGGCCCCGGCGCAAGCGAGCGCCCGCAAGACCGACCCTTTCGAGCTGCGTCCCACGCCCGCTGTGAATGCAGCTGATGGCGGCGACCGCTCCGAGCCGCAGACGGCGCGCGAGCACGCGCGCGGCTCGGTGGCGGTTGCGCGCACGGTGCAGGTGAATTCGACCTCTCCGCGCGAGGACGTTGCGCCCGAGCGTCCGAGCAGCGTGATGCTCGCCCCGACGGTTTGCGTGTCCCTTCCGCAAGCAGCGCCGAGCCTCGTCGAGCCTCTGCGCGCGCTCGAACCGGCGCACGACGCGTCCTTCGCCACGGCTGTGCAGGCGCCTACCGACGAGCTCACGCGTCGTGCGGATCAACTGCCGACGTTGCACCAGGCGCGCGGGGCGGCCGGGACGCAGGGCCTGCTCGCCCATGCGTCGGCACACAGCGTGGAGTCCGACGCGGCCGACGCCGTGCACGCGGCGCACCAGGCTCCGTCGACCGGCCACGACCCATCGGATCCCGGGGGCCACGGCGCGCGTTCGTCGAGCACAGGCCTTTGGGCGCATCACGACGATCACGAGGCGCTCTCGGCGGAGTTCTTTTCCTCGCACCCGCCAGCCGGTGCGCTCGACGTCTGGGAGGACGACCATCCGGCGCCGAGCATGCCGAAGAGCTCGCGCCGCGCGATGTACGCGACGCTGCTGATCTTCGGGGTGTCGCTGCTCGTGATCGGAGGCTTCGCCGCCTACCACCAGTGGATCATGCCCACGCCCGTGGAGCTCGGAGGCCCGCTCGGTGCCAGCCTCCCTGCCCCAGCGCAGCCCCTCGCCAGCGCGACGCAAGGTGAGCTTGCGCCTGCGGTAGTCGCGCCTGCAGCCATCGCGCTGCCCGCCGCGCTGCCTGCAAGCACGCCCACCCCGCCGCCGTCCGCGGCCGTCGCGATCGCTGCGCCCGCGGCGGCGCAGCTGCAAGAGGCACCGCCCGCGGAACCTGCTCCGCAGCCGTCAGCAGCAGCGCTCCACGTACTCACGGCACCCGCGGCTGCTGCGCGCGCTCCGGTGGCAGTTGTAGCTGCGCCGCGCGCGGCGGTTCGCACGAGCACCCGCCCCGCCGTGCGGACGGTGGCGTCCGCGGCTGGCCTCGGCGATGGCTCGCGACGAGAGGTCGCGCAGACCTACGGCGATCTGCTGAGCGCCGGCCAGGCGCTGAACCGGCGTGGCCAGCGCAAGCAAGCCCTCGAGGCTTACCATCGCGCGCTCGCTCTGCAGCCCTCGGGTGCCGAGGCGCTCTCGCGCATCGCTTACATCCATCTCAACGCAGGCGACAACCGGCTCGCGAAGGAGTACGCAGGTCGCGCGGTCGCTGCCAGTCCGAGCAGCTCCGAAGGTTGGATCGTGCTCGGCGCCGCGCTCGCGGGGCTCGGCGACAAGGTTGGCGCTCAGAGCGCCTATCACAAGTGTGCGGTGCTCGGCACGGGTACCTACGCCCGCGAGTGCCAGCAGTTGGCGCACTGACGCGCCCCGAGGCTTCGACTTGCGCCGCCCCAAGCTCCGTCTGCTACTCCTCGTGCTCATGGCCGTCGGCGCTCCGGCTCGGCTGCGTGCTGACGACTTTGCGCGGCTGCCGCCGATCCGTGGCTTCGGTCCCGACGCGCAGATCACCGGCGGCGGTGGCTTCGGCCTTGGCCGCTCGCTCGACAACAACTTCCTCGGTCGCGCGCGGCTGGGGCTCTTGTATGCGTACGAGCCGTGGCTCGTCAGCGCTGGCGTCACCGGCGAGGTCGGCGCGCTGGCGGGCCTCGGCGTGGGCGCAGAGCTGGAGCTCAATCACTTCGACGGTGCCTACGCCCAGCTCGGTCTTGCGCGCGCGCAGGGCGTCGAGCTCATGTCGCATGTCGCTGTCGGCTACACGATCTTCGGCATGGAGTGGCAGCAGCGCTTCACGCACACGGGCGTCGACCACGCGCTGCTCGCCGAGGTACGGCTACCGCTGGGCATGTGGTGGTTCTTCGTTGGCCACGACAAGTACAAGCGCGATCGTCAGAAGCACCGTGCCGAGCTGAACGCCAGCGCAACCAACGCGTTCGTGGGCGAGGGGAAGCGCTCGCCGCCCGCGCGCGAACCCGAGCCCGGTCCGAGCGCCGACGACCGTTACCGCGCCGAGAAGGCGCTGGAGCGTGCGCGCCTGCACACGAAGCAGGGTGAGCACGCACTTGCGGCCGAAGCCTTCACCCAGGCGTACGCGCTCGACCCCGACCCGCTGATTCTGGTACGACGCGCCGACGCCGAGGTCGCGCAGGGCAAGCTCGTGCTCGCAACCCGCGACCTGCAACGTTTCTTGCAGCTAGCCGTCAGCGCCGAGGCCATGGAGCACAAGTCCGACGTGTCGCAGCGCGTGCAGGCCCTGTCGCTGCGCCTCGCCCAGCTGCGTCTGTCGTGCAGCGACGCGCGCGGTGACGAGCTCGTGCTGGTCGACGCAGAGCCCGCGCCGGGTCTCTTGCTCGGCTATGACCTGCCGCTCGACCCTGGCAGCCATGTGCTCGTGATTCGGCGCGGCGACACCGAGCTGCTCAGGCGCGAGCTGGCCGTTGTCGAAGGCCAGATCGTGCGCGTCGAGGTCGCGCTCGCGCAGGGCCAGCCCGCGGCGAGCGGCCAGCCGCTCTCAGTACCGCACAACCAGTGAGGTGCGAATGTAGGCCCCGGACAGCCCGAGCTCGCCGAGCTTCGCGGCGCTGACCGGAATCTGGCGCGCGCCGTGTTGCTGCGTGAGCGAGAAGTCCACCGGGCCGCGCAGCGCGTAGCCGCCCTCGACCAGCACGCCGAACGAGAGCGAAGCCAGCTCGCCGCGCGCGTTCTCGAACAAGCGTGTGGGCGTGCGCAAGAATACGCCCGCGCCCAGGCTGCCCATCGGCGACACCGCGTTGGCCCGGTCGGTGGGCTCGGCGAGGCTGGTGAACTCCATGTGAACCGCGGACGCGCCCAGAGCCAGGCGCGCTTGTGGTTGCAGCCACGGCAACAGCTCCCAGCGCAGGCTCGCGGCACCGAAGAAGGTGTGTGTCACGAGGTTCGTGTTGACCACGCCGGCGAACAGGCCCGTCTGCGACTCGCTCTCGACGCCCCAGCCCAGCTCGGCCGCCAGGATCAGCTGGCGACTGAACGAGAAGAGGTCGTGGCCGAGCCACAGGCCGAAGCGTGGCGCCACGTCGTCGTTTGCGAACAGGTCGTAGCCCCTGTCGTTGTGGAAGACCGCGTCGATGCTGGCGCCCAGCGCCCATGCGCTGCCGGCATTACCGTGGACCACCGCGACTGGCGCGGCCGCAGGTGGCTGTGGCTGCTGCGCTGGCGGGAGCGGCGTCGCTTGCTCCGGATGCGCGCGGCGCAGTCTTGCGGTTTGAAGCATGGCTCGCACGCGGGCCACGTCGGCGGCTGTCCAGCGCGGTCGCGCGGCCGCGGGAGCAGCCGCGGCAGGTGCGGGAGTAAGCGCGCTGGCTTGCGGTGCACTCGGCTGACCCGGCGCAGGCGCTGCGGCCTGTGCGGTGGCAGCCGCTTGCGGTTGGGCCGGGGCGGCCGACACGGGCGCAGCGGTCGCGCTCTGCGCTGCCGCTGTCGGCTGCGGGGCTGCAGCGGTGGCGCTCGACGCTGCCGCTGTTGGCTGCGGGGCCGCAGCGGGTGCGCTCGGACCTGCCGCTCCTGGCTGCAAAGCCGCAGCCGGCGTCTTGGTCTTCGCAGCCGCTCTGGGCTGGGAGAGCGCCACCCCGTGGCCGAGCCAGAGTGCCAGGCACAAGGTCGGGAGCGCGTACTTGCCGCCAAGCAAAGTCATTTCTCACCTCGATCGAGAATGTCGGCAATGAAGAATCCGCGCACCGAAACGGCGCTCTTGCGTGACGGCGTGTCGCTGTCGATGAACGTCACGTACCCGATGTTGCTGTCGTGCACGATCGCGATGCGCTTGGCGTTGAACATCGGCAAGAAGGTATGAATGGGCTGGTCGAGCAGGATTTCGTCGGTCGCACCGGTCTTCAGGTCGAACGTGCCGACGCGCGGCTGACCCTGTGGCGCAACCCACAGCCGCTGCTTGTTTGCATCGAAGGTCGCTGTGCTGAGCGCCGAGCTGGAGGTGATCGGCGCGATCGAGCGCGCGGCCAGATCGAGCACGCTCACGCCGGTCCCACTGTTCAGCAGCACCAGCTTGCCTTCTGCCAAGAGCGGGATCACCGCCCCGATCGGCGCGTCGAGCGCGAGCGTCTCGAGGTTGCGCTCCCGACGCGATTCCACGTCCGCGAGATCGAGGAAATCGACCTCTTGGCCGCCCGCGCGGTACAGCAACGCGCGCTGCAGCGTCTTTGCATCGTGGGGCGCCGTGGCGGTGAAGAGCAAGATGTGGTCCGCCGCAGTCGGCAGCGCGATGCTCGTGGCCTTGCTGGACCGCGGATCGATCACGATGGCCTGGGCGCCGCTCTGTGCCGTGACCAGCAGCTGCTCGGCGCCGCCTTCGCTGAACAGCACCATGTCGGCTGGCCCCGCGCCACCGCCGAGTTGGTTGATCGACGGTCGGAAGTCGTTGCCGCCAGGCGTGTTCTGGTACGCCTCGAGGTGGAATGCGAAGATGTCGTTCGAAGCGCTGCCGCGGACGTAGAGCGTGGGTTCGGTGGCGCCGAACAGCACTTGCACGGGCGAGATGGTGCGACCGGTGTCACCCAGCTGCACGATGGTCTCGCGTCGCGTCAGGTGGTTCAGGTCGATCAGAGTGACTTCGGCGGCCGAGAGCACGACGAGCAGCCGTCGCCGCTCACCCGCGATGTCCATCGTCGGTGAGAACACCGCGCCCGTGGGCGTGTGTCCGAAGCTCTGCGGGGTCTTGGGCGTGACGGAAGAAATGGTGCCGGCTTTTCCGTCGAGGTCGATCACAGCCAGCTCGTTCGCGTTGTTCAAGAGGCGCCCGTCGTCGTTCTTGCTGCGGAACACCACGGCATAGCGGCCGTCGTCGGACTGCACGAGCGTGTCGAACGGTGTGGTCCCCAGATCGTAGGTGCGCAGGCTGCCGCTCGGGCCGACCACCGCGAGTGCCGCGGGTTTGGCATCGGCGTCGAGGCTGCTGCGCTGACCCACGCACAGCACGAGCGCCTCGTCGTGGCCGTTGCGTCGCACGGCCATGCTCGGACCGAAGGGCAGGTCGACGGTGGCCTTGGGGCTCGGCGCGGGGCTCTTGCTCGCCGCATCGAGCAGCACGGCCTGATGGCGCAGGCCGTCGACGAACACGATGTCGCTGTCGAGCGCGACGGGCGGCTCGAGCAAGCTCATGCCTTCGTTGAAGGCGGAAGATTGCCCGCCGCAAGCTGCAAGCGTGCTGAGACAGGCGGCGAAAGCCAAGGATGTTTTGGATGGCATGGGCTAGTCCCTGATCCTGCTGTTGAGCTCGAAGCCCGTGACGGTGTTCTTGATGGTCGGGTCCTGCCAGTCGATGAAGGTCATGCGACCGTCGGGATGCTCCTGGTTGACGAACACGTTGCCGGAAGCGGCGGCAGCGCCGATCGAGATCGGCGGGCTTTCCAGTGCAATGATCGGGTCGACGAGGAAGCTCGCGAGCGCGACGCGATGCACTTCCTTGATACCGGCCGCATCGTCGCGGAACAGGATGAAGAGGTACGTGCCGTCCGGAACCATGGCGATCGGTCCGACGCTGGTCTGCGTCACCTGCAACTTGACGTCGCCGGCCGGCACGCGCAGCAAGCTATAGCCGAACGAGCGATCGATGGCATCGTCGGGGCTGATGCCTGCCGCACTTGGATCGCCTGGAAGCTTGGTGTGCGTGATCAGCGCGGTGCGGCCGTCGGGCGTGAAGGTCACCGCTTGCACGGCCTTGCGTAGCGCGACCACGTGCGGTGCGGCATCGGAGGTGAGATCCACGATCGTGATGCGCTTGGCGGCCGTGGCGGTGGTGTAGAGCAGGGCATCATGGCCGTCCGGCGCGATGCTCACCGAGCCCACGATCTCGCCTTCGACCGTGCGCGTCGTGACCTTGGTGGGATCATCGAAGGCGCCGGGCAGCGGCAGTGTGAGCATCGCCGACTGGTTGCGCAGGACGGCGATGGCGGTGCTGCCGCTGGGCACGAGCGCCAGGTCGGTGATGATGATGGGCAGCGGTGCGGGTACACCCGCGTCGGAGCCGTCGTCGACAGGCGACGGGGCCACGTAGGCTTTGGCGACATTGAGTGACTTCACGGTGCCGGTTGCCAGGTCGACCAGCTGCAGCACGCTCTTGCCCTCGGCTCGCGCCAGGGCGTACTTGCCGTCGGGGGTGACGGCGACGTCGAGCGTCTTTTGGTCGACTCCGCCACCAAAGGGCAAAAGCCGCGCGATGCTCGAACCGCTGCGTTCGATGGCGGCGAAGTCCAGCACCGACACGCCGTCTTCGGTGACCACGAAGGCACGCTTGCCATCCGCCGAGAAGAATACGTCGCGCGGGCGGAAGCCCACGGTCATGCTGATGGCGGCGTCCGTCTTGCCGTCGGAGGAGAGCGTCAGCACGCTCACGTCCTGGAAGGAGCCTGACGTGTTGCCAGCGCTCGCGTAGCTCGAATTGTAGTAGACGACCGCGTGAGCGCCATCGGGGGCGACGCCGATCGCGTTGGCTCCCTTCACCACGGCCAGATCACCGCTGAGCACGTTGCTCGCGCTGGCGCGCAGCACGGTCGCGGTGTCGGAGCCGATGTTGAGGACGATCGCGCTGTCGGTGTTCTTGAGCGTGCGCAGATAAGTCGGGCGCTCGCCCGTGTCGAGGGTGCGGATCGACAGGGTCTTGGCGTCGATCACCGAGACCGTGCCCGCGGCCGGATTGGTCGCGTACACGTAGTGGTTGGAGGCTTGGGGCAGCTGCAGATCGATCGTGGCGCCAGTCTCCGGCGGCAGCGCGGCCACCCCGGCATCCTGGCTCGCACCGCTCGTCCCGGCGCTGCCGGTGTTGCCCCCTGCGGTCGGCTCGCGACCGCTTTGCCCGCTACCCCCGAAGACGCCGCCGTCGCCGAAGAACCCGCCCCGGGCGCCAGCCTTGTCGGCGCTCCCGCAGCCGCCGAGCATTGCCAGCGCCACGCTCGCCATTACCCATGTGTGCTGTCTTCCCATGGCCCGCTCCCTTTGCACGAACCGTTCCAGCTCACGGCGGATGCCGTGAAGGCTGCCAACGCCGGCTTGCGCGCTAGTCTCCTACCACGCGGCGTTGTCGGCCATGCAATTCAGACGGAGCGCGTGGCACACCGTGACACAGCTGCCAGGTGCCGGGTCGTCACTTTCGCGTGTCCTGCCGGGGCGACACGCGGCCGCAGCGGTTCAGTCCAGTGTGTGG
>DASVHQ010000278.1:0-23714 GCA_036382515.1 Polyangiales bacterium | reverse complement strand
CGTGCTCGTCATGCTCGCCATGGCGGTGAATGTGCTCGCCTTGGGCACAGTCACCGCGCTCTTTCTGGGTGCGACCACGCGCGGCCAGCTGCCAACTGTCTACGCGCTCGGTGCCGCATTCGGTGCGCTCGCCTCGGCGCTAACGGCGGCGCTCGCCTCGCGGGTGCCACGCGTGGTCGAGGTGGTCGGCTGCTTCTCGTTGCTGTCGCTGTGCCTGTTCGTCGGCTCCTGGCTCTTGCCCGTGGCCGCGCGGCCCGTGCTCTTCGTGCTGCATCCGGTCGCCACCGGTCTTGCCGCCCTCGGCGTCGTTCAGGCTTACGCGCTGGTCAACGATTGTCTTGATGCCGAGCAAGCCAAGCGTCTCTTGCCTGCGATCGCAGCCGGCGGAACGGTCGGCGCCATGGCCGCGGGTGGCGGCTTGGCCTGGCTCGCTCCCCGCTTCGGTGCGGCGCGGCTCCTGCCTGCGGCAGCGGTGCTCTGCGCGGGTGCCGCGCTGGTCTCCGTGTGGTTTCTGGCGCGCCATGGCGCGCAGCTCGGCTCGGTCCGCACACCGGCGCATGGCTCGCGCACGCCATCCGATCGGCCGGCCGACACGACGGCCCTCGTGCGCGATCTCTTGCGCTCGCGTTTGCTGCGAGGCTTCGCCGCCACCCAGATGTTGGTTGCGGGCGCCAGCACCCTGCTCAAGTTCAACCTCGAGTCGAGCCTGCAGGCGCAGCTCGGCGTCGACCGCATCGCAGCGTTTCTCGGCGTGCTCAACCTCGCGGCCAACGCGACTGCGCTGTGCGTGCAGAGCTTTGCCGAGGCACGCCTGTTGCGCAGGTACGGACTGATGCTCGGGTTACTCGCGACGGCGGCGGTGTTGAGCGCGGGCGCCTCGCTCTTGCTCATCACATCGGGGCTGTGGGTCGTCGCATCCGTGCGCTTCGCCGAGAGCGTCGCGCGCTTCTCGGTCACTCGCACCGCGGAAGACCTGGTGCTCTTGCCGCTGCCGTCCAGCATGCGACGTCGCGCCAAGACCTTGATCACCTCGGCGCTCGCGCCGCTGGCCGTGCTGCTCAGCTCGCTTGCGATCATCGCCCTGGGTGCGAGCCGGCGCGCCCCGACCAGCGCCCTGATGTTGGTGCTCGGTTGCGTTGGCGTCCTGGCTGCGCTGTCGCTGCGCTCGCGCTACCTGGAGCAGCTGCGTCGCTCGCTCAAGCGTCGTCGGCTCACGCTCGATCCCGCCACACGGCTGTCCGAGACCGCCGTGATCGCCGGCCTGATCGCCGGCCTGCCTGCTTCTTCCGGCACCGAGCGGCTCCTGCTCCTGCGAGCGCTGGCACGACAGCGCCTCGCGGGCAGCGCTGTGGTCGCGAGCCTCGCGCAGCTCACGCGCGAGCTGCAGGTCGAGCTGTGCTGCGGCCAGCTCGTGCGCCTGCTACGCGCTGCGCTCGAACGCGCCCAACGTTCGCCGCTGCAACGGCGCATCGTCACGAGCGAGCTCGACTACCACGCCCAGCACGTGGAGGAGGCGCTGTTTCTGCTCCTCATGCTCGTCTACGCACCGCAGGACATGCTGCGTGCGCAGCTCAGCTACGCGCGTGGCGAGCGCCGCGTGCGGGCCTTCGCGCTCGAGGTGCTGGCGCAGAGCCTCGATGCCGCGCCGCGCGACTTGCTCCTGCCCTACCTTTCGAGCTTGCCGCAGGACGAGCAGCTGCAGCAGGCCGAGCGTGCCTTGCGCCTCTCCGTGCACGACGCAACCCGCGCACCGATGCCGGGGCGCTTGCGTCCTCTGGCTCTCTACCTCGGGCTCGAGAAGCCCGCGACCGACGACGAGGAAAGTCTCATGCCCAGCCTGGAAGAAGTGTTGATCTTGCGTACGGTGGAGCTGTTCTCGCGCCTCTCACCCGAGGAGCTCCAGTCCATCGCCGACATCGCCGAGCCTCGTCACGTGACGGCCGGCGAGGTGGTCTTCCGTGAGGGCGATCCTGGCGACGCGTTCTACGTCGTGTTGCATGGGGAGCTCGCCGTGTCGCGGGCGGGCGCTGCCGTCGCCACACTCCGCGACGGCGAGTGTTTCGGAGAGCTTGCTCTACTCGATCGCGGGCTGCGTTCGGCCACGGTCAGCGCGCGCACGGCCTGTCAGCTGTCGCGCATCGCTGACGAAGACTTCCGCGAGCTACTCGAGCGCTATCCGAGCATTGCCATGGCGATGCTCGCGATCCTGGCGCGTCGCAACGCCGGCTTGCTCGAGAAGTCCGTCACTGCATGAGCGGGCGTCGCGGCGGCCATGCTGCCCGCCGCGATCGCCCAGCAACCACGGTGATGCACGCATGTTGACCCCTTGAAGCGACGGCTTGGCCGCGCATAGCTCGAACGTCTCACAGCAGACGGTGGAGCGTTGACTTCGGCCAGACTCGGGGCGCTGCGCTGTGGCTGGTGTGGGCCGCGATGCGCAGTGCGCTTCGCAGCGGTGTGCTCTCACGCTGCGCTGGGAGGCGACGTCGTGCTGTGTGCGCTCGGCATGCCTGCGCGCGTGCACTCGATGCGTACCACCGTGCTCGACGCTTGCACGGGTTTGTGTAGCGCCTTCAGGCGCGCCAGTGTGTCATCGCGGCCACTCAGGCGCTCGATCACCAGACCACCGAGCACGACGAACGCGCCCCGATCCACACGTAACACGCCGTTTTCCCAGCGCGAGAGCGTGCCACGGTCGACGCCCAGCAGCTCGGCCAGCTGCGGCCCGCGAAAGCCGAGCGCCTTGCGCATGAAGCGAAACGCCTCGGCTGTGGGCCGCCCCATGCGCACCAGCTCGGCTGCGACTTGAAGCTCGAACGCCGTGGCCGCCATGGGATCCAGCTCGGTGTCCCCACAAGCGCGACACTTCATCGCTGTGAGCGTCGCGGCGAAGGTAGTGCCTGCCACCGTGCGGTGAAGGTCGGTCGTGGCCGCGTCGAATTCCTGGGCTCTGCAAACCTTGCATCGTCGCATCACACACCTCCGTTGGGTTGCCTCGTGTCGTCCCGTCTCGTGTCGTCCCGCCTCAGTCCCGTAACTCGTTGTCCACGAAGAGCGCACCCTCGGTGACGATCTTGTCGCCTGGGCGCACGCCGCTGAGCACGCGCACCTGTCCATCGCGCTCGGGCCCGATCTCGATGCGCCGTTCGCGGAACACATTGGGCTCCACCTCGGCGATCACCTTTGCGATCTCTCCCTCGTTCACCACTGCCTTCGCGGGGATGAGCATCACCTTCTTGCCGGGCTTGGACAGGACGTCCACCTTGACGAACATCTCCGGCTTCAAGCGGTGTGCGGGGTTTGCGAACACGCAGCGCAACTTCACCGTGCGCGATTGCGGATCGACCACGTCACCCACGTAACCGACCACGCCTTCGAACGTCTCGTCCGGATACGCTAGCGCGCGCAGTCGCACGCGATCGCCAGCGGCGACCAGGCCGAGGTCTTGTTCGTAGACGTCGGCCAGCACCCACACGGTGTCGAGGTTCGTGATCGTGACCAGCGGCTCGGTGCCGTCGGCACGGATCTCTTGACCCACGAGCACGGGACGCGACACGACCGTGCCGGAGATCTGCGCGCGCAGCGAGGCGTTCACCGCCGGGTCGCTCGCCGAGATACCGAGCGCCTTGAGCTGGGCCTCGTTGCGCTGCACGTCCGCGAGCGCCTTCTTGGAATCGGCCTCGGCTTGAGCCAGCTCCTTGTCGGAGACTGCGCCGTCCGCGCGCAGCTTGTGGACGCGGTCCAGCGATTTCTGAGCCACGCCGAGATCTTGCATGCCCTTCTGCGCGTCGGCCTGGATCCGGCCGACGTCGGCCGAGGTCAGCTCGAGCAAGCGCTGGCCCGCCTTGACCGACGAGCCTGGTTCGACCGCGAGCGAGATCACACGCCCGTCGATCGGTGAGGCCACGCGCTGGGTGTGGTCCTCGTCGAAGGCGATGCGGCCGGTCAGCGTGACGAAGCCTGCCGCATCGGACTCGGCGACGGGCTCGACCTTGACGAAGTCGCGTTGCGGGTTGCCGGGCGCCAAGCGGATCGCGTCCTTGGGGCCGGCGTTGTTCGCGCTGGCCGGCTCGGTCTCCACGTGTCCGCAGCCAATGGCGGCCAACGTGGCGGCCAACGTGGCGGCAATTAGAAAGGCAGAAGGTTTCGTCATCATGGTAGCTCCCCGCCAACGGCGTGCATCATGTCGATCTTGGCTTGCTGGTAGTCGTAGCCGGCACGCAGGTACTGCGCCCGAGTTTCGATATAGGTGCGCTGGGCTTCGAGCAGCTCCAAGAGGGAGCTAGCTCCAGCCTTGTATGAGCTCTCGGCGACGTGCAGCGAACCCTCGGCGCGCTGGAGCATGCCGCCGCCCTCGAACGCGTCGAGCAGCGTCTGCCCGCGCGCCAGGCGGTGTTCGGCTTCAGCCACGTCGTGCTTCACCTGCATGAGCAGGCGCAGCCCGTCGTTTTGCGCGCGCTTCACCTCGAGCTGTGCCCGCCCGATGTTGGCCTGGTTGCGGTCGAAGAGCGGAATCGGCAGCGACACGCCGACGCCCAGCGTGTTGGGGTTGTCACCTGACACCTGAAACTCCGAGTGGGTGTACATGAGCCCGAGCGAGATGTCCGGATAGGCCTCACGCTGCGCGCTCGTCACTTCGGCATCACTGAGCAGCTTGGCGGCACGGGCCGCCAGCACGTCAGGGCGTTCCTTGAGCGCACGCTCGGTGAGCGGGGCGAGCGGATAGCTCGTGCGTGGCTGCACGGGGTCGACCAGCGCGGCTGGCAAGGCAGCTTCGGAATCCAGCGCCAGCAGGGCCGCGAGCTTCTCGCGCGCGAGCTCGAGCTCCATGCTCGCCTGCACTTCCTCGTTCTGGTAGCGCATGCCCTCGAGCTCCAGCTTGCGCAGCTCGGCCTCGGAGATGTCTCCGGCCGCGAAGCGCGAGCGCGACAGCCGCAGCGTGTCTTCGTAGCGCGCTCGCATCTCGTGACTGAGCGCGCGCTCGGACTGCTCACGCACCACCTCGGCAAAGGCCGAGCGCACCGCGTAGACGATCTCGCGCAGTGCGTCCTGCACCAGCAGCGTCTTCCATTGCACCGAGCGCTCGGCGGCGCGCATGCGTGCATTGCGCTTGCCCCACACGTCGACCACCTCGCTGATCGACGCCGTGTGCACGGTCTGGCCAAAGAACCCCGGCGAGCGGATGGGTGGTGGCCCCTGCGGGTTGGCACGGCCCACGACCAGGTCGCCGACCGAATAGCCGAAGAGCGGGTTCGGATACAAGCTGGCCTGGACCTTGTCGAAGCGCGCGGCGTCGATGTCGAGCTTGGCAGCGATGACGTCGTGGTTGCGCTGTAGCGCGATCGACACGGCTTGCGCCATCGACAGGTCTTCTGCCGCGGCGGTGCGCTGCGCCAGCAGCAGGACGCTGAAGAGCAGCACGGAGCTGGCGCGCATCATGACTTCTGCTCCTTGCGCGCTGCGCGGCGTTGGTCGCGGCCGGTCCCGAACCACTTGTCGGCAAGCTCGTAGAGCGTTGGCAGCAAGAGCAAGGTGAGGAGCGTGGAGGAGATCAGCCCACCGATGATCACGATGGCAAACGGCCGCTGCGTGTCGGAGCCGATCGAGTGTGACAGTGCCGCTGGCAAGAGCCCGAGGGCAGCGAGTAGCGCCGTCATCAGCACTGGCCGAATACGGCGCGAGACAGCCTCGATGATGGCCTCCTGACTGTCGGAGCCGTGTTCTGCCTGTGCCGCGCGGATGTAGGTGATGAGCAGCACGCCGTCCATCACGGCCACACCGAACAGGGTTATGAAGCCGACGGCGGCAGACACCGATAGCACGGTGTGCGTGAAGTACAGCGCGAACACCCCGCCGACCGTGGAGAACGGCACGTCGAGCAACACCACGGCGGCCGGCAAGGCCGAGCCGAAAGCGATGTAGAGCAGCACGAAGATCAACAGCACGGAGATCGGCACGATGATCTCGAGGCGTGCCATGGCGCGCCGCTGGTTTTCGAACTCGCCACCCCAGGTGATGTAGTAGCCCTCCGGCAACTTCACGCCGCGCGCCACCTTGGCCTGCGCCTCGGCGACGAACGAGCCCATGTCGCGATTGTCGATGTTGCACTTGATGGCGAGAAAGCGGCCACCCTGTTCGCGGTTGATCTGCGTTCGGCCCAGGTCCGGATGCACCGAGGCCAGCGACGACAGCGGCACCCGCGTGTCACCCACGGGGATCTCGAGGCGGCCAACCGAGTATTTGTCGCCGGCTGCGGGCGTGGGCAGCTTGATGCGCACGCCGACCTTGCGCTCGCCTTCCCAGATGGAGGTGGCGAGCTTGCCGCCATACGCGCTCTCGATCACGTCTTCCACGTCGCGGATCGGAATGGCCAGCCGCGCGGTGAGATCCCGATCGATGTCTGCGACGACGTGCTGCGCGGCGCCCGCGCGGTACACCTCCACGTCGCGTGCGCCGCGCACGCCGGTGAGGATGCGGTCCACTTCCTCGAGCTTCTTGTGCATGAGGTTCAGATCGACGCCGTAGATCTTCACGACGATTTGACCACGGATGCCCGAGATGGATTCCTCGACGCGGTCCTTGATCGGTTGCGAGAAGTTGTACTCGACGCCCGGACGCTTCTCGAGCTCGGCGCGCATCGCCGTCACCAGCTGCTCCTTGCTGCGTCCGGTGTGCCAGCTGTCGGGCGACTTGAGGATGACGAAGGTCTCCGCCTGGTTCGGGGCTTCGTCGTCGGTACCGTCCTCCGGGTGGCCTTGCTCGTTGAGCACGTCGGAGACCTCCGGGAACTTGAGCAGCGTGGCGCGGATCTCACGCAACACCTGCCCACCGCGGTCGAGCGACACCGCGCTCGGCATGGTGGCGGTGATGTGAATATCACCCTCGTTCATCTGCGGAAGGAACTCGGTGCCGAGCTTGGGGATGAGCACGATGGCGGCAGCGAGCACCGCGAACCCTGCGAAGCGAGTGGTCAGCGGAAACTTGAGGGCCAGGCGCAGCGCCGTCAGGTAGTGGCCGCGTAGCCAGATGAGAAACTCCGGATCGTGGTCGGCGACCCTGCGATTCTTGAGCAGCACGGTCGTCAGCGCGGGGACGGTGGTGAGCATGAACCACAGCGAGCCGGCGAGCGCAAATGCGTAGGTGAGCGCCATCGGCCGGAAGATGCGGCCCTCGACGCGCTCGAGCGTGAAGATGGGCAGCATCGCGGCGGCGATGATCGACATGGAGAACAGAGTGGGGCGCACCACTTCTTTGGCGGCTTCGGCCACGACAGCTGGCACCTCTTCGGGCGACGGCTGCCGGTGGCCGAGCAAGTGGTAGGCGTTCTCGACCAGGATCACGGCGCCGTCGAGCAAGATGCCGAAGTCGATCGCGCCCATCGAGAGCAGGTTCGCAGGCACGCCCGCGTAGTACAGACCCACGAACGCGGTGAGCAGCGCCAGCGGCATCGTGACGGCCACCGCGAACGAGCCGGCGAGCGCACGTAGAAACAGCCAGAGCACGAGCGCCACGAGCGCAGCACCCTCGACCATGTTGTGCCCGACCGTCGTGAGCGTCGTGTCGACCAGGTGCGTGCGATCGTAGAAGGGCACGATGCGCATGCCCTTGGGCAGGACGTCGCGGTTGATGACGTCGACCTCCTTGTGGACGGCGTTGAGCACGTCCTTCGGGTTTTCGCCGCGTCGCAGCAAGATCGTGCCTTCAATCGAGTCGACGTCGGTACCGCGGGCCACCGCGCCGCGCCGGGGCGTGTACCCCTCTACGATCTTCGCGACGTTCCGCAGCAGCACCGGTGTGCCTTTCTCCGCCTTGAGCACCACCTTCTCGAGGTCCTGCGGGCCACTGAGATAGCCTCGGCCGCGCACCACGAACTCGCTCTCGCCGAGCTTCAAGTAGCCGCCGGAGGTTGCGCCGTTGGATGCGTTGACCGCATTGACGAGATCGTCGAGGCCCAGGCCGTTGGCTCGCAGCGCGAGCGGGTCGGCCAGCACGTGATATTCCTTCTGGAAGCCGCCGAAGCTCACGACGTCGGCCACGCCTTCGACGCGCATCAACTGTCGCGACACGACCCAGTCCTGCCAGCCGCGCAGCTCGCTCGGTGAGTGGTGATTACTCTCCAACGTGTACTGGTAGATTTGGCCGACCGGCGTGTCGTTGGGGCCGAGCGTGGGAGTCACGCCATCGGGGACTTCCGCATCCGGAAGACGCTCGGCGATCTGCTGACGTGCGAAGTAGATGTCCGTGCCGTCTTGGAACGTCACGATCACCTGCGACAGCCCGAACGACGTGATCGAGCGCTGCATGAGCACGTTGGGCGTGTTGTTGAGTGCGCGCTCCACCGGGATGGTCACGCGCTTCTCCACTTCCTCGGCGGCCTGGCCGGGGACCAGCGTGATCACCATCACCTGCACGTTGGTCACGTCAGGGAACGATTCGATCTTCAGCTTCGAGAGCGTGTAGACGCCGAAGAGCGCAAAGCCGACGGTCGCAACGAGAACCGCGGCGCGTCGGCGGATCGAGAAGTCGATGAGATGTTCAAGCATGATGAGTGCGAGTGAGTGGCGCTATGGACTGCATGGCTGGCGCGAAGCTGAAGCCGTGTTGGGATGCGCTGGGGTCGTGGCGGGCGTGGGAAACGACCGGAGCGGGCGCCGCGTCGGCCGCATCCCGACACAGGTATCGGCACTGCGCGGGATGGGTTGCGGCGCGGCGCTCAGTCGACGGCGTGGCGGTGCGTCGGATGCGTGGCCGGGTTCGCGGAGAAACGCGCGTGCGTGGCGCAATCCCCCAGGCGTGGCGTTTTACCTCGAAGACACGCGGGGGACACGGGGACGACATGCTCAGTAGAACAACGAATTTTCACGGCTATTCCTGCAAATGACGGCCGCACGTGCGGCACTAGGCAGCGACATCGGTCGCGTCGCAGCACTGCAACGCAAGCGTCGTGCCACTCGCAGTTGCGGCGTTCTGGCGCTTCACGCGCGCGGCTACGCGGCAGCACGCAGCAAGGCGTTTTGCGAGCATGCTGCGAAGTGCCGACGCGCCCCGCTCGTTACTCGCCGAGCGCCACGTCCGGGCTGAGCACGGCGGCCGCAGAGCAGAACGTGATCTTGGCGAGCGCGCCACCGGGGCTCTTGCGCGCCGCTTCGGCATTCGCGCGACGTTGCGTGAACGAGCCATTGAAGCGTTCGCCCGCGACGCTGCGTGCTCGATCGAGCGCTTGCTGCAAGGCGGCGCGTGCGCGCTGGGCCGTGACATCGTCCTCGGTGCTCGGCGCAGCGGGGGTGAGCGCCAAAAGGCCCAAGAGATCGTCCAGCTGCGTCGCATCGGGCTTGGCCGCGCGGGCTTGCGCATCCAGCATGGGCGAAAGCAGCTGATCGCGCAGCGCGACTGTGTCCAGCGGCCCCAGCTGGCAGGTGAGCAAGCGCGCGTGCAGCCGCGCGAGCACGCCGGCCACGTGCGTACGCGGCTCAGCCAGCAACGCCCGCAGCGGTGCGTCGAAGCGGCCCTGTGCCTGCGCGTACGAGCTGAGCATCACGTCGACGAGCTTGCTCTTGCACTCCCCGTTGCAGCTGGGCCCCAAAAGGTAAGACGCGAGCCAGCTGCTGCGTTCGCTGCGAAAATGCGCCAGCTCCTGTGCTTCGCCGACAGCGACCAGCTCGTCTGGTTGCGCAGGCACCAGCACGAGCGCCGAGATCACGTGTGCGCCGACCGAGCTCGCTTCGAAGCGCTCGATCTCGTGCAGCAAGCGTCGCTCGTACAAGCCGGTGAGATACGGCGCAAACAGCCACGAGAGCTTGGCCGGGCTAGCTTGCACCGTGCGCTCGTCGCCGAGCAGAGACAGCGGCCCCTTGGCCACGTGCGCGTGGCTGGACTCCAGCTCCTCGGCCACCAGCTGCGCGAGGGCGGTCGAGCGCTCCGAGAGCTTATCCGCGGCACACAGCGGCAGGTCGCGGGTTACACCAAAACGTTGCTGGCAGGTGAGCTCGAAGGCGCTGGCCAGGCGCGCATAGCTCTTGTCGTTCGTGCTCGCGAGCACCGACTTCATGTACTCGGCGTTGTCCTTGCCGAGCTCCAGCGCGTACGAAACGGCGAGCTCCGGGTCGAGGATGTTGCCGCGCGTGAGCGACAAGAGCACACCGTAGCGTTGCTCGACCGTGGGCTGTCCCGACGACGAGAGCACCGAGAGGTTCTTGGACAGGATCTCGGCACGCTCGATCCGCCAGCTGTTCTCGGCCTGGGCCGACGCGATCTGCTGCTGCGACTCCGCCTGATGGCTTGCGGTTTCGGCCTGCTTGTACTGCCACATCGACGTCGCCACCAACCCCGCTGCACCGATCACGAAGCTCGACAGGAACGAGTGGTAGGTCTGGATGAACTTGCCGAGGCGAGTGGGACGATCCTCGTCGACTTGCGTGGTGCCGGTATCTGGGGTGGCCATCGGGTCGGCAATGTAGTCAGCCGCGGCTGTGCGTGCCACCCGGTCGGGTGATCTGTGGCGTAATGCCTCGCTGCGCCGCGCGCGGTCGTGCTGCGCCCTGCGTACGGCCTGCGCCGAGTCGTTTGCAGCTGACGGCGGCGGAGCAGGTTGGCTGATCTGCCCTGGGCCGAGGCGGCGTCAGCGCGTGACGCGCGGTCCGCGATCGGGTCGGTGCGAGACCGGGCTCGGTAGCGCCTGCTCGCCCGCGTGCAGTGCCTCGCGCTCTTCGATGTCGAGGATCGGTGAGGTGCGCAGCGACTTGCCCGGCACATCGAATTCCAGCGGGTCACCGAGGGCCGGCGCGCAGATGGACTGCAGGTGGCCGGAGCTATCGGTCACGACCTGGGAAAGCGGCCGGCTCAGGGCAGGGTGCTGGGCTTGCCACTGGCCGGTGCGCCGGTCGCGCACGCCGATGCAGACATGCCCGCGCACGTGGTACTCGGAATTGCGAGTCAGAAAGACGCGGTAGGCACTGGCTCGTCTCATAGTCCCGTTTCTCCAGTCACGACCCAGGCTGACGCGGTGCAGCCAGCCTGGGGGATGCTCAGAGTAACTGACCCGCCAAGGGCAGCAAGAGTGACATTGTAAATTTTCTGTTACAACGGACGTAAGCACGGCCACAGGAAGGGCCACTGCGGTGAGCGCCGCCACAAAAGAATTGAAGCTGCAGAGCGTGGGGATTGTGGGCACGGGTCGGCTGGGCTCCGCGCTGGCACGGGCACTGCTGGCAGCCGGCTACGAGCTAGCTGTGGTGGCGTCATTCGGTGGGCAGAGCGCGGGTCGGCTGGCGCGCTCGCTCGGGGCGTCGGTGAGAGCGTTGCCGGTCGCCGAGGTTCCGGCACAAGCCAGCCTGATCTTCCTGGCGGTCCCCGATGGCAGGATCGAGAGCGTGTGTGAAGCGCTGCCGGTACATGCGGGGCATGCCGTTGTCCACACCAGCGGTGCCCAAGGGCTCGCGCCTCTCGCCAGCGCGCGAGCTGCCGGCGCCCAGGTCGGAGCGTTTCACCCTCTGCAGTCGTTCTCGGAATCGGCGGGGCCGGGTGCTTTCGGCTCGATCAGCATCGGCGTCGAGGCCGAAGGAGCGCTCGCCGCGGCGTTGCAACGCTGCTGCGAGCGACTGGGCGCGCGCGCCCTCTGGCTGCAGGGCGTAGACCGCGCGCGCTACCACGCCGCCGCTGTATTCGCGAGCAACTACGTGGTGGCGCTGCAGCTGGCGGCGGCGCAGGCATGGGAGCTCGCGGGCCTGCCGCGCGCCCAGGCGGAGGTTGCGCTCGCACCGCTCACCCTCGCAGCGGCTCAGAACCTGTTGGATGCAGAGCCCGCACGCGCACTGACCGGACCCGTGGCCCGCGGCGACGTGCAGACCGTGGAGCGACACCTCGCCGCGCTCGCCGACAACCCCGAGTTGCTCCTGCTCTATCGAGCGCTCGGTGCCCAGTTGTTGCAACTGCCGCTCGCCCTCACGCCTGAGACCCGGGCCCGGCTGGAACACTGCTTTGTGGCCGCGACACCTGCGGACTGACGTGTGACCCGAGGCGCCGCAGGCGTCGACAAGCGCCGTCGCCCGCGCTACGTGTGTTGTATGATGAAGTCGCCGCTCAAGTTGCGCCCGTTCGTCGCCCACGTGGCGCGCGGCGAGGGCGCACCGATGATCGCGGTCGAGGGGCGCATCGACGGCGACGTCTACACGATCTCCGCGTTCGGCTCGAGCGTGACGCTCCTGCCACTCAAGGTGGAGCAAGACGCACGCGGCAGCTTCGCGCTCATGCCGCCCTGCGAGCGCAAGTTCGAAAATGGCCTGGTGCTCGCCGTGCGAGCGCTCGCCGCACGCAACGCTCCGCCGCGCGCCTCGCTCGCCGTGCACTCGGAGTCGCCCGCTATGCCGCAGGCGCGCCCGCTCTTCGGCAAGCTCGGCGGAGATGCGCGGCTGGTCCGCATGATAGCGCCCTCCTCGTGGCTGATCGAGCTGGCGTTCGACGCCGACGGCAGCTACGTGCAGCACGGCCCGGTGCGCCCGCGCGCACGCGGCGCCGCTTGATTCCTCGGCTGTGCCGCATGCGGCGCCGCCTGATTCCTCGGCTGTGCTATAAGCGCCGCCCATGGGAAAAAGCGACGAGCAGCTGCAGGCGTTGGCCGACCGCCTGGAGCGCGCCGGTGACGACCCGGCCCGCGTGGACATCGTGCGGCGCGCACAGCGTTTCAAGCGTTCGTGGATCGAGCTCGCCGAGGGCTTGCTCAAGCTACGCAAGAGCCGCGCCTACGAGCGCTGGGGCTATGCCGATCTGCACGAGTACTGCAACAAAGAGTTGCACATCAAGCAAGCCACCGTCGACAAGCTGATGCTCTCCTACAGCACCTTGCAGACCCACGCGCCGGAGGTGCTCAAGCGCGACGGCGTCTCGCGCGAGATCCCCACGATCGAAGCGGTGGACTACTTCACGCGCGCCTTCGGTGCCAACGACGAGCAAGCCCCCGCGCATCGGCGCCTGGATGCACCCAAGGGCGTGCTCGCCGAGCTACGCAGCGCGGTCTTCGACGAAGGTCAGTCGGCCTCGGAGCTGCGCAAGCGCTTCGATCCGATCTTGCGCCCGAAAGACGAGAGCGACGAAAACACCGAGGCGCTGCGCAAGGCCAAGGCCCTGGCCGAGCGGCTGGGCCAGGTGGTGCAAGGCATCGACGGCCTCGCCGAGAGCCGCGTGGGTCGCGTGCTCGCCGTGGTGGAAGCGCTGGTGCGCGACCTCGACGGGCTGATCGAGAAGGCACCCAAGCCGCGCGCGAGCAAGGGCAAGCACGCGGCGTAGTCGGTGGCCGGTGAACTGTTTGGCCTCCGAGGGGGATCGTGGCGACCGGTGCTTCGGTGGCGGTCGGCTTGCAAGCTGTGCATTCATCACAACCTGCCCGGGCGTGTTGGGAGGGCGGGTCGCTCCCGGGCTCGGAGCGTGTCCTCGGCACTACCGCCACGGCTTCGCAAGACGCGCATCGGGCCTGCGAAACGAGCCCGGGAGCGACCCGCCCTCCCAACACGCTCCGATAGCAAGGGTGGCTTCAGCGTGACCTACCTCTCGGCGTGAGCATCGGCAGCAGTCGATGCGAGCTAGTGTTGTCGTCGGCGTCAGACAGCAACACTCGCTGCGACGTCGCGCCGCCTGCTCACTCAGCCATGACATTGAAGCGCTTGGGGTCGGCAGGTCGCTCTGGGGCTCGTCTCGCAGGCCCAAGGCGCCGCTTGCGAAGCTGTGGCGGTCGTGCCGAGGACACTCTCCCGAGCTCGAGAGCGACCTGCCGACCCCAAGCGCCCCAGCAGGTTGCGATGAATGCTCAATCTCGCAAGCTGATCGTCCCCCGACCAGACCCCAAGCCCCAACGCCCCGTTCGCCAAACCCTCTCGCTCGTCTCAGCCCGCGCTCTCGGCCGCCAGCGCGCTGAGCGCGAAGCGCGCGCCGGGCTCGTGGCTGTGCGCGAGCGCGAAACGTTGCCCGACCACGGCGAGGATCTGATCCACGCGCTCGGCGTCGAGCACGTCTTCGGCCATGGGCGCAGCGCCGCTGAAGTTGAGCGGGCAATACGTGACGTCGCCGCTGCTCGTGCGCGCGCGCACCGCGGCTTCGGGCACGAAGCCCGCAGGGTAGCGCAGCGCATGACCTTGGGTGCGGCACACGAGCGGGCGATGCGCGTAGACCGCGCAGCGCCCGTCAGGCTCGAGCATGGCGCAGCGCGCGTTGGCTGCGCCTTCAGCTTCGCGTGCTTGTTCGTGGCGGCCACGCTCGCCCAGCTGCGCCCGTGCCTGCGGCGATAGCGCGGCGAGCCCAGCGCGGAGCTGCGCCGCTTCGACCGGGCTCACCGTCAGCCACACCTCGCAGCAGCTGCTGCAGCCGGCAGTGCACGCGATGTCCGCAGCTCGACGCTCGCACGCAGCGGCGGTGAAAGCCGTGACCTTGTCGACCAGCGCGCGGTACTCGTCGGGCATTTAGCCTGCCGCGCCCAGCGTCCAGATCTCGCGGCCGGTCTTCAGCACTTGCTTGCGAATGCGTACTTCGTCGGCGCCTTCGGCTTCGGCGAGCGCTCGCAACTCGGCCAAGTCGGCGTCGCTGCCGTCGCAGAAACCGATCGGGCGGCTGTTGTTCTCTTGGTTGAGCTGGACCTTGAAGTCGCCGTGGTCCCAGCGGGTCTGGGTGGCGTTGTCGTAGGGGTGGATCATAAAGGGTGGAGCATACGCTGGCGCGCGCGTCGGCGCTCGGTGCAAGCCGCAGCACCGCGCCGGCAGGCCCCTGCTCCGGCCGCTCTCACACACCCTTAAACAAATCGCGCGGCGGGCCTTTCGGCGCCGCCGCGCGGTCTGTGTGGACGCTATCCCGTGTGAGCGGACAGCGGTATCAAGTGGAGGGCACCGTCAGGTGCGGGCCCGCTACTTGTGCACCGTCGCGATGGCCGCGACCTTGCCTGGGCCGTGGCAGATCAGGCACTGCTCCGGGCCGGCGCTCTGCGTGTTGCTGCGCGTATCCCAGAAGTGACCGCCGTTGTTGGTCATGTGGTCCACCGCGACCGGGGAGTCGTGGCAGGCCGAGCAGGCGGCGGTGATGGGGGACTTCACCAACGTCGTCTGCGCCGCTTCGCACGGAGCCGCGTTGGTGCAGGTGGCGATCGGCACGCTGCAGGTCGAGGCCGTCGTGCAGGTGCACGGCGTGCCGGCGGTGCAGTTGTTGGTCACACTGCCGACCTTCTGGGTGCCTACGACGCTGGTGACGGTGCACGGGTTGGCCGTGGTGCAGACACACGGAGCGGCCAGCGTGCAGGTGATCGGGTTGCCCCCGATGTCGAAGCCTGTGCCGCTATTGCCGTCCGGCAGCGTCTGCGTGAGGTTGCTGGTCGAGTATCCGGTGCCGTAGTCCGTGAGGTTGTTCCCCTGGACGTAGGGCGAGACCGAGAACCAGCCTGTTGGGTTGAGGTTCGGGTCGGTCTTGAAGCGACCCGTGGCTGCGGTGCTCATCAGCATGTTGGGCAGGGCCGCTTGAGCCGTGCTGGTGCTGAAGTCGTAGCCGCCTGCAACGTGGCACGACATGCAGTCGTTGAGCGGGCTCGGGAACTCCACGTCCCCGAAGCCGCCGCCCGGCGCGGCCGCGTGCCAGTTGAAGTCCACCGTGCGCTTGCGGCCACCGTGGATCGAGTGGATGAAGTCCTTGACGTTCGCGGACCAGCCACTGCTCGTGCGGTTGGGGTTGTGACAGAACGAGCAGGTCGGTGCGTCGTTCCGTTGGCCAGCGTGGAAGGTCGGGGAGATGCCCAGTGCACCGTGGCAATCCAGGCACTGGTTGTTGTCCACGACCGTGCGACGCGCCGTGAAGCCCGTGGCGGTCTTCCAGACGTCGTGCGCGGGGACGAGGATACCGCCCTGCTTGTTCGAAGCGACGTACGGGTAGGCAGGCACGTTGGTTTGCGTGAGCGGCTGTGTGGAGGTGAGCGAGTAGGTGTAGCCGACACCGCCGGTGAGCATGGTCGCCGTGGCCGGCAAGAGCGTGCCGGTCAACGTGATCGTGTAGTCACCGTTGGCATCGGGGCCGGCGAAGGTCGCCGACGCGCCGGTCGGCGCGGCCCAGACGCTCTTGATGTAGGCACTCGCGCTGGCGTTGAAGTCCGCCGGCGTCGCGATGCCGTCCTGGGGCAGGGCCCACGCGAAGTACACGCTGGGCGAACCCACGAAGCCCGTGATCAGCTCGGTGGTCGCGTCAACGTAGGTGTTGAAGACGACCGGAGCGCCATCCTTGAGCAACTTGAACTTGATCTGCGGGTTCTTGTTGGCCGAGGCGGGTACCGTGGCGACGGCCGCCACGCTGGTCACGCCGTACGTGATGACCGACGCGCCGGTCGGCACGTAGCCACTGGCTGCGATGTACGCCGCGTTGGTGTTGGCGTTGCCGCCGCTGACCAAGAGCGAGTTGTTCGGGTCAGGCGGCTCCACTGGCTTGTGCGCGTCTACGATGTTGGAGACGGCACCGGCCGTGTTGTTGTGGCAACCGGCGCACGTGCCGTCGGCTTTGATGCCGCCGGTGTGCTTGCAGGGTGCCGGGATGTTCGCACGCGTGGTCAGCGTGTAGCCATCGCCCGCTGCGATCGCCGCGGGGAGCGCGCTCTCGCAAGTGATTGCGGTTGCGGTGTTGGAGGCGACGTGACAGAACGCGCCCTTGTTGGCACCCGACGTGATCGTCGCGAGCCCACCGAGGAACTGGTTCACTGCCCAGGTCTTGGTGCTGTCGGTGAGCGTGGTGAGCGCGCCCGACGTGGCCGTGCTGGTGACGGTCACCGGCGCGGTCATGGTCACCGGGCCATGCTGACACGTGGTGGCCACCGTGCCCGTGAAGTCCACCTGATCGTGGCACGAGGTGCAGGCCGCGATCGATGGATTGGTCTTCCACTGGTCGCCCTGGGCTGCGCCCTTGTGGCAAGCGTCGCAGTTGCGAATGTCCTGCGGATACGTCGCCACGATGTTGTGGAAGGCGTTGGCGGGCTGGATCGCAGCACCGTTGTGGATGCGGTGGATGAACGTGCTGGCGATCGCAGCCGAGGTCCCGGCCGGGGTGCTGGCTCTGGCTGGGTTGTGGCAGATCGGGCAGTAGTTTGACACGACGCGAGCGCCGCTGTGGAACCCGTTGGTGGTCGAGCCCTCAGTGGGGAAATGGTCGCCGTGGCACTTGTAGCAGTTCGTGGTCAGCGTGACTTCGCGTGCGACCGGCGTACCACCCGCGGGCACGATGTTGGATTGCGCGTTCACGGCGGTGAAGCCGGCGGGGTCGGTCGCGTTGTCCAGGTTGGTCTGGCGCGTGGTCGCGATCCAGACGGTATGCGTCAGGGCCGACTTGGTCGGGTCGTAGGTGACGCCCTTGTAGACGACGCCGTTCGGGTACTGCGGGATCGAGTAGCCATCACCCGCCGCGATGGCGCTGCCCAGCGCGGTGGCGCAGGTGAGCACGGTCGCCGTGTTCGAGGCGACGGTGCAGGTCTGGTTGGCATTGGCCCCGGAGGTCAGGGTCACGACCACGCCCGTGAGCTGATTGACGGTCCACTTCGCCGCACTGTCTGTCAGCGTGGTGGTCGTGCCGGCCGTTGCCTTGCCCGTGCTCGCGACAGCGATCTGCTTCAGATCCGTCGCGGGGAAGGTGTAGGTGTAGTCGCCTGCACCGACGCCGTTCTCGACGAGGGTTCCGCGTGCCGGTGTGATCGTGGTCGAGCTGGTCGAGCCCACGGCGCTGTAGGTCGTCGGTGAGAACGAGGTGAGCGCCGAGGTCGAGTTGCTCGCGGTCAAGACGGTGTACGGCTGGCGGTTAACCACGCCGTTGATGTCCGTGACGGTGTCCGCGTAGGCGATCGAGAATGACAGCGACATGGGCAGGTTCGACGAGTAACCGCCCGCCATGTCCACGGGATTGCCGCGGCTGTCCTTCAGGGTGAAACGCACCGCGATCGGCGCCGTGGTGGAGACGCTCTTGACGGCGACGACGAGGCCGATGCTCCCGGACGAGAGACCCGCTTGGCCGTTGCACGCGTACGTGGTGAGCGCCGGGTTGATCTCGCCTGCGTCGAGGACGCCTGAGGAGTTCGCATCGACACCAGCCTCGATCTTCACGCCGCCGTTCGGGCAGTTCGCGCCCGCGGCCTCGGTGCTGGTCTTGACGAGCGAGATCAGACCTGCGGCGCCGTTGTTGCCAGCGACGCCGTCCGCGCCATTGCAGACGAAGCGCGTCGAGGCGGCGATGACCTCGCTCGTGTCGAGCGTGTCGTTGCCGTTGGCGTCGAGGCCGAACTCGACCTTGGTGCCGCCGGCCGCGCAGTTGGTGCCAGCCGCTTCGGCGCCAGTGGCTACCAGCGTGGGCGGAGCGTTGGCGCCCTTGCCGCCGTTGCACGCGTACTTGGTGAGCGTCGCGTTGATCTCACTGGCGTCGAGGACGCCGGAGCTGTTGGAGTCGAGCCCGGACTGGACCTTCACGCCGCCGAACGCACAGTTGGTGCCGACAGGCTCTGCGGAGGTCTTGATGAGCGAGGCGAGAGCGGCCGCGCCGGGGTCACCCTTGGTGCCGTCCGAGACGGTGACCTTCGCGCCGTTGGCACAGGTGATGGTCTTGCTGCCATCTCCGTTGTCCTTAACGCTGCAAGAGGTTCCGGCAGGGCCAGGATCGCCCTTGGGGCCTGCATCCCCTGTGTCGCCCTTCGGTCCTTTGTCGCCACTGGCGCACGCGCCAAGGCCTGCGACCAAGACACCAAACAATAGGTAGCTACTAATTCGCCTCATCGGAATCCCCTTTGCACGGGTTGGTTCGGGTGCCACGTAATCACGCAACGCGAGCTGCCGAGATCTCTCGAGCAGCACGCATGGTCGATACGTGTTCGCTCGGACAGCTGATCCGACCGCACGAACACGCGCTCACACGCGCTCGCTCGGACAGCTGATCCGACCGGACGAACGCGCGGCAACAGGTGACCGCTCGGACAGCGAGCTGGCCGGACGAGCACACCTACTCAGCGGCGTTTCACGAAGGCGCTCTGTTCACGGTGTTGCGACTTGTCGTCGTAGCCTGTGGAGTGCTGTGTCGCGTCGCTGTTGAGAGAGTCGTCCCGGTTGCGGCGTTTCGCAAGTGCGTGCGCGCCCTACATTGACCATGAACAATCCCACCATGGGTGCAACTGTGCGCGTTGCGTGCCCGCTGCGCCCGGCTGCTGCGAAGCCACCGCCATCGCCTACAGCTGTAGCACGATCGTCAGATGCCGCGCGGCATCGCCACGCGCGTTGCTGGGTGCTGCTAGCGGCGAGAGTCGCGCGCAAAGTTTGCGTTCGGCTCGGCGGAGGTGGCGGCAGCACCGAGCGCGCCACTCGCGACGCGAGTCACGCGGCAGATCTACGCACGACAGGCGGCCGACGCGCGCCAGGTGGATGAGTGAAACGTAGCGTGTGTTCATCGAGACATCGGCTGGCCTGCACGGTCGGTGTGCTCGGCGCGCTGCTCGCGGGGCAGCTTGCGCACGCGGCGCCGGACCCGGTCGTGACCCTGCCCGTGGTCTTCCACGTTGCGCAGTGGCAGGGTCGCCCCGTCGTGGATGCAGCGTTTGTCGCCGAACGGCTGGCGCGAGCCAACGAGATCTTCGCAGGTCACGGAGTTGGGTTCAGCGTCGGCGCGTCCTTGACCCTTGGCGCCGAGCACGCGGTGATCGAGACGCGGGAGGATCGCGACGCGCTCGACTCGCAGCTGCAACCTCTTGTCATCAACTGTTTCGTGGTGCGCTCACTGCGCGACGTGGACGACCCCACGCAGGTGCGCCGCGGCGTGCACTGGCATTCGCGCGCGCACGTGGGCGCGCACTACGTGATCTTGTCCTCGATCGCTGCCACGGGCGTGCTAGCGCACGAGCTCGGGCACTTCCTGGGCAATCCGAAGCACAGCCAGACCCCGGGCAACTTGATGAGCTATCAGTGGGGCGCCGAGCTGCCGTTTCTCGACGCCACGCAGGTGCGCCGCGTCACGCAGGCCGTGCGCGACTATCTCCGCCGCCATGAGCTGCAGGCGGTCGCGCGCTGAAGTGCACGGCGCTGCGCTCGCCGCGCCCGCGTCGCACGAACACGCGTTCAGGCGCGCTTGCTCTGAGCTTTCGACCTCGGCGTGCGCGCGCGGCGGTAGGCATCGGCATCCACGTCGCGGCCCTGTGCCCAGGCGCGTGCCGCTGGCACCACCGCGGAGGCCCACAGGCTGCTCAAGCGCAGCGCCACGAAGTCCGCGTACAGGGCTTCGAGCAAGGCTTCGAGCTCCTGCGTCAGCCGCATGCGCTCGTAGAACGCTTCACGCATCACGTCGCTCTCGTCGGGCAGCGCCGGTGCCTGCTTGCGCTTGCGCCCGCCGCCCTTCATTTCCTCGAGCAGGGGGCTCGGTGCCTCTTCGTCCTTGCCGAGCGCGGTCTGCAGCTTGAGTCCGGACAGCGAGAGTTGCTCGGCGTTGAGCACGAAGCTGGTTTCCGTTTCGCGCCACGCGATGCGAATGCCGGCGCTCTGCGGCAGCTGCCCGCGCAAGAGCGCTTCTTTCGCCTCGCGTCCTGCGCCGGGCAACGCGGCTGTGATGCGCGTGCTCTCCTTCTCGGCCGAGAGCACCAGCTTGCGTTCGAGCCACAGGCCGAACGGCCCGTGCTTGCTCGTGGCGAGCGTGGCGTCGAAGACTTCCGACTCGAACCACAGCCAGAACAGGAACTCACGGCCGACGAAGCGGCGTTTCTCGATGCGATCGACCTGTTGCATGGTCAGCGCTCCTGCACGGGGATCACGGTCGGCTCGAGCTCGTCCCAGAGTTTGTCTTCCGCGGCGACCGCGCCCAGGCGCAGCGCCAGCGTGTAGGGTGCCTCGGGCACGAGCTCCGAGCCGAAGCTCTTCTTGAACAGCTCGGTCATGGCCAGCGTGGTGCGCGGCGACTGGCTGAAGAAGCGCACCACGTTCTCCGACAGCGACCACGACAGGTCCACCGCGCGCGTCACCGGCACGAAGCTTTTGCGCAGCTTGCGCGTGATCAGCTCTTTCAGCTCGGTCTTCTCGCTGCGCGAGAGCCGCTCGCGGCCCTTCTTCTGCAGATACGCCGCCTCGGCCTCACGCAGCTTGGCCCGCAGCAGTTGCGCCGGGATCGCCCAGTGATCGGTGCGGAAGCCGAGGTTCACGAAGCCGTCGTAGAACACGCGATCGTAGTCTAGCTCGAGCTCGAACGGCTCGCCGACGGCGCACCAGCCCGAGCGCTGCGACTCCTCGTCGTCGGCCTGCAGCGGCCGCATGGCGCGATGCCGGATGGACTTCATGAAGCGCTGCCGGAAGTCGTCGGGCAGCGCCTCCTGGACGAAGAAGCGCGCGTATGTGAGTGAGCCTTTGAGCGCGGGCATGGGGCGGGCTGTGTAACAGCGTGGCCGCGGCACGGCAATGGAAGAGCGGCGATCGCGCTGCGTGCGGACGAGTTTCGCGCGCGGGACCTGCAGCGGCGGCGCGCGAGCACGGCCGTGCCGCGCTCGCGGCTGCACGGCTGCACCGCGACGCAGGCTCGGCCTGGGCCGGCGCTCGATGTAATGACGTCCCGGCACGTCGCTTCGCGGGTCGACCCAATCGCCCGCCAGGCCCGGCACGTCGCTTCGCGGGTCGAGCCAATCGCTCGCCAGGCCCGCGCTCGCGCATCCGCGCGCGTGCAAAAGCATTGCCGGCGGCGGCAAAACATTTCTTCGAACAAAGCCGCGACGTGGCAGGCGTCGAGGGGCAAGGGCAAACACGGAGACGAGATACAGCAGGACCTTGCGCTGCGAGGGGTCGCGACGGCCACGTGCGCGGCCTTCCGCAGGCAAGGCGGTCCCCTCGCCAGCGCAGATCGCCTTGCCGCCCCCATCGTGCCGCGCGGGGCAACGGCTGGCGTCGCAACCCGTGGTCGACCAGGGCTGCAACGAGATGCTGCTCGACGTCAGCACCGCGGTTGCGACTGACGCACTCGCCTCGCTTCGTTGCCGAGGCCATCACCATCGCATCGACGGCCGTGGGGCCGCGCACTCGGCCACGGCATGGGCCGAAGATGTGCTCTTGGCCGCAGTGGTGATCGAGCGCGAAGCGCCACGGCTTGACGTAAAGACGCTCTGTATTTACATTCGGGAGCATGGCGTCTCGAATGTTCAACGTTCGCCTCACCCCCGAGGACTCGCAGCTGGCCGAGCGCCTCAGGGCGCGCGGCATTTCGCTCTCGGATGTCATGCGTCGCGCGCTCCGCAAGGAAGTCGCAACGCTGAAAGACGAGCCGGTCGATGCCGAGGCGTTGATCGAAGATCTGCTCACTCGCTTTCCGACGCCAAAGGCGGCAGGCAAGAAGCGCCCGGACAGCGCGGATCGTCGCGCCGTGCAGCAGCACATTGGCAACCGACTGCGAGCAGGTCGGTGATCCTCATCGATACCAACGTGCTCGTGGCCCTCGTCGACGAGCGCGATCGGCTGCACAAGAAAGCGGTTCGCGACCTGCGCAAGCACCGCGGCCCCTTCGGCGTGACCAGCGTCGTGCTCAGCGAATCGTGTTTCCTGCTGGAAGAGGGCTACCTGCGCCGGCGGCTGGTCGCTCTTCTCGAACGCCTTCCCGTGATCGCGATCGAGCCCGAGTCCCCGTGGTGGAGCGACGTCTTCACCTGGCTGGACCGCTTCGCCGAGCACACGCCCGACCTGTGCGACGCACTGTTGGTCATGCTGTCGAGCCGGCTCTCCGCACCGATCTGGACCTACGATGCCGAATTTCGTCAGGTCTGGCGACGCCCGGACGGCAAGCCGGTGTCGCTGGTCACGGTCGCCCGTGCTGGCTCGTGACATTCTGCCGCGGGGAAGATCGGTGAGGCCGAGCCACAGCACGCGGTCTTTTCGATCGCGACCGCCTCCACGAGGGCCGGGCCGACACGAGATCATCAGAGAGTCAGACGCTTGCGTGATGTAGACGCCGAGCTCGGCATCGGCGGGTGCGCAGCCTGTGGTCGATGCAGGCAGCAGCTCGACGCAAGCGCCGAAAGATCCCTCGGTGGATGGCCAGCGCCCAAGCTACATCGGGGCAGCGGTTCACCGCTGTGGGGCTGCTGCAGCAAGTTCGGCGTGTGCGGTACGTTCGCGGCGAACACCTGCTTTTTGCCCGCTGGCGCGCAGCTTCCGCTCAACCCGCATGCAACCGAGGATGGCGGTACGCTCCCGGTCGGTCGTTGCATTCTCGATGGGGAGCGCGGTTTGTGTGGCTTACGCGCCGCCCGCAGCTCCACGGCTCCGGGGGCGTCCTTCTGCTTGCCAAGTACCCCACATCGGGGTATCGTGAACGCACGATGAAGACACGGGTAGACATCGTGCCAGCGGCGTTGAAGCACCTGCACACGCTGGGGCCAGCAGTGGCCATCGCCGCTTTTGCAGTGGATGGCCGACGTTCAGGATCTTGGCTTGACGGAGACACAGAAGATTGCCGCCTACGATGACCGGGCGGCCCGTGGAAAGCCTGGGGTGCGTTCGGCCAAGCTCACCGGCACCTTGCGTGCGTACTACCGCGTGGTCTCGGGTGTGGTCGTGATCCAGGACATCAACCAACTAGGAGCCTGTCGGAGAAAGCCGGACCGAGGGCTTCGAGTCGATTCTCGAGACAGGTTCTTGTGCGAAACCGCAGGAATACTGCGTGGTATTTTGAGGATTTCGCACAAGAAGATGTCCGAGAAGCGGCCGAAGACCGAC
>DASVHQ010000277.1:0-6860 GCA_036382515.1 Polyangiales bacterium | reverse complement strand
GGCGTGCCCGTGCAGTCACCCGAAGTTCGCTACTTCAACCACAACTCGGCGAAGTCGCTCGAGCGCTGCCTGAAGACGCGCGAGCGTAAGAACGCGCTGGTGTTGATGGAAGGCATCTACTCGCTCGATGGCGACCGTGCGCCGCTCGCGGAGTTCGTGGAAGTCTGCGAGCGCTACGACGCGGTGCTCTTGTGCGACGACGCGCACGGCACCGGTACGCTCGGCAAGCACGGCAAGGGCCTGACCGAAGAGACCGGCATGGAGGGCCGGGTGCCGATCGTGATCAGCACCTTCTCCAAGACCTTTGGTGGCATCGGCGGCATCCTGCTCGGCAAGGCCGACGTGGTCGACTACGTGAAGCACAACGCGCGCTCGTTCCTGTTCTCGGCCACCTTGCCGGTGCCGATCGTCGCGGCGGCCTCCACGATCCTCGACATGCTGGAAGCAGAGGGCCCCGCGCTCGTGCAGGAGCTGCACGAGAAGTCGGCCTACATGCGCAAGAGCTTGCTGCAGCTGGGCTTCGATCTCGGCAAGAGCGACACGCACATCATGCCGGTGATGTGCCGCGATCAGCGCAAGGCGCTGTTCATGCACGTGGCGCTGCTCGAGTCGGGCGTGAACATGGTTCCCATCACGTATCCCGGCTGCAAGGAAGGCGAGGAACGCTTGCGGCTGAACGTGACGCGTGGCCACACGAAGGAAGACATGGACCAGGCGCTCGAGTTGCTCGACACCTACGGCAAGGTCTTCTACGTGCAGTCGGGCGAAGACCTCGGCCCGATGGAGACTTGGGGCTAGGAGACCACGCGCAGGCGGGTGCCTTTGGTGCCCTTGGCTTTGGGCGCTTTGGGCGCGTTGGGGGCGTTGGGACGTAGTGGGTCGTCGGTGCCCAGGCTCAGGTCGCCGACCAGGTCGTAGTCGGCGGCGTGGGTGATGCGGGCTTTGCGGATTTCGCCGGGCTTCGGGCTGCCGTTGACGAGGTGCACGGCGCCGTCGATCTCGGGGGCTTGGCCGGCGTGCCGGCCGACGAGCAGGTGCTCGCTCTCGTCGCTCTCGCCTTCGATCAGCACGTCGACCTCGCGGCCGATCATGGCGCGCAGGCGCTGCTTGCTGATGGCGCGCTGGGCTTTCATCAAGGCATTGGCGCGGCGGTCGATGATCTGGTCGTCGATCAGGTCCTGCATGCTGCCGCTGTGCGTGCCGTCTTCGTGCGAGTAACGGAACACGCCCACGTGATCGAGCTCGGCGAAGCGCAGGAGCTCGAGCAGCTCGGTGAAGTCTTGGTCGGTCTCACCCGGGTGGCCCACGATGAAGGCCGAGCGGATGAACAGGTTTGGCACGGCCAGGCGCAGGCGCTCGATCAGCTCGCGCTGACGCCGGGCGTCGTAGCCGCGGCGCATGAGCTTGAGCATGCGATCGCTGGCGTGTTGAAACGGCATGTCGAGGTACGGCACGAGCTTGCCACCCGCGGCGAGCAGCTCGACCAGCTCCTCGTCGAGCTTCTCCGGATACAGGTAGAAGAGCCGCAGCCAGCGCAGCTCTTTGACCTCGAGCAGCGCACGCACGAGCGCCGGCAGGTCGGTGCGTGGCGTGAGGTCGCGGCCGTAGGAGATGGTGTCTTGGCTGATCAGGTTGATCTCGACGCTGCCGGTTGCACACAGCTCTTGCACTTCGTGCACGACGTCGGCGATCGAGCGCGAGCGTTGCTTGCCGCGGAACGAGGGGATCGCGCAGAAGGAGCAGCTGCGCGAGCAGCCCTCGGCGATCTTCACGTACACGCTGTGCGCGGCGGACGAGAGCTTGCGCGGGTCGCCCTGCCGGTACACGTAGTCGGCCGGGTTGCCCACGAGCACACGCTCGGTGGGATGCGCGGCATCCGCGCGCAGCACCGTTTCGAGCTTGAGCATGTCGCTCGAACCCAGGAAGTGATCGACCTCGGGCATGTCGCGCGCGAGCGCTTCCGGGTAGCGCTGTGACAGGCAGCCCGCCACCACCAGCTTCTTGCAGCGCCCGTTCTGCTTGAAGTCGGACAGCCCGAGGATGGTGTCGATGGACTCTTGCTTGGCGGCGTCGACGAAGCCGCAGGTGTTGACCACGATGACTTCGGCGTCGCTCGGCTCGGCCACCAGCTGGTAGCCGGCGCGATCGCTCACGCCGAGCATGACCTCGGTGTCCACCCGGTTCTTGGGGCAACCGAGCGAGACGAAGTGGATGGTCCTCGGGGGGGGGCGGGTCACGGCGCGGGAAGGGTGCGGCCCGCTCGGTCGGCCGTCAAGGCGCCGTCACGGCGGCGTCACGCGTGGTGCAGCTCGGTGCTGGTGGTGGGCAAAGGACGCGCGCTTAGCCGCTCGCGCAGCTGCGGGAACTGCTCGAAGTGTGCGGCCACACGCGCGGCGTACGGCGCCATGGCGTCGAGCTTCGCCTGGATCTGCGTGCCCACGCGGTTCACCTCGTCGTGCGCGACCTGCTGGTCGATGGTGGAGGCCGCGTTCATGGTGACAAGCTGATCCTTGAGCTCCGCGATCTGGAAGCGCAGGTCCTTGCGCTCGATGCGTTTCTGGTCGAGCTCGGCGCGCAGCTCGCGTGCGCGCTCGCGTGCGGTGTCGAGCTCGCTGCCGGCTTCGCGCGCCTGCGCGAGCTGCTGCGCGTCCTCGTGGCGCAGGACGTAGCCTTGCGCCCACGCCGCCGGTAGCTGCTGCGTCGCCTGCGTCACCGCCTGCATCGCGTCGTCGAGCTGCGTCTCCGCTGCGCGCAGCGCCGTCTCGAGTCCTTCGATGTAGCGGTTGAGCTTGGAGTCGTCTTGCGCGAGCTCGTCGAGGGCCCGGCCGATCATCGTACGCGGCTTGCGTAGTTGCTCTTCCTGCTCCGTGGCCTTCTCGGCCGCATTATGCAGGCGCTGGCGCAACGCACGGACTTCGCCGATCGAGCCTTCGAGAAAGCGGATGGCTTCCGGCAGCCACGCCGGAGGATCACCCTTGGGGTGCGCCTCGGCCAGCAGCGTGCTGTAGAGCGCGACCGTGTGGTAGACGGTGTCTTCCTCGTCCGGCGGCTCCCCCGTGGTGTGCACGCCGAACAGATTCGGCGACGAGCCCTCGGCGGGCGCGGGCCGCGTCATCGGCGGCAAGCGGTCCAAGAGGCCCTGCAGCTCTTCGACCAGGTGATAGGCGTCGCGGAAACGTTCCGCTGGGTTCTTGCGCAACAGGCGCAACACGAGTGCATCGACCTCGGGCGGGATCGCGGCCACGATGCTCGACGGCGTGGGTGGTGGATCGTTCAGATGCTTGACGAGCAGCATCGTGGTCTTGCCTTCGAACGGCAGTCGGCCGGTGAGCATCTCGAAGAGCACGCAGCCCAGCGCGTACATATCGGCGCTCGGTGATGCGGTCGCGGAGCGAATCTGCTCGGGTGCGATGTACTCGGGCGTGCCGACGATCGTGCCCTGGCCCGTGATGCGCACGTCGTGCTCGATGCGCGCGACACCGAAGTCGAGGATCTTCACGTAGTCCGTGTCCATCTTGCGGCGCACGAGATAGATGTTGGCGGGCTTGATGTCGCGGTGAACCACGCCCAGCTCGTGTGCCCGCGCCAGACCCAGCGCCACCTGCGTGGCGATGCGCAGCGCCCGCCGCGGGATCATCGGCCCTTTGTCGATGTCCTCGGCGAGCGTCCGACCTTCCAGGTACTCCATCACCATGTACACCAGGCCGTCCTCGGTCTCGCCGAAGTCGGTGATGTCGATGATGTGCTCGTGGTTGATCTGGTTGGCCGCGCGCGCCTCGCCCAGGAAGCGCTTGCGCTGTCGCTCGTTCTTGATCAGCGAGGGCTCGAGAAACTTCAGCGCCACGTCGCGCCCGATGATCTGATGGCGCGCGCGGTACACCGTGCCCATGCCGCCCGAGCCCAGCTCTTCCTGGATCAGGTAGCGACCGGCGATGGTGCGCCCGATGAACGGGTCGGCCGGCTCACGCAACAGCGTGCCGTCGATCGGACAGGCAGTGATGTCGCCGCTGAATCGGGCACCGCAGCGCGGACAGAGCTTCACTGACAACGGAGTCTCCCTTTTACTGCGCCCGTAGGCCCAAGGATAACGGGCAGTTGCACTTCGGCCAATGTGTGACCGACGCGTACAACCAGCCGTCACCAGGCCCGCGCTGCAGCGCTACGGTGCGCCGGTTGGAGCTGGGGGCGACGGCGGTAACCCATTGACACTGCCAGGGAAAGAGCGCGGCGCGGTGGCAGCGGAGCGCCGCACGACTCGGCGCGAGCGCGGGCTGGCCGCGGCGGCAGTTCTGTTCGAGCACGCTGACGCGCTGTCAGCTGCAAGTTCTAGTTGGGCCGCGCTGGTTGGCACAAGCCTACGTCCAGTTCTCGGTCTTCAATCCAACCACTTTGGAGAAGTGCTTGGTGTTGTTGGTGACGAGCGTTGCCCCGAGCTGCATGGCATGAGCAGCGATGAGTGTGTCGAAGTCACCGATCGGTGTGCCGCGCGCGACGAGCTCACTCGCGAGTTTCCCGAAGCGCACAGCGCAGGCTTCGTCGAACGGCAAGACGGCTACGTTGCGGGTGAACACGTCGATGACGTGGTGCAACTTTCGGGAGCTGCGGCGGTCGGCCCCGTACTTCAGCTCGGCCAGAGTGATGGCGCTGATCGCGAGCTCCGACGGTCGGTGTTCGAGGATACGCTGGGCGACGCGGCCATGGCCGCGCAAAGCGAAGCTCACGCTGTCGGTGTCGAGCAGGAAGGCGGCAGTCACTCGAACGGATCCTTGAGTTTGGAGATGCGACGGGATGACGGTCGCTCGAATTCCCCGGTCCAGGCGCCCAAACACGCCAAGAACTCCTTGGACCACTCGTCGGCAGGCTCAAGGATGACGCGGCGACCGACGCGATGGACGAGGACTTCGTCCTGGTCATCGGAAAACCGGCAGGATTTGGGCAGTCGCACCGCCTGGCTCCCGCCATTCTGGAAGATCTTCGCTCGAGCGGCCATGCCAAAAATATAGACGCGTGTCTATACGACGTCAAGGCTCTGGGTCTTCGTCTCTCTCTCTCTCTCTCTCTCTCGTCGGCCCAACTACGCATCGCCAGGTCCGTCGAAGCTACCGCGTTTCGCGGGCTTGCCGCTAGCCGTCGCGCTAGTCCAGCGTGGCTTCGGCGCTGTCGACGACCGCCAGGCAGTGCGCTCGCACCGTGCTGGACTAGGCCGAGTTCGTGCGAACGCAAAGCGGCCCGACCAGCGTCACCGCCGATCGGGCCGTAGGTGGCGCAGCCGCGGCCCGCGACGCTCTCGCGGCTTATCCCAATGTTGCGGGGCCGCGAAGGTGCGCTCTCAGCGGTGCTCCCGCGGGCCTTCGTCAGCTGCAGCACTACTTGGGCGGCTCTGCCCCATCACTCATCACCTGGAACAGACTGGTCTGGGAACCGTTTGTGTCCCTCGAACACCGTCAAGATTTCGATGCGCGATTCGCCCACGAGATACACAATCCGGTAGTGCCGGAGCAGTACCTCCCGAATGTCGTCGCGCCGCGTCTCGGGGACAACACGTCCGGCGAGCGGCGCAGCGGCAGCCGTGTCTGCGGTCGCGATGAGCTTCTGAACCCAGCGGGCCGCAGCAGACGGGCGGTCCTGCGCGATGTAATCGTCGATCCTCTCGAGGTCACGCAGCGCGAAATCAGTCCACACCGCACGCGGCTTTGCCCCGCGCGCCTTCGGTCTCCGAGCGGTCATCACGGAGCCTTGCGACGAGCCGCACGACGCTTCATGTGCGCAACGACCTGAGCCTGCGAATGCACGCGTCCCGCCCTGGCGTCGGCAAGCCCCGCGTCGACCGCCTTCAGGAGCCGGACCTGCTCGGTCAATTCATCGAACTGCGCGGGCGACATCAAAACCCCGGCCGCCTTGCCATTCTGCGTGATGACTATCGGTTGGCCGGTGTCACTGACCCGGCGCAGCCAATCGGCCGCCTGAGCCTTGAAATCGCTCACGGGAACGATGTCTTCCGAAATTCGCAGCGCTTTCATCGGACCTCCAACAGTCCGAATGTAGACCGCTAGAGGTCCACCAACAAGATGCGCGCTCTCAGTCCACCCAACCGCCATCCAGCAGGCCCGTCTGCTCTACCGCCGACAGCGAACCACGGGGACCCCGGGCCCTTCGTGCCTGCCGGTTGCACGTTGGCGACCCGCCGGGGCCGTCGCCCGCGCTCACACCGCCTGCGGAGAGGGACGCACCCGGCACGTTTCAGGCACCCGCTGGGGTACCCGCAGTGTCTTTTCGGTGTCCCTCGCGCGGCCTAACTGCGCGGAATCTTTGAGCGGGCAATGGGATTCGAACCCACGACTTGCAGCTTGGGAAGCGAATCGCTTGCATTCCGTCGGCGGCCGCGTGTTGTCATAAGTGGACGTAAATGCTTCAATACAAGCCGTATCCGTCGTGGTCGCGAAAACTCGCTCGCGGCCACCGCCGGACGATTCTAGGGTCCCACATTGGGTCCCACGCTTTTCACCCATGGCAACCAAGCGAAAACGCCGGATCCGCAGCCCGCACCCGGGCGTCGTGCTGCTCGAACGCACGCTCCCCAGCGGGCGCGTCGCGTGGCAGGCGCGCTACCGGGATCCAGACACCGGCAAGCTCAGAAAGCCGATGCTCGACTCGGGGGCGCTGCCCACGCACGAGGCGCGGCGCCTGTGGGCGATCGCCAAGAGCAAGGACCTCGCGAAGCGCCGCATGGATCTCGCAGCGGGTGCGGCGCCGAAAGCGGCGCGCCCGTTCGCGGAAGCAGTGGCGGGCTACGTCGACAGCAGCGAGCAACGGCTGCGTAAGCGCACGCTCAAGGTCTACCAGCAGGGGATCCGTCGGTT
>DASVHQ010000276.1:0-1550 GCA_036382515.1 Polyangiales bacterium | reverse complement strand
TAGCGTCACAAACATCACGGCGACGATGACCCAGCCGTAATAGATGCCGCGCCTGCCGAACCATGCAATCATGTCGCGTTGTATAGTAGCGCACCCAACCAACGGAGGAAAATGCAGTGAACACGCACAACGCAACCAATCCGCGCGCGGTGGACCCCGCGATTGTTTTCACGAGCTGCGAGCTGATTGCCGCGCAGGAGCCGCGGCTTGCTGCCGCGGCGCAATCCGGCTCGGGCTCGGCGCAACCCGCGGCCAAGCGCCGCGAAGTCGTCGTCAAGGGCCGCCGCGTGAAAACCATCGACGTGCACGCGCACTGTCTCATCCCTGGAGCGACGAAGCTTCTCGGCCAGGACGCCTACAAGCACCATACCGGCGGCATCGTGATGGAGGATGCGGCGACGCGGCTGCGCGACATGGACGCGCAGGGCATCGATATGGAAGCGCTCAGCATCAATCCGTTCTGGTATGGGGCCGATCGCGATACCGCCGCGGAAGTCGTGCGTCTCAACAACGAAGGGCTCGTCGAGATCTGCGCGCGTAATCCCGACCGCTTTGTCGCGTTCGCCTCGGTCGCCCTCCAGTTTCCCGACCTCGCTGCGCAGCAGCTCGAGCACGCAGTGAAGAAGCTCGGTTTGCGCGGCGCCGCGGTTGGCGCGAGCGTCGGCGACGACGAGTTCGCCGATCCGAAGTTTCACCCGTTCTGGAGGAAGTGCGAGGAGCTCGATATTCTCATCTTCCTGCACCCGCAGGGCACGCCCGACCTGGCGCGGCGCCTGAAAGGCAATGGCGTGCTCGACAACGTGATCGGCAATCCGCTCGATACCACGATCGCGCTCTCGCATTTGATCTTCGAGGGGACGCTCGACATGTTCCCGGGGCTGAAGATTTGCTCCGCGCACGGCGGCGGCTACCTCGCGTCCTACATGGACCGGTCCGACCACGGCTGCCTCACGTTCCCGCACCGCTGCAACCGCACGCTCAAGAAACGGCCGACGGAGTACCTGAAGCAGCTCTACTACGACGCGCTCATTTTCACGCCCGAGGCGTTGCGGCATCTCGCCGCGAACGTGGGATCGAGCCAGATCATGCTCGGCACCGACTACCCCTACCCGTGGGAGGACAAGGCGGTGGATCACATCCTCGGCACGCCCAGCCTGAGCGACGACGAGCGCATCGCGATCCTGGGTGAAACCGCAGCGAAACTGTTGAGGATCCAATAACGCAATATCCCGCCCAATGCCGGGTCGGACCACGCCAATCTCTTGATGCAATCACCTGCTTACCAGTAGCAGCTATCTGGAAATCTCAATGATGGCTCAGGGTGGGCAGTTGCCCGCTGCGCACGAGCTCTCATAGACCACCAAATGGAACTCGGCTCGCGAACGTCGGCTTTGACTTTCGCGCCCCCCTTTTCGCGGTCATTTCTGACCCCTGATGGGTAGGCCGCATACGGCCGAGGCTGTGTGAAAACCGACATCCTAAAAAAGTCGACCTCTCAGATCGCTCTATAACGAATTCTTTTCGACGAGGAATGGTAACAAGACCCCTTA
>DASVHQ010000275.1:0-16974 GCA_036382515.1 Polyangiales bacterium | reverse complement strand
GGACGAGTCTCGAGGGCAAAGTGGTCGCTGTCACGGGCGCAGCTTCGGGCATTGGCCGGGCGCTCGCCGAGGTCGGCTTCGTCGTCGAGCGCGCGCAAGAAGATGCCCTTCTCCACGTAAAGCTTCGCGAAGAGTAGCGGTACGTCGATGATGTCGAAGAGCGTGTGGTTACCCACGAACAGCAGCGGCCGTTCGTCGGGCACGTGCTCGAGCCCCTCGAACCACGGGTTGGTCAGCCGCCGCAATGGCGCAATCCCGCGCAGCAGAAGCTGCAGTGTGAGTTCGGAGGGGCGCTCGTAGACTTCCGGTGCTGCCTGGCTCACTGCACTTGCGAGATAGCACGACGCAGGCGCCGGTCGCGGATGCGCGGGGCTGGACAGCGCGTCCCACTTCGGGTTCCCTCGGGCGAGTGGATCGTCGTTTGCCGCGTGCAGTGATTGCTTTGGGCGTGACCAGTTTGTTCGCGGACGTCGCGTCCGAGATGATCTTTCCGCTCTTGCCGGTGTTCCTCACGTCCATCGGCGCGAGTGCTGCGCTGCTGGGCTTGGTCGAAGGCGTCTCCGACGCGGCGGCCAGTCTGACCAAGCTCGCCTCCGGCTACATGGCCGATCGCGCGGCCCGCAAGAAGCCCCTCGTGCTGTTCGGCTACGCCGTCGCCGCAGCTGTGCGCCCACTGGTCGCCTTCGCTGGCGCGTGGTGGCAGGTGCTGGCCGTGCGCGTCACCGACCGCATCGGCAAGGGCATACGCAGCTCGCCGCGCGATGCGTTGATCGCCGGCGCGGTCTCACAGAACCAGAGCGGCCGCGCCTTCGGTTTCCATTAGGCGATGGACCACACCGGCGCCGTACTCGGTCCGCTGGTCGCCACGTTGCTCTTGGGCCTGGGCTGGCCGCTGCGTCACGTGTTCCTCGCCGCGTTCTTGCCGGGGCTCTTGTCCGTGCTGTCCGTGCTCGCCGTCTCCGAGGCGCCGAGCGCCGCCGCCGAAGATCCAGCCCCGGATGCGCCCGTCGTGGCGACCGCAGCGCCCCCGGCAGTGCTGCCACGCTCGCTGCGCGGCTATCTCCTGATCCTCACGTTCTTCGCCCTCGGCAACTCCTCCGACGCTTTCCTGCTGCTGCGCGCGCACGACGCTGGCGTGTCCATGGCGGCGTTGCCCGCGCTGTGGTCCGCGTTCCACGTCGCGAAGGTCTTCAGCTCGTACCTCGGTGGCGATCTCTCCGATCGCATGGCACGCCCGAAGCTGATCGTGTTCGGTTGGGTCGTGTATGCGATCAGCTACGTCGGTTTCGGGCTCGCGACCAAGAGCTGGCAGTGCTGGGCGCTCTTCCTCTCGTGTACGGCACCTATTACGGTCTCACACAGCCGGTCGAGAAAGCTCTGGTGCGCGACCTCGCACCCGCCGAGCTGCGTGGTCGCGCCTACGGGTACTACAACTTCGCGCTGGGCTTTGCCGCCGTGCCCGCAGGCCTGCTCACGGGCTTCATCTGGCAGACAGTGAGCCCCCTGGCGGCCATGTGCGTCGGCGCGGGGGTAGCCAGCGTGGCCGGGCTCGCGCTGGCCGTCTGGTCCTACAACGAGAAGTTGCAGATTGGCGTCCCCGGCGTTTGAGCGGCGCGTATGTGAGTCGGGGGCCTGAACAGAACTCGCCGCGCTGCGATTGCGTATGAGGAGCGCCCAGATTTTGACCAGCGCAGGCGGCTCCTAGCTTGACCTACCGCAACCCACCACCTCGCGCGCACCCCTGGCAGCTGTGTGTTCGCCCACGCAATGCCTTTCCGCCGCATTTATTCCCAAGCAATTTCAAGCGAAACGCCATGCGTTGATCTGGCGCAATTCGAAATGCTTGCGGCAGCTCAATCAGGGTGCATGTACCTGACGCGGCGCAATCCGCGCAGTTGCGAGGTGAGAGCATGAGAGTCTCATTGCACAGTGGCACCCCGAGCGAGGCACGTCCCGCGGGGGCCACGGTTTGCACGGCTCTTTCACACCATTGCCTGGACTGTCCCGCGACGCGCGGCGACATTCTGCATGGCCTGGTCGGTGAAAGCTCCGAAGCATGTCAGTTCGAATCGTTGGCGGTGGAGCCACGCGAAACCATTCCACTCAAGTGGTTTGGCCGCTTCACGCTCGGCATCGTGCGTCGCGGCTTGCTGATACGCCAGCGCACCGATGCACGCGGTCGCGTCACCGCGGTCGACGTGGTCGGGCCAGGCGGCGTGTTTCCGATCGAGCAGCGGCGCGCGGCCGCTCAGGACAGCAGCATGGCCGCGGGCTACGCAGCCACGCGCACGCTCATCTGCCTGTGCGACGGTGAGTCGATCTTCAGCGGCCTGCGTGCGGGCGGCGAGACGGCGCTCGACCTGCACAACCTGTATGCCGACGCGCTCTATCGCATGGAACGGCTTGCCGACGCTCGCGCGCGTCCGAACACCGACTCCCGAGTCGCCGCGCTGCTGTGTGCGCTGGTCGACACGCTGGCTCCGCACGCCGATCCCACGCCGCGCGTACCGGCCGGGTTCCTGCAGCGCGATCTCGCCGCGCTCTTGTCGATGCGACACGAGTCCGTGTGTCGCGTGCTGCGCTCGTTCGGTGAACGCGGCTTCATCTCGCGCGACACCGACGGCATGCAGATTCTCGATCGTCAGCAACTGGCAGCTGTCTGAGCTGCGCATCGCCTGCTCGTCAGCAGAGCAGAGCAGGGCCCGCCTCACCGCGGGCCCTTTTGCGTTCTACTGCACGACTGTGATGAAGGTGCAGAAGCCGCCGATGCAGGTGTTCTTCGGTTGGCCTGCCGCTGGCGGGCAGCAGTCCGCATCCTTGTTGCAGCGCTCGTTGGTCTTCGAGCACATCGGGACCACGTCGGTGCAGTGGCCTACCGGTGGCTTGTCGAACTCCGCGTTCGCCTGATTGGGCGGGATGAAGCAGTAGCCCGAGCAGCAATCGAGGCCGCTGGTGCAGGTGCTGGTGTCGCCGGACTTGGTGCAGGGATTGAGCGTGGTGAACGCGCGCACGTTGCCCGATTCGCTCTGGCCGTCCAGGAAGAAGGGCGGGTTGCTGATGTCGACCACGCCGTTCTGGAACTCAGTGCTGTCGCCGACCGGACGCAGCGCGCTGACCCAGATGCGCTTGGACTTGCCGTCCTGCTTGGCGAAGCTCGTGGTGAAGTTCGAGAGGTCGCTCGGATCGAGCTGCACGTCGGGGTAGACCTTGTTCCCGTAGTCACGCTTGGACGTGTAGAAGAGCCAGAAGTACCCGCCCAGCGCGACCGGCATCACGGTCGGGTAGTAGTTGGCCACTCCGTCCTCGGGCTTGGGGCCGTTGCTGGCCTTGTCCAGGCGCACGCTCTTGCGGGAGGCGATGTCCACGTACCAGAGATCGGCCTTGGAAGGCTGGTTACGGCCCGGGAACGCGCTCGCGAAGTCCGGCTGATCGATCAGCTGGAAGACGACGCCCTTGCCGTCCGGCGTGAAGAACGGCCAGCCGGGATAGCACGGGCCGGTGCACGCGCCGGCTGGCAGCGAGCCGGTCGGATCCTGGCCTGGCGGCGTCGTACAGCTCTCGGTGATGTTGCCGGCCGCCGCGCCTGCGGGCGCGTACTGCAAGCTCGGCTCGGGGCCGAGATGAGAGACCAGCACCTTGAGGTTCGAGAAGGTGTTGGTCGCGTAGTCGTAGTCCATCATCGCCAGCTCGCGGCGATCGGAGCCGCCCTTGCCGTCGGGCTTGCCGTGGTTGAAGACCACGTGCTTCCCATCTGGCGAGAACTGCGGCATCCACATGTACCAGTCCTTGTTCAGCCCGTTCGCAGGCACGACCGTGCCGGTGGCAGGGTCGCGCGTCTGCGCGACGCTCGGGCCCGGCACCATGATGAAGTTGTTGGGTGCGCGCGGGAACGTCTCGGCGCCGTTGGTGCACTGCGGGTTGCCCATGGTCAGGATGCGCTTGCCGTTGGGGTAGAGCGCGCCGAAGTTCGCATTGTCCATCTGCCCTGCGAGGCCGGTCGGTTGCAGGCCCGTGGTGACCGGATACGCGCTGACCTCGAAGCTGAAGACCTTCTTGAGTGGATCGTTGCCACCGTAGTCGTGCCGCGAGGCCACCAGCATCGAGCCATCGAACGAAAGCGAGTGGCACGAGATGCACGGCCCCGTCCCCGAGATGCCGTTCTTCGCACCGAGGTCCTGCAGATAGACATCGGACATGGTCTTGCCCAGCGTCAGTCGCATCACGGCGCCCTGGCTCTTGAACATCGCGCCCGGTGCGTTGTACGTGTTGTAGTAGACGGCGCCGGTGAGCGTGCCTGGCGCGATCGTCCAGTTCGTCTCACAGCTGCTGATCGCGCCCCCGCTCTTGACGTTCACGTCGACGATCAGCGGTGCTGTCTTGGAGCGGCCGACGATCTTGTTCCACGCATCCTGCGGGATCTGGATCATCCCTGGGTTAGTGCCCTTCATTGCGAACTGGTAGTCGACGTTGGTTTGATTCGCGTAGTGCATGTGCACGTACGCGGCGTCGGCCATGCCCGTCCACATGATCTCCGGCGAAGGCAAGCCGCGCGGGAGCACCGTGTCTTTGTACGGATAGACGATGTTCGCGGTGCAGTTGCCAGTGGCCTTGCGCAGCATGTCGACGGTGGCCGCATCGAGACCGGCCATGCCCGTGTCGTCCTGCACGAACGCCATGCTCGTGGGGTCGGTCATGGTCATGCCGCCATCGGGCAGCATGATCATCGTGGGGCCGGTTCCGCCGGAGCCGCCGTTGCTGTTGCCGAAGTTGCCGTTGCCCGAGCTGCCGGTGCTACCGGCTTGCACGCCGGTGCCCGCGCCGCCGCCGAGGTTCGAGGCCTGGCCCGACCCCTTGGGAGCCGCGGCCGAGCAACCTGCGATCGCCAGCGCGAACGCGCAGATCCCGCAACCCACGAACATGCTCTGTTTCATTATCCCCAACTCCATTGACGACTCGCCTGCGACCGAGCAAAGAGCGTCGGTGTACCTAATGTGCACATGTAGCACGCAGCTGTGCTGTTCACCAGCTGCCCACTCAGCCTTCCAGTCCCTTGTCAAGGGTTCAAAATTGTACGCTTGCTCTGGCGCAACCACGAAATCGCATTTGATTTCCAGTGGTTACGAAGGAGTGCGCGCCAATGGCCGCGCCGGTCGCCAAGCCGGCTCAAACTCGAAGGCCCGCTTGCTCGACCAGCGCCGCGACGCGATCGAGCTCGGTTTCGAGGCGCGCAGACCAGTCCGCGCTTTGTCCCTGCCAGCCCAGCCGCTGCAGGAAGCGCTGGCGGTAGTGCGTGTTGTCGAACGCGCCGTGCAGGTATACGCCCCAGACGTTGCCCTGTTGCCAGCCGAGGCCGTCGGCCAGATGCGCGCGCGCTGCGGCGCCCGCCTGCGTGCGGCCGTGATGGATCTCGTAGCCGCGCAGCGTGCCACCCTCGACGCATGCGACTTCCCGCTGAGCCGTGGTCTTGTCGGCGTGGAGCGTCGTCTCGAGATCCAAGAGGCCCAGGCCCGTGACGTCGCCGTCTTCCAGCTGCAGCGGGTCGGCGATGCTGCGTCCGAGCAGCTGCAACCCACCGCACACGCCGAATATCACGCTGCCGCGCTGCGCTGCGCGCACCACTTCTGCCGCGAGGCCCGTCTCGCGCAAGTAACGCAGGCTCGCCGCCGTGTTCTTGCTGCCCGGCAGCAACACGGCGCGGTAGTCGTCGAGCGGCGTCAGCTCGCGCAGCGGCACGATGTTGACACCCGGCTCGTGCACGAGCGCATCGAACTCGTCGAGGTTGCTTGCGTAGGGATAGGCAAGCAGCGCGATGTTGATCTGCTGCGCGTCGTGCCGCGAGCGATGATGCAGTGTGTCTTCTTCCGGCAAGTGATGCCGCAAGTACGGGACGATCGCCACCGTGGGCACGCCCGTGCGTTCTTGCAGCCAGTCCATGGCGTTGCCGAGCAAGTTCTGATCGCCGCGGAACTTGTTGAGCACGAAGCCCTGGACGAGCGCGCGCTCTTCGGGTGACAGGCACAGGAAAGTACCGAGCAGGTGCGCAAACGCGCCGCCGCGGTCGATGTCGACTGCGAGATACACGGCCGCGTTGCACTCGAGCGCGATCTGCATGTTCACCAGCTCGGCTTCGCGCAAGTTGATTTCGGCCGGACTACCGGCGCCTTCGATCACGACGTGATCGTAGTCGTCGAGCAGGCTGTGCAAGGCGCCCGACACGATCGGCCAGAGCAAGGGCTTGCGCTCGAGCCACGGCGTCGCGGTGATCACCGGATCGTAGCGACCCATCACGATCACCTGCGAGTGGGTGTCTGCGCTGGGCTTGAGCAGGAGCGGGTTCATGCGCGCCTGGGCAGGGACGCGTGCCGCCAGCGCTTGCAGGTACTGCGCGCGGCCGATCTCGAGGCCCTCGCTCGTGACCGCGGCGTTGTTGCTCATGTTCTGAGCCTTGAACGGGGCCACGCGCAGGCCGCGGTTACTGAGCTGCCTGCACAGTGCGGTCACGAGGAACGACTTGCCGGCGTCGCTCGTGCAACCCATGATCATGATCGGTCGCTTCGACATGCGGGCGGCACGCTACGAGCGTTCTGCCGCTTTCGCCAGAGGGCAGACGCGGCAGATGCGCCCTAACCCTTGATCTCGCCGAGCGGATCGGGCCGCTCGGTGCAGGCCTTGCGGAACGCGTCTTTGTCCTCGGCCTTTTCGAGCGCAACAAGCACGGCTGACGTTTGGCCACTACGCGGCGCGTCAGTGCAGCGTGAGCGTCGTCAGCGTGAGCATGCGGTCCTCTGGGTGGGGAGTGATCTGGAACCCCAGACGTCGCATCAGTCCGAGCATCGCGGTGTTCTCGGCCATCACTTCCCCGTGCATGGTCGAGAGCCCGCGCTGCTTCGCGGCATCGATGAGAGCCGCCATCAGCTGCTGGCCGAGTCCCTTTCCCCGCCAGGCGTCGGCGACGACGATCGCGAATTCACAGCCCTTGCCATCCGGGTCACTGACGTAACGCGCCACGCCCACCTCGCGTTCCTCGCGCTGCTCGTGCGCGATGGCAATGAAGGCCATCTCGCGGTCGTAGTCGATCTGTGTGAAGCGCACGAGCATCTGTGGCGTGAGCTCGACCAATGCGCGCATGAAGCGGAAGTACTTGGCCTGCGAGGACAGCGAGCGCACGAAGTGCTGCTCCATGCGCGCGTCCTCCGGTCGGATCGGTCGCAGCGTCAGCGGCTCGCCCGTGCGCAGGCGGACCTCGCGCGACAGCTGGCGCGGAAAGGGTGCGATGGCCAGGTGTCGATAGGGATGTCCGATGGCACCGTCCGGCGCCACCACGATGCGTGCGTCGAGCACGACGGCGCCCTGTGGACCTGCGAGCACGGGGTTCAGGTCGAGCTCCTGCACTTCTGGCAGCTCGCACACCAGCTCCGAGACGCGCATGAGGATGTGAACCAGCGCGTCCTGGTTCACCGCAGGCAGGTTGCGATAGGCGCCGAGCCAGCGCGCGACGCGCGAGCGCTGCAGCATGTGGTGCGCGAGCTCGGTGTTCAGCGGGGGTAGCGCGATCTCCGGGCCGCCGAAGAGCTCGACCAGCGTGCCGCCGGGACCGAACGCGATCGCAGGGCCGAAGGCAGCATCGCGCACCGTGCCGATGAGCAGCTCGCGAGCGTCCGGTTGCACGAGCATACGCTCCACGACCACGCCGCGCAGGACAGCGTTCGGTGCGTTGCGTTGCACCTCGGAGAGCAGCTGCACATAGGCGGCGCGCACTTGCTCCGCGTTGCGAAGCGAAAGGCGTACACCGCCGACGTCACTCTTGTGCGTGATGTCGGGCGAGTCGATCTTCATCGCGACCGGATAGCCGAGTGCGTCGGCTGCGGCGACGGCCGCGTCGGCGCTGTGCGCGGCAACCGAGGCCACGGTGGGGATACCGAAGGCTTGCAGTACGGCCTTGGCCTCCAGCTGCGAGAGCAGTGCGCGCCCGCTGCCAAGAGCTTCGTCGATCACCGCACGCGCCGCACCGACGTCCGCCAGCGAAGCGTCGGCGAAGGGCTCCGGGACGTGGAGCAAGAGCTCCTGGTTGTCGCGATAGGCGACCAGCAAGGCAAAGGCTTCGACCGCGGCCTCCGGTGATTCGAAGCTCGGGACTGCGTGTGCCACGAGCTCCGCGCGCGCGGCTTCGACCTGCGGCCCGCCCATGAGGCAGGCGAGCACCGGCTTGCGCGTGCGGCTTGCGGCCGCGACGACCATGTTGGCTATCTCCTCCGGCCGAGTCATGGTTTGAGGCGTCAAGAGCACGAGCACAGCGTCGACTCGCGCGTCAGCGAGACACAATTGCATGGCCGCGGCATAGCGCTCGGGCGCGGCGTCACCTAGTAGGTCGATCGGGTTGATGGTTGCCGCTTGCGGCGGCAGCAGCGCTTGCAGCTGCTGCAACGTCGCACCTTCGATCGGCGCAAGCTGCAACCCCAGATCGAGCGCACGATCGACGGCGAGCACACCGACGCCGCCTGCGTTGGTCACGATGGCCAGGCGATTGCCTCGAACCTCGTGCGCGCGCGCGAGCAACTCTGCGGCCGAGAAGAGCGTCTCGAGCCCGGTCACTCGCACGGCACCCGCGCGGCGCAGAGCGCTCTCGAAGACCGCGTCGTCACCGACCACCGCGCCCGTGTGCGATGCCGCGGCCCGCGCGGCGGCGGCGTGGCGTCCGGCCTTGACGACGATCACCGGCTTCATGCGCGCGGCCGCACGCAGCCCGCTCATGAAAAGCCGCGCCTGATCGATGCCCTCGACGTACAGGAAGATGGCCTCGGTCTCGGGATCGAGCGCGAGGTAGTCGAGCACGTCACCGAAGCCGATGTCGGCCGCAGCGCCCATCGACACCACGGTGGAGAGACCGATGCCGCGTGCCTGCGCCCAGTCGACGACGGCGCTGCAGATCGCGCCCGATTGCGAGACCAGCGCGAGCTTGCCGGGGTAGGTGCCCGCGCGACCGAAGCTCGCGTTGAGCGCGCTCGGCCGCCGCATCAGCCCCAGGCAGTTGGGTCCGAGCACGCGCACGCCGTGGGCCCGAGCCTTGTCGAGCGCCTCGTGCAGCAGTGCCACGCCGCTCGGCCCGATCTCGGCGAAGCCTGCTGACAGCACGACCGCGAAAGCAACGCAGTGTTTGCCGCACTGTTCGAGCACCTCCGGCACCTTGGCGGCCGGCACTGCGACCACCACGAGATCGATCGGTTGCGCGATAGCCTCGACGCTCGCGTAGGCCTGCGCGCCGCGCACGCGCTCGTGGTTGGGGTTGACGGCGTAGAGCGCGCCGCGGAAGCCGCCTCTGCGCAGGTTGTCAAACACCTGACCACCCACGCTGTCGGCGCGGTCGCTCACTCCGACCACGGCCACGGCGCGTGGCGAGAACAATCGATCAAGGGGCTGTCCGCTCATGGAGCTTGGCCTGCAGCGCGCGGTCGCGTTCCACGAGGTACCCGATGACGGGGCCGTGGAGCAACAAACCGCCGCCTTTCACGAGCACGTCCCAGGCGGCCCACGTGCCTGTGGTGAAGAACCAGACGAAGACCGCGAAGGCCAGCGCCGAGGCAAGAGTGCCGGTACGTGAACCAAAGCGAAAGGCCGGCATGGCGACCCACAGGTAGAGCGCCCGGTAGAACGGGCTAGCCTCGCCGCCGGTCAGGTGCATGAGGTAGATCACGAAAACCAGGTCCGCGGCGCCCAAGCCGGCGTAAAAGCCGTGGTTGTGCCCGGAGCTCAGGGCGCGAAAGCCTGCGACGTACGCGACCATGCCGTAGGCCGCGAACGCGCCAAAGGCCAGAAGAACGTCCGTGCGCGCCGTGGCACCGACGCAGCCGAAGTACCCGTACGCTACCCCGACGATCAGCGCGCCCGTGCGCAGCGCAGCATAAGCGTAATCGATGGGCTCGAGGTTCTGCAGATTCCGCATGCGACCCCGTGCCTCATATAAGCATGCGTGGAGCCAGCGCAAACCGCGCGCGGCACACGGTTGCATCGGGTCCAGGCATGCGTAGGTAGATAGTCGGGGCCGTGCGTGGAGGTATTCGATGCTCGCCGAAGACATCATGACGTCCAACCCAGTGACGGTGACCGAACGCACGAAGATCGAGGAAGCGCTGCGGCTCATGGCGGAGCGGGACATCCGTCACCTGCCGGTCGTGCGCGGCCTGGAAGTTGTAGGCATTCTCAGCGACCGCGACCTGCGCAGCTTGGGCCTGTCGCTGGTGCAAGATGCTGCCAGCGCGCAGGCGCTGCGCGCGCGGCTGCGCGAGCAAGTGACTGATCTCATGACTGGCACGGTGGTCACCGTGGACGCCGACGCGACGCTGCGCGAGCTGATCGGCTTGATGCTCGATGAGAAGGTGAGCGCGCTGCCCGTGGTGCATCCAGGCTCGGCCGAGCTCGTGGGCATCGTGAGCTACGTCGACGTGCTGCGCGCGATCGAGGAAGAAGTCGAGTAGAGGAGGGGCCGTGGGTACTTTGCCTGACGACTTGCTCGTCGGTTGCGACGAGCTGCGGCAGACCCACATCTCCTGGGTGTTCATGCATCCGGAGCACGTGCTCAAGGTGAAGAAGCCGGTCTCGCTCGGCTTTCTGGATTTTCGTACGCTCGCCGCGCGGCAAGCGGCATGCGAGGCCGAGCTGCAGCTCAATCGCCGCCTGGCGCCCAGCGTGTACTTGCGCGTCGTGCCCATCCATTGCGACGCGCAAGGCATGCACCACGTCAACGGCGAGGGCGAGCTCGTGGACTTCGGCGTGCTCATGCGTCGCTTGCCCGATGCCGACGCGGCCGACCAACGGCTGCGCGCGAATCGGTTGACCCGGCAGCAGCTCGTCTCGTTGGCAGAGCGCCTGGCGAGCTTCCATCGCGACGCTGCGCTGGGCGAGCACACCGCGCGTTTCGGTGACCCGTCGCTGATCCTCGCGAACGTGCGCGAGAACTTCGAGCAGACCAGGACCAGCGCGCCGCAGCACCTGTCGTCGAGCGAGATCGCGGAGATCGAGCGCTATCAGCTGGGCTTCCTCGACGCGCACAAAGGGCTCTTCGCCGAGCGCATCGCGCAGGGCCGCGTGCGCGATGGCCACGGCGACCTGCGCCTGGAGCACGTGTATCTCGGTGACGACGGCAGTATCGAGGTCATCGACTGCATCGAGTTCAATGAACGCTTTCGCTACGCGGACGTGTGCGCCGACCTGGCGTTTCTGTCGATGGATCTGGTCTGGCACGAGCGCTCCGATCTCGCCGAGACGCTGTTGGCCGCCTACGCGCGCAGCGCGAACGACTTCCAGCTGTATCGCTTGGTCGACTTCTACGAGAGCTACCGCGCCTACGTGCGCGGCAAGGTGGAGTCGATCGTGGAGTACGACGAGACTCAGCCGCAGTCGGTACGGCAGCGTGCGGCAGCCCAGGCGCGTAAGCACTACCTGCTCTCGCTGGCCTGCGCGCGCGAACCGGTGCAAGCGCCCGTGCTGTGCGCCGTCGGTGGCATGATCGCAGCCGGCAAGAGCACGCTCAGCGACGCCCTCGGTGCCGAGCTCTCGGTGCCTGTCGTCGATGCCGACCGTACACGCAAGCATCTGGCCAGCGCCGCGCCCACGACGCGACTCGGCAGCGCTGCGTTTTCGGGTGCCTACGCGCCCGAGGCCAGCGCGCGCGTGTACTCGGAGCTGCTCACGCGCGCGGATGCGGTGTTGTCGAGCAAGCGCACGGTGATCGTCGACGCCAGCTTTCGCTCGGCGGCAGAGCGCGGGCGGATGCGCGAGCTGGCGCAGCGGCACGGCGTGGCCTTCGTGTTCGTCGAATGCCGCGCGCCGGTCGCCGTGTGCGAGGAGCGTCTGCGGCGCCGTGCCCTCGGTCCGAGCGTGAGTGACGCAGGGCCCGAGCTTCTGCCGCACTTCATGGCCGGCTACGAGGCCGTGAGCGAGCTGTCGGCCGCGGAGCATCTCTTGCTCGACGCAACACGCCCGCTGGCCGAAAACCTCGGTCGTGTGCGCGAGCGCCTGGCGCTCGATTGAGCCGCGCAGGCTGCACCGCGCGTGAAGATTGGCTCGGCGACACCGGTGTGTTTCGTCTGGACCCGCAGCCAGGCTATCTTGCGCGCTGGAGGGTTCACGATGTCGCGTTTCACACTGGCCTTGCGTGTGTGCTGGATCGGCTGTGTCGTTTCGCTGGTGACGTGCGGCGGTGGTCGCGATGGCGCTGGAGCGGCACGCTCCTGATCAAGGACTCGACGCTCACGAACAACCCCCGCGCAGGTTTCGAGAGCCAGGGCTCCCCGGGCATTTTCGCGCTGGCCAGTGGCAACCCCCAGGTCAGTGGTTCCACGATCAAGTAGCGCGGGCGCGGGCCGGCGCGGTGAGCTGCGTCAGTCCGCGAAGAAGGCCTCGATCTCCGTGCTGCGCGCCAGAGTGTCGGCGTAGCCGAGCTCGACCAGGTTCGCGATGTAACCCGGCACGAAGGCCACGTACGACACGAGGTCCCAGCCGGAGTCCCCCGTCGCGCCGATACCACGCAAGAGGTAGCGCAAGGTGGTGGGGAACTGCTCGTATTGATCGGCCGCGAGCCGACCCAGGTCCTGCGAGGGCCGTAGCGAGAGCACGGGAATCGTGCGCAGAAAGTCGGGGGTCTGCTTGCGTTCGCTCGCGGGCAGGAGGCTGAGCGTGCGGTTGATGCGCTCCATGCGCTCGAGGTCGTTGTCGAGCGAGTCCAGGAACACCGAGTTGAGCAGCACGCCGACGATCTTGGCGACACTCACGGAGGCGGCGTGCTGGTCGCGGTTCATCGCGATGGTGGCTTCCGCAGTGCGGTAGTAGCGGATGCCGATCGCCACGATCTTCTCGGCACCGAGGTGGATGGCTGGGCTGATCGGCGCCGTCATACGTACGCCGCCGTCGCCGTAGATCCGGCCGTCGACGCTGACCGGCGGGAAGAAGATCGGAATTGCGGCCGAGGCCATCACGTGGTCAACGCCGAGCGGCTCGCGCTGCGAGATGCGTCCGTGCCGCACCCACTGTTTGATCTCGGAGGAGCCGTCGAAGAACGTGACGGTCGTGCCGGTGAGGTAGTTGGTCGCCGTGAGCGCAACGCCGTGCAGCACGCCGGAGTCCAGGTGCTGCTTGATGCGCGACACGGGCAGCTCGCGGGTCAGCAGCTCGCGCAGGGGCGTGGTGTCGAGCAGGTGTGTGGCGCGGCTCGGGCCGAGCACGCCGCCGGTCGTCACGTCCTTGAACCAGCGCATACCGAGTGCGGCGAGGTTGGGCAGGTCGGTGCGGAAGACGTGGTCGGGCGTGAGCGACGCCCAGACGTCGGTCAGGTGCTCGGCGGCCTCGGGGAAGTCGTCGGCGTGAATGGCGAGTGCGGTGCTGTTGATACCACCGGCCGACAGGCCGGCCAGGATCTCGAAGGGCGAGGTTTGCTTGCCCAGGATTTCGGAGAGCCCGCGGATCGCTCCGACTTGATAGGCCGCACGTGCACCGCCGCCGCTCAGCACCAACCCGACTCTGGCCATGTAAGCACCCTAACACGAAGACGTCGCGCGTGGCCGTGGTCGGTGGCGCTGGCTCAGAAGTGACCGAGCAGCACCGGACCGAGACCCGGCACGCCGGTGGCCGAGGGCAGCGCGCCCAGACTCAGGTGCAAGCCGGCCTGAGCGTTCGCCTGCCGCCGATGGCGGCGCTGGGCGGCGGCGCCCTCGATCACTCCGAAGATCGCGCCCACGCCGGCGCCGATCAACGCGCCGATCGCGGCACCGGTGAGCACGTTCTTCGGCCTTCCATCGTTGATCCACACGAGCGCTCCGACGGCCGCACCGGCGAACGCGCCCAAGAGTGAGCCGTAGTCTGCGTCGCGCAGCACGAGCCAACCCATGCGCGCGTCGTTGCTGGCGGCGTCCGTGATCGCGAGCGAGACGCCAACGCCCAGGCCGGAGAGCGCACCGATGCCCAGACCGAGCACCAGCGTCTTCCACTCGTGCGATTGATAGGTCGGGCCGGTGGCCACGTAGCCAGCCGCCAGGCCGACCATGGCGCCGGTCCAGAAGCCTTGCCAGCCGTAGGAGAAGAGCGAAGGGCCGTCTGCCACCTCGGATGCGTCGGAGTCGCGCGCGAACGTGGTCGCGGGCACGAGCAGCGCAGCGGTGAGGGCGACGAGCAACAGCGAGCGGTGAGACATCTGAAGAGGTCCTCCACGCGGCAAACTAGCATCCAGCGACGGGCCCCGCACGGGGCGTGTGCGATGTACAGCACGCTTCGCAGGCGGCGCAAAAGGCCTGACGGCCGTGGGATCTAGGGGTCTGACCAGTCGAGCGAGCTGATCGTGGGCGGCCATGCCTAGCGAGCTAGCTGCTGGCACGTGTAGCCGATGCGCCGCGTCGCGCAGGCCGTATACTGCGCGCGTGAGCGAAACAGCCGCGCATCCCCATCTGCCCACCGCACCACCCGCTGCTCGCGCCGGGCTGCGCGACTTCCTCGGCGTCTTCCAGTACACGGGCCGCGCCTTTTCGCTGGTCTGGCAGACCAGCCGCCCGGTCATGGTGTGGCTGTCGCTGCTGTCCGCTGTGGCGGGCCTGTTGCCAGCCGCGATCACCTACGTCGGCAAGCTGATCGTCGACGCGGTCGTGGCCGCGGCTGCTCATGGCGGCGGGCTGACGCGTCAGTCCGCCTTCATCTACGTCGCGCTCGAGCTGGGCCTCGTCGTGCTGCTGTCGGCGGCGCAGCGCGGCCAGTCCACTTGCGAGTCGCTCTTGCGCGCGCTGCTCGGTCAGCGCGTCAACGAGCTGATCCTCGAGAAGGCCCTGACTCTCACGCTTGCCGACTTCGAGGACTCGGAGTTCTACGACCGCATGACGCGAGCGCGTCGCGAAGCCTCGTCGCGCCCGCTGAGTCTGGTGAAGCGCGCCTTTGGCCTCGTGCAAAACGCGATCTCGGTGGTGGTCTACGGCGGCTTGCTGCTGCGCCTGTCCGGCTGGGCCGTGGTGGTGCTCGCTGTCGCCGCGATCCCGGTGTTCCTGGTCGAGACGCGCTTCTCCGAGGACGCGTTTCGTTTGTTTCGCTGGCGCGCGCAGGAATCGCGCAAACAGAGCTACCTCGAGTCTCTGCTAGCGCGCGAGGACAACGCCAAGGAGGTCACGCTCTTTCGCCTGGGCCCGCTCTTCATGCGGCGTTATCGCGAGATCTTCGCGCAGCTCTTCGGCGAGGACCGCGATCTCACCCTGCGTCGCGGCGCCTGGGGGTTTGGTCTGGGCCTTTTGAGCACGCTCGCGTTCTACGCCACCTACGCATGGATCGTGTACCGAGCCGTGACTGGCGCGCTGACGTTGGGCGACATGACGATGTACCTCTTGGTCTTCAAGCAAGGCCAGAGCGCCCTGGCGGCGATCCTCGCCGCCATCGGCGGCATGTACGAGGACAACCTCTACCTCTCGAATCTCTACGAATACCTGGAGCACCCCTCGCGCAGATCGCAGGGGCAGAGCACGGCAGGTCCCGATCCGAGCGACGGGATCCGCTTCGAGCACGTGTCGTTCACCTATCCGGGTGCCAGCGCTCCGGCGCTGCGCGACGTCGACCTGCACATTCCGCGCGGCGGCAAGCTCGCGTTGGTCGGCGAAAACGGAGCCGGCAAGACGACGCTGATCAAGCTCCTGACTTGCCTGTACGAGCCGACCGAAGGTCGGGTGTTGCTGGACGGGCTGGACGTGCGGCAGTGGAACCGCGACGCGCTGTGGCGCCGCATCGGCGTGATCTTCCAGGACTTCATTCGCTACCAGCTGCTGGTCGGCGAGAACATCGGTGCCGGCGACGTCGACGCCTTCGACGACGAGCCACGCTGGCGCCGCGCGGCCGAGAAGGGTATGGCGGACGCCTTCATCCAGCGCATGCCCCAGGGCTACGCGACGCAGCTCGGGCGCTGGTTCAAGTCCGGGCAGGAGCTGTCGATCGGTCAGTGGCAGAAGATCGCGCTCTCGCGCGCGTTCATGCGTGAAGGCGCCGACATCCTGGTGCTCGATGAGCCCACCGCCGCCATGGATGCCGAGGCCGAGGCCGAGATCTTCGCGCGCTTTCGCAGCCTGGCCGACAACCGCATGGGCATCGTGATCTCGCACCGCTTCTCCACCGTGCGCATGGCCGACGAGATTGTGGTCCTCGAAGGTGGCGCGGTCATCGAGCAAGGCAGCCACGAGCAGCTGATGGCAAAGAACGGCCGCTACGCGCGGCTGTTCAACTTGCAGGCCGAAGGCTATCGTTGACCCCATCATGAGCCAGCCTGCCGACAAACCCCTGCGCGGTCGCGTTGCCCTCGTCACCGGCGCCAACACCGGCATTGGCCTGGTGACCGCGCGCGAGCTCGCGCGCCAAGGTGCGCACGTCTTCATCGCCTGCCGCTCGGCCGAGCGTGCGAGGCCTGCGCTAGCCGCCATCGCCGCCGACAGCGGCAGCAGTGAGGTCGAGCTCTTGTCGCTCGATCTCTCCGACCTGGCCAGCGTGCGGCAGTGCGCGCGCAGCTTCCTCGAGCGCGGCCTGCCGCTGCACCTCTTGATCAACAACGCTGGCCTCGCCGGCACGCGCGGCGCGACCAAGTCGGGTTTCGAGCTGGCCTTCGGTGTGAACCACGTCGGCCACTTCTTGCTCACCGAGCTCTTGCTGGAGCGCATCCGTAGCTCGGCACCTGCGCGCATCGTGACGGTGGCGAGCCAGGCGCACTACCGCGCCAAGGGCATCGACTGGGACGCGGTGCGAAAACCGACCCGCTCGATCACCGGCGTGCCCGAGTACGGCGTGTCCAAGCTCGCCAACGTGCTCTTCAGCGCCGAGCTCGGCCGCCGCCTGCAAGGCAGCGGCGTGACCACCTACAGCCTGCACCCTGGCGTTGTAGCCACCGACGTCTGGCGCTCGGTGCCGTGGCCTTTCCGCTGGCTCGTGACGCACAACCTGCTCTCACCGGAGCAAGGCGCGGCGACCACG
>DASVHQ010000274.1:0-3466 GCA_036382515.1 Polyangiales bacterium | reverse complement strand
TTCGCTGTTCCACGTTACGGCGTGCATCGCGCGGCAATAGCACTTCAGGTGCGTCGCCGAAGCGAACCACATCGAGTGCGGACACGCTTCGCAAACCGGCGTTGGGTTCGGTCGACGCTTGGCGTCGAGGGTAGCCACGGTTGGACCTTGGTACTCCGGCCCTGGCCTGGGTGCCGGGGTATCCTCGACCGGTTGAGAGGGGTGCTCGATCTCGTCCAGCATGCGGTGGAGGTCCTTGGGTTCCCGGTCGGTCATTGGCGTGTTCCTTGCGCTCCAGTTCGACGCGGCGCCGCTCGAGCGGCTCGTCGGCAAACGTGATCGGCAGGGCAGTGCTCACTGCAGCACGGACCATCCGCGCTCTGAAATTGTCGTCGCCGTCGACACCAATCGACCGCCCGTACCGCGCATGCGCGAGGCGCAGCAGCGCCTCGGCTGCGAGGTCGGAGCTCGCCGACGCGATGAGGTGCAGTCGTGTTCCGTCATCACGGACGCTGCCGCCTGGAACGCGGTAGATCACCGTGCCAGTGGCAGTCACGCTATCCACTAGCGTCCGCGAGAGATCCTTCGCCGAGCCATCGCCCCAGAGAGCGTTCTGGGCCAAGTGCTCGCTACAGCTGCGACTGCGCAGAGCTGCAAGCGCCTCCGCATCGCCGCGTGCCGCGCTCTGTCTGAGCCATTCGAGCCAGCCCGTTCGGCGATGCTGTGCCGCGGCGGCACGCACGCTGGCTCGATGCTTCTGCCTTGCGCGTTCGCGGTCGCGTCGATCCGCTTGCCGAGCGTACGCGCTCCAAAGCATCCAACCCACGCGCCCTCTGGCGACCAAGCGAATCGCCGTCCAACGGCGCTGTGACGTTCGCCGCAGCCGCGCGTCGTCTTCGCCGCGCTGCTCGCGCAGTTGACCGACCGCGTGATTGCGGCGGTCGAGCGCCGCGGCCCGGTCCTGCAAGTAGCGTTCGTACAAGCGTGCAGCGCTCTTCTGCTGCGGCATCGGCCCCTTGCGATATTGCATCAGAGCAACGCGATCGCTGAAGCGCGTTGCCTCGAATGGACCCAGGCGGCGTTCGAGCGCCAGCTTGCTGAGGTCTCGAGACACGGTGCTTGCCTTCACCGATAAGCCGTGGGCCGCGACAAACACGAGGCCACTCCCTCGAAGTTGCACGCGTAGACCGTTCCTTTGCGCGACCTCGTGCACCTCGGCCCAATTGCACGCCTGGCGAAGTGCGTCGGCACACCCACGCTGGATCCAACCGACGAGGCTCTCGACACCAGCGATACGCTCCATGTCCGGCGTCCGATTCGGACTCTTCTTCGGCAAGCGGTCAGGCTGGGCGAACTCAGCGGACATTTGTGTAGGCTGGGTCGCTTCGAACGGGCCGAGGCGACGTTCGAGCGCCGCCTTGCTGAGATCACGCGACACGGTGCTGGCCTTGACGCTTACTCCGTCAGCCGCGACAAGGGCGAGCCCGTTGCCTCGAAGCTGCGCGCGCAATCCATGTGCCTCGGCCGCGCGGTGCACTTCGCCCCAACTGCGCGCTTGTCGAAGCGCTGCGGCACACTCACGTTGTGCCAGTGTGCGCAGCTGCTCGATCGCTTGCAGCTGCGGTTGCCGATCCTGCGTGGCGTGCCGGTCAGGTTGCAGGCCGTAGTCCCGCTCCAGCTCGACACAAAGGCTGTCGAGCGCCAGCTTCGAATAGCTCGGGCAGTGCACCTTGTACGTCACTGGGTTCACACGGTTGATCGCGATGTGCAGGTGCAGGTGATCGGTGTCGTGATGCACGACGCTCACTCGTTGGTGATCCGAGAAGCCGAGAGCCGCGCACGCGCGTTGCTCGATGGCTTGCAGCACCTCCGACGGCGGTTGCTCTCGAAACGACAACATCAGGTGATACGTCGTGTGTCGGGCGCGACGGTTGCGCGCCTGAACATTGTCGACCTCAAGCATGGCGCTGCTGATGTCGGCGCTCACGCAGTTGCTCAGTTGTACACGTCCTACGCGCTCCGCCTTCCCGAGACTGCTCGTCACGTACGTGACGAGACCGCGGAAGCTTCCGCCCGTCCGAGGCGTCGCGATCTCTTTGGCGATCACGGCGCGCCCCCGTCTCGCAACGCTCGGCGCACGACGGCACGCAACTCCGCTTGAGTCTCCTCGATGCGTCGCAGCGCCGAGAGGATGACCTGGCGGACCTGTCCTCGATCGAATGCGTCGAGCTTGGGATCATCACTCAGCCACAGCTTGAGCAGACCGCCGAGCCTGCCAAGATCGCCGTTGATGCGGAGCATCTCGTGCACTCGGTCATGGTCGACGACAGCGCGGGGCCGATAGCCAGCGCCCACGGCGCGCAGGTAGGCCGCGAGGGTCATGCCCACCGCGCGTGCCTGCGCCTCGATGACGTCGGCCTCCTCGCCATGGACGGGTACCCGAAGATGGCGTGAGCGCTTTCGGCGCGTCGAGGTTGGTCGCTGGTCTTCCATGCAGGGTGCCCGTTGCTGACCGAGTCTGCGCTCCAACTAGGTTTGTCTCTGACGGTCCCGCCGTGGCGTTCTTTGCCGTCTGCTTCGCGCTTCGCATCGGCCTGCCACTTGCTTGCTGCGGGTGTCTTGCAGGATCTTCCGCGTCGCCGTCTGCAAGATCAGCACCGGGTCGTCTCGGTCGAGCGCGACACCGTGGGCGGCGGCAATCTCCCGGATGAGTTCGCTGGCGTCGTCGTCGCTCATAGGATCGCCGCTAGATCGAGCCGTGCGTAGAGTTCGCGTTGCGCCATTCTCAACCGCTGTCTGGTCATCAGCAGCAAGCTCGGGTCGTTGACCGCTTCTCGAAACGGTCGTCTGGTCTTCAGCAGCGCGGACAAATCAATCCCCGTCGTCTTTGCGTTGAACTCCGGGATCTCCACGACACCTGCGACGCGGTTTTTGTGCTCCTTGTAGAGCCACATGTCCGCGAAGCGGTTGCCGTCCTTTTCAATGCGCCCGCAGAAGGGGTTCAACCACACGGCGATCGGCACCGTGAAGTGCTCGATCAAGCTCGTCAGGCCCTGCAGCGTGTCGTCTTGCCCTTGGCCGCCGGTAATGACGGTGTGCAGACAGAGATCGTGGCCCCGCTCGAGGAGCAACTCGGGGACGTCATAGCTCAGGATGTAGTCAGCAAGCGGCAGAAATGAGCTCGCACCGTTGTCGATGATGACGTGCTGGTCGCGGGTGGCCCCCGTGATGGTCTCTACCAAGAGGTCAAACCTCCTTGGATTGATGTCCCGTCCGTCCATCAGATCGATGCGATGCACGTTGAACGCGGCGTAGCCCGCGAATGTCGCGTTGACGGGGTCGGTGTCGATGCACAGCGGCTGCTCGCCACGGTCCTGTAGATACTGAGCCATCAATGCGGCGACGAAACTCTTTCCGACACCCCCTTTGCCTTGCAGGACCATGTGAATCATTACGCTCTTCCTTCCGGGTGTGGGCGCAGGCCCGG
>DASVHQ010000273.1:0-34204 GCA_036382515.1 Polyangiales bacterium | reverse complement strand
GTCGGTGAGCTTCACGCTTGCGCGTGTCACCCAAGCTATGCGGCTTCGATCTCTTACCGCTTCAGGACTTTCACCTTATGGACCCATGGATTCCTCCAGGCATCACGCCCGCACTAACGCTGGCCCCTCCGCGCGGCGGTTACGAAGTAGCGACCGAGCTAAAAAGCGACCTCGCGACCAAGCACATTCCGATCATGATGATCACCGCTCTACACGATCGCGCCACCAAGCTTCGCGCACTCAGCGCCGGCGCGGACGACTTTCTCACCAAACCGTTGGATCGTACCGAGCTATGTCTGCACGTAAGGCAACTCTTACGCCTTGAGACATCAGCCGATTAATACGAGAGCGGTGAACGCGGCTGCGACGCGCTTTGCTATCACGCAAGGCTGTCCCGCGGGGCGAATCGGGAGCCGCCAAGATGGCTTGAACGATGTGCCGCGCGCGGCCGCCACCGCGTTTTCGCCCGTGGCTGAGCTTGGTGAGCATCTTGCAATGAGAGCAGGCATGACGACCACAGCGACAGAGAAAACCAGTTGTTACAAACAGGGAGCTGCGCTCCTCTTGCTCTCGCTCGCGGCTGCTTGCCAGCCCACACAGTCAACCACTTCGACGACCGACGCTGGCAGCGGAATGGCTGGCGCCGGGAGTGTAAGCAGCGCCTCCGATAGTGCGCTGAGCGAGGCGCTGCGTAGTCAGAAAGCGGCGGGGACTGCGGTGAAGCTCGGCACAGCCGGCAACTTCGTGATCCTCTCCAAGAGTGGCATCTCCACGGTGCCGCAGTCGGCCATTACGGGAAACATCGGCGTCAGCCCTGCTGCTGCCAGCTACATCACTGGATTCGCGCTGACCGCGGATTCCACCAATGTGTTTGCCACCTCCAAGCAAGTGACCGGAAAGGTCTATGCGGCCAACTACGAGCCGCCCACTCCCTCCAACCTGACGACGGCGGTCAGCGACATGCAGCTTGCGTTCGCAGATGCAGCGGGCCGTGCACCCAAGGTCACCGAGCTGGGCGCTGGCAACATCGGCGGGATGACTCTCACGCCGGGCGTCTACAAGTGGAGCAGCGCTCTTCTGATCCCGACGAATCTCACGCTCCGCGGTAGCTCGACGGACGTTTGGATCTTCCAGATCGCCCAGACTCTGACTGTGAGTAACGGCAAGCGCATCGTGCTGAGTGGCGGCGCGCTGCCCAAGAACATCTTCTGGCAGGTCTCGGGCAAGGTGGTGCTCGGCACGACGGCTCATATGGAAGGTATCGTTCTCGGGAAGACGGCCATCACGCTGCAGACCGGCGCGTCGATCAACGGCAGGCTGCTGGCGCAGACAGCTGTCACGCTCGACGCCAGCACGGTTGTCCAACCCGCTCCGTAGTCGAGCACGTCGCACGACTTCCCCGTTACAGGCGGGGAGGTCGTGCGTGATCTAACAGGCCGGCGGAGTGAGGTGCAACGTGTCAGTGCGTAGCGTGGCCCGGATTGGCCGATGCCGACACCGGCACTTCGTGCGCCCAGACCCGGAAGCTCTGCAGCGTGTTGGGCCCGAAGGTCGTGCTGATGGCGACATCAGCGGCGTCGCGCCCGCGGGCGATGAGCACACGGCCGATGCGTGGCGCGTTGTTGCGCGGATCGAAGGTGTACCAACGATCGTCGAGGTAGGCTTCGAAGCACGCTGAGAAGTCCATGGGCGCATCGACCGCCGGAACCCCGATGTCGCCCAGGTAGCCCGTGCAATAGCGTGCAGGGATGTTCAGGCAGCGACAGAAGGTGATGGCCAGATGCGCGTAGTCTCGGCACACACCGCGACGTTCGTTCCAGACCTGAAAGGCAGTCTTGGTGGCGTTGGCGTGCTCGTAGCCGAAGGTGATGTGGTTGTGAACGAAATCACAGATGGCTTGCACGCGTGCCACGCCGAGCGGTGTCGCGGAGAAGAGTCGCCAGGCGGCCTCGGAGAGCAGATCGGTCTCGCAGTATCGACTTCCCAATAGGAAGACCAGCGTCTCCTCCGGCAAGCTCTGCACCGTGCGTTGTGTCGCATGAGCCGGCGCCACGGGCTCGGGTAGGCCGCTGTCGTTGATCAGCGCATCGGCGGTCAGCCGCGTGAGGCCGGGTGCTGCAACGATGCGCGTGCACCAGTTTCCGAACGAATCCCGATACGACGCCAGTGGCGTAGCCGGTTGGATCAGCAGATGGTCGGGCTGGACCAAGTCCGAGACACGGCTGTAGTGGATACTCAGTGTCAGGATCATCGGTGTAGGTTGCGGACAGCTGTAGACGATGTCGTAGCCAACTCTGATCTGCATGGGGTTCGCCTTTGCTTCTCAGCCAGCGTAGTACGCCAAGCGCGTGGCGCCTTTGCTTCTCGCTACGCGGGGCGAAAAGAGATCACGCTGGAAACAATGCCGTTGCTGCTCGCGGCAGCAGGCGCGCCAGGCGCTCCGCCCACAACGCTTGACCTTCCGCGTGCTCGATCAAGTCCTGACGGATTTCCAGCTCGACGTGCGGCAGGCCGCGACCTTCGCCGTGCACACAGAGGCTGTAGTCGGTGGCGTCGTTGGCCGCGTAAGGTTGGTTGTCGCCCACCACGAGCCCCTCTTCTTGGCGCAAGAGCGAAAGCAGCGCATGCGCCAGGTGCCGGTCTCGGTTGTACAACACGCCTGCGTGCCAGGGGCGGCACTCTCCCAGGAAGACGGGAGTAAAGCTGTGCAGCAGCACCAGCACCGTCGGTCGCGAAGCCCTATGCCTTGCGTCTAGCTCTTGGCGAATCCGGTCGTGGTAGGGATGGAAGATCTCACGCGCTCGCACCTCGACTTCCTCGTTGCTCAGGCGCTCGTTACCCGGGATGCGCGTGCGCTCGCTCAGCGATACGATCGATTGCTCCGTGTTCGGATGACGATTCGCGTCGATGACCAGGCGCGAGTAGTTCTGCATGATCAGGCAAGCGCCGAGGTGCAAGGCCAAGCGCCGCCCGACCTCAGCGATGCCGATGTCCCAGGCGATGTGCCGCGTCAGCTCCGAGTGCGGCACACCCAGGTCGCCGAGCGCGCGCGGCAGGATACGCCCGGCGTGATCGCAGAGAAGCACGAACCCAGAGCTGCCCGCGGGTCGTTCCACGCAGACCACTGGCGGGTCGGAATCGCAAAGCAGGCGGGCCATGCCACTCTGTTATACGTGTGTGCATCCGTGCCGCCAAGGGATGGCCAGCAGGTGGTTGCATTCAGTGCGGCGCGCGTGCCACCAAGAGCGCCAGCAGCGGCTCGACCAGCTCGTGACCACGCAGTGCTTCGCGCCAACGCCTGGGGATCGCTTCGACTCCGTCGCGCACGCCAGCGACGCCACCAGCCACAGCGGCCGTGGTGTCGGTGTCGTAGCCAAGCAGAACGGCGCTCTTCACGACCTCCTCGTAGTCGCCGCCTGCCATCAGCATGCGTGCAGACCTGAGCGTATCGACCACGTAGCCGGAGCCTTTGTGCTCGGGCGCGAGGTCGGGGCGAATGTGAAGCTCGAGCTCGGCCACCGCCGCTGGTTCGTCGCCGATGATGCTGCGCAATGCATTTGTCGCACCAAGCCACGGCTCGGCATCGCCGCGCAAGATGCGGCGAACCCACAGGCAGTAGAGCCCGCAGCAGAGCTGCGAGCGCAGGTGCCCGTGGGTGACGGCCGATGAAGCGCGCGCGTCCGCGACCAGCTCGCACTCCGTACGACGATGCCAGAGCGCGAGCGGCAGCACGCGCATCAACGCACCGTTGCCGTTGCCCTGCTCATCACAGCGGGCTGCATCGAGCGGCGCAGCACCCTGGCGTATCGCGCGCAGCGCTCGGGCCGTCTGAATGCCGACATCGAAGACTTTGCCCTCGACGGCCATGTAGCCGTGTTCGTACCAATCCACCAGGCGCTGCGCGAAGTCGTTGGCGTCGAAGCGATCGTGTCGCAGCAGCGATGCCAAGAGACAGAGCGCCTGCGCGCCGTCGTCGGACCATGTCCCTGCCACTACCCTCGGGTGCGAGCGTTGGAAAGCGAGTGGTGGTGAGAATTCGATCTGCGCGCGTGATGGGAGCTCGCTCGGTGACTTGAATTCGTAGGGTACGCCGAGCGCGTCGCCGACCAAGAGGCCAAGCATCCCACCTCGGATGCGATCAGAGGTCGTGAGCATCGTCGATGCCGAGCATTGCACGAAGCGGTCGTCGCAGGAAACCACCGAAACGCACCGCGACCAACACCGCGCGAGGTCGTGTGCTCGTGCGAACGTCGTTTGTCCAGCCACGGCCAGATACACGCCGACGCTCCGCGTAAGCCTGACCGGAAAGTGCATGCTTCGTATCGGGCCGGTTTCGTGAGCGTAACGAATGAGTGCAGCGCTGCGTTGTCGACTGCATTCGGTTGGCGCGGCGGGAGCGGCGCGCTAGAAGTTGAGTGTGCGACGCAATTGCGTGCAAGTGTTCTACCCGTTGGCCCCGATGAGTCTGCGCGATCGAGAGAGAGACATGGTTCCATGCCGGAGGCGGAATCACTGAAACGGACGAGTAGCGCTGCCGGAGGCTCGCGCGGGGCGGAGCGAGCGCTCTACGGCGTGTATGAGATCTCGAAGCTGCTCACCGTTCCGGAGCGGCTCGAGGTGACGCTGGCTCGTGGTCTGCATCTCTTGTCGAGCTTCCTCGACATGCGACACGCGTTGATTGCGCTTCTGCACGAGGACGGTACGGTCGAGACGGCGGTGGGCTCTGGTTGGAGTGAGGCCTTGGCCAAGCGCTACTTCGAGGCTTTGCCAGAGCGTGCCATTGGTCAGATCGTCGTGACGCAGATGCCGCTGGTGGTCGAGAACGTGCAAGAGGACCCGCTCTTCGAGGGCTCGGAGCTCTCGGCTTCGGCGCCGGGACAGGTCGTGACCTTCATCGGCGTGCCCATCAAGGACCGCGGTCGGGTGATCGGAACGCTGACCATCGACCGAGACCACGCCATCGGAGTGAGGGGCGACTTTAGCTTCGACGACGACGTGCGCTTCCTGACCATGATCGCGAACCTGCTGGGGCAGACCGTGCGCTTGCAACGGCTGATCGTGCGGGATCGAGAGCGCCTGATGGAGGACCGGCATCGGCTCGAGAAAGTCATCGAACAATCGGCGCCGGGCGAGCGCGCCTCGCATGTAACCGGAATCATCGGCGACAGTGCGCCGATCCGTGCGGTGCTGGACAAAGTGCGGCTGGTCGCGCGCAGCCACTCCGCTGTGCTCTTGCGTGGCGAGTCGGGAACCGGCAAGGAGCTCTTTGCGCGAGCGCTTCACGATCTCTCACCGCGCTCCGACAAGCCGTTCATAGCGGTGAACTGTGCGGCCTTGCCCGAGGGTGTGCTGGAGTCTGAGCTCTTCGGGCACGAAAAAGGTGCATTCACCGGCGCTGCCGGACAACGCAAGGGGCGCTTCGAGCTTGCCGATGGCGGCACGCTTTTTCTCGACGAGATCGGTGAGATCTCGCCCGCCTTTCAGGCCAAGCTCTTGCGGGTTCTGCAGGAAGGCGAGTTCGAAAGGGTGGGCGGTAGCACCACGCACAAGGTGAACGTGCGCTTGGTGACTGCGACCAACAAGAATCTCGAGATGGCAGTCGCGAACGGCGAGTTCCGAGCGGACCTCTACTATCGAATCAGCGTAGTACCGATCTCGTTGCCTCCGCTGCGTGAGCGCACCGCGGACATTCCACTGCTCGCTGGCGAGTTTCTGCGCCGCTTCAACAGCGAGCACGGAGCACAGCTCACGCTTGGCGACGGCGCCTTGAAGGTCCTGCGATCCTGTTCCTTTCCGGGCAACGTGCGTGAGCTCGAAAACTGCGTGCGACGCACGGCCACGCTGGCCCGAGGCGCCAGCCTGACGGGCGATGACTTCGCGTGTCATCACGATGAGTGCCTGTCAGCCGTGCTCTGGGCAAAGGCTGGTCACGATAGACCCAGCGGGTTCATGCCCTTGCCGGTGGTGAGCAATCCCACGCCAATGCGAAGGCATGCAACGCCGAGTGAGCAGAGCTTCGATGCACGCGAACCTGGGGAAGGGGTGGTTGCTCTCGCATCGTCGCGGGGCATGCACGAGCTCGGTAGCGAGCGGGACCGGTTGATCGGAGCCATGGAATCGAGTGGTTGGGTGCAAGCGAAGGCAGCACGCATCTTGGGTCTGACGCCGCGACAAGTGGGGTACGCCCTGCGTAAGCACGAGATACCGATCAAGAAATTCTGACGTCGCGCACCCACGCTGGTCGCTTCATTCGAGCGTGCGCGCCGGCTCGACCATGGCGACGGCCGGCGTCTTCACCCAGCCGCGGCGCACGCCCCACGCGATCAGTGTTCCAGCTACCAGCCCAACCAGATAGCCGTAAGGCAGGCCGATGACGGCCGCTGCTACCGCAAGGGCGATCCACAGTGCGCTGCCGTCGCGGGCCACATCGCGCACTAGCACCATCAGAGCGACGGCCTCGAAGAGCAGCACCACGCCGAGCACCGGCATCGGGAACACGTGCACGAGCCGAGCGAAGCCCGGAGCGAAGAAGAGACCTGTGATCAAGTACATTGCGCCGTACAAGACCGGTGCACCGCCGGTCCGTGCGCCGAAGCCGTAGAACCCCACGAGGCCGCCGCAACCGTGGCACACCGGGACGCCGCCGAACCAAGGCGCGATGAGGTTCATGAGTCCGTAGGTGAGCCCGATCTTACGGACGGGGACCGCTCGCTCGGGGAAGAGATCGCTCGTGGTTTGGCTGGTGGCGATGACCGAGTTGCCGAGCGAGAGCGGAATCTGTGGCAGCGCCAGTAAGAGCGCGCCCCGAGCTAGGTCGTTGCTCGTGGGTACGTGGAACGCCGGGAGACGGAATCCGAGTGCACCGGTCAGCGCGGCGACGTCGAGCTTCACCAAGCCTGCGTAGAGTAACCCAAGTCCCATCACGACGAGCGGGGCCGGGATGCGACGCTGGCCGCGTAATGCCAGCAGCAGCCCAACGGAGAGGGCCGCAAGCACGTAACCGGGAGCACCGTCTGCGCTCGCGTATTCCTTGAGAGCGAGCGTGGCCAGCGTGATCCCGAGCCCAAGCTGCACGCCTCGCACGACTTCTTTCGGGACCACGCGCACCAGCCAATCGAGCAGGCCCGTCAGGGTCAAGAGGAGCATGGCGACGCCGATGACCAGCCCACCACCGGCGAGGGTCCCGGCGGAGAGCCGCTGGGCGAGCATGATCGCTGCCATCGCTTTCAGCGGTTGCACCGGCATCGGGATCCCGTAGAGGATACCGGTCGCGATCTGGAGCAGGCCGAACATGATGCAAACGCTGGCCGCATCCAACTTGCATGTGGCGATCAGGGCGATGAGCAACGGGAGGTCGGTGCCGATATCGCCGAACGCGCCGGCGAGCTCATGGCGATCGAATCGCAGCCACGGCATCATCTTCGTCTGAGCAAATCGAGGGGTCTCGAGCATCTCTTCCGTTCTCTGCCACGAAACCGTCGCCAGCACGAGTCACATGGTGGCTAATTGTTGGTGATGCTCACGGTTGTTCTGTGCACGCCTTCCGCGGATGGGACCGACTCCACGCGCACTAGCTTTGCAAGCCAGGGTGGTGGAGCGTTGCGGATGACCGCTTGCAACCTCTGCAACACCTCCCGAGCCGGGCCGCCCGCCGGTGTGGGCACCAGATGGATGTTGGCTCGGATCACCTTGGCCGCGGCTGGGCCGCCCAGCGACACGATGTAGAGCACCGCAGAATCGCGGATGAGCTGGACACGGAAGCCATTCCGATCATCCGAAGCGGCGGCGGCGGAAGTGGAACGGACGTCGACCAAGCGCAGCTCGTCGGCCGACGCCTGGTAGATGAGGAAGCGCTGACAGGAACCGAAGTGGCCGTCGAGGTTCTCACCGCTGTTTGATGCGACCGCGATCCGCACTGAGCTTGGCATTTCTCCCGCCTGATACGCCTCGGGCTTCGGAGCGCTGTCCTCGTCACGCTGCTCGCCCCACAACGCACTCACCGCGTCCTTGAAGGCTACGAGGTCCGCGGTCCGTAGACCTTCGGCGTCTTCGTCGCCATCGACATCATGAGTCTGGCCGAACGCTGCCTTTAGGTTCGAGACGGTGACCCGTGCGAGCGCCGCTTCATCGAGTGTCTCACCCAGGCAGCCGTGGAGTGCTTCGATCAATTCCGTGGCGGTGATCGTGGGCAGACGCCTGGCAGCGATTCCAATGCGTAGAGCGATCTCGTCGGAGAAGGGTTGTTGCGACATGTTGGCTCAGCATGCTCGGGTGTGTTCGGGATCCGAAAGGTCCGTTTTCCTAGTGCACACGTAGCATCCGGTGTGCCAGCGCGAGTGGCAGGCAAATCCGAGGGTCGCGATGACCCGCAAGCGCTCCGACGCGTGTCGCAAGCCGAACAACTCACGCGACATGTCGAAGTCGCGACATGAGCCAGGCGCTCGTGCGCAGCGAACCCAGCGGGATTCCCTCCTGATCGCCGGTGGCACGCTCGTTGCTCAAGAGCCCATCGGAGTGCGCTAGCGGCGCGCTGAACTTGCGTTCTGTCTCACCCGTACCAGGGCAGGAGCCGCCGATGGGCAAAGTGATCCGACTAGACACACTCAAGGCGCCGGTCTCGGCTCAGGCCATGCAACAGGCGTTGTCTGCGTCTTCCGGATGCGCGTCCTCGAGCTGCGGCTCATCGTCCGGCGCTGGCGATATGTCTGCGGAGACCTGGGAGAAGGTCAAGGACCATCCGTGTTACTCGGAGGAAGCGCACCACTATTTCGCCCGCATGCACGTGGCAGTCGCACCTGCGTGCAACATCCAGTGCAACTACTGCAATCGCAAGTACGACTGCGCCAACGAAAGCCGGCCTGGCGTGGTCTCGGAGAAGCTCACCCCTCTGCAAGCCCTGCGCAAGGTGATCGCGGTGGCCAACGAGGTGCCGCAGCTCTCGGTGCTCGGTATCGCGGGTCCGGGTGACGCGTGCGCCGACTTTCGCAAGACCAAGGCGACCTTCGATTTGGTCCGAGAGCAGATCCCCGACGTGAAGCTCTGCCTATCGACCAACGGACTTGCGCTTCCTGATCATGTCGAGGCGATTTCCGAAATGAACATCGATCACGTGACGCTCACCATCAATATGGTGGACCCGCAGGTCGGCACGTTGATCTACCCGTGGATTTTCTACCGCAAGAAGCGCTGGACCGGGCTCGATGCCTCGAAGATCTTGCACGAGCGGCAGATGCAGAGCCTGGAGCTGCTCGCCGCCCGCAGGATCCTGTGCAAGGTGAATTCCGTGATGATCCCCGGCATCAACGACCAACACCTGGTCGAGGTGAACAAGGTCGTCAAGCAGAAGGAAGCCTTTCTGCACAACATCATGCCGCTGATCTCAGACCCCGCGCACGGCACCCACTTCGGTCTCACCGGCCAACGTGGACCGCGCGCGATGGAGCTCAAAGCGCTGCAGGACCAGCTCGGCGACAGCACCAGCACGAAGCTGATGCGGCATTGTCGGCAGTGCCGCGCCGACGCGGTTGGGCTCCTGGGTGAGGACCGCGGCCAGGAATTCACCATGAAGCACGTGCCAGACCGACTCGCGTACGACGCAACCAAGCGGGAGAGCTACCGCGAGCTCGTGGCCAAAGAGCGCTCGGAGCACGGTGATGCCAAACACGTCGCAGCAGAGAAGCTCGCCAGCGTTGCGGCGCAGGCGTGCGTGCTGGTTGCCGTGGCCACCCGAGGAGGCGGTCGCATCAACCAACACTTCGGACACGCCAAGGAGTTTCAAGTCTACGAGGTTTCCGCCAAGGGCGTGGCGTTCATCGGACATCGGAAGATCGAGCAGTACTGCCAGGGTGGCTGGGGGGAGGACGCCACGCTCGACGGAGTGATCGCAGCGCTCGAAGGTGTGAGCGCGGTGCTCTGCAGCAAGATTGGGGAATGCCCGAAGGAGAGCCTGCAGGCGGCTGGCGTCCTGGTCACTGATGCCTATGCGCATGAGTGGATCGAAGCGGGCATCGGTGCCTTCTACGCGTCCGCATACTCGCAAAGGCAGAGCGCCGCTTCTGCTTGAGTTTCTGGTATTTCAACGAAGGAGTCTGTCGTGGCCTATAAGATCGTAGCCTCCGAGTGCAGCGTATGTGGTGCGTGTGAATACGAATGCCCGAACGCAGCCATCGCGATGAAGGGTGACGCCTATCGAATAGATCCCACCAAGTGCACCGAGTGTAAGGGTAAGTTCGACTCACCGCGTTGCGTAGAAGCCTGCCCATCGTCGGGGACTTGCGTGCCTGCGTGAAACCGCAACGAAGCATTGGGTGGAGGCGTGAGCATGGGACTCGGGCGCGAAGAAGAAATCGAAACCGGCGGTGACCCGCGCTTTTTGCCCGGCGCGAAAGTCCGGTCGACCAAGTACGTCAAGAACGACGGAACCTATCCCGGCAAGGACATCGGAGAGATCCTGGTGCGCAAGGGCGACTACGGTTACGTCCGCGACATCGGGGTCTTCCTGCAGCGCTACTACGTCTATGCCGTCGAGTTCGTCGAGCTCGGCACGATTGTCGGCATGCGCGGCCGGGAGCTCGCGCCTCTCGGTGAGACGCAGACCGCTAGCGCGCAGCTGCGCTGACCTCTTCGACCGCTTGGCTCCACGATCGCCACCTCCCTCCACCAGCACGACACGAGGCACACGATGAAGGTCATGATTCGGCGTGGCAGCAACGGTCTCTCCGCATACGTACCCAAGAAGGATCTCGAGGAGACCATCGTGGAGTCTCAGCACGCGACTCTCTGGGGTGGGTGGGTTCGGCTGAGGAACGGCTGGGTGCTGGAGCTACCGGAGATGGCCCAGGACACGTCGCTCCCGATCACGGTGAACGCGCGGGTCATCGGCGACAGAGAGCTTTGACATGCCCAGCTCTGCACTCGCCGAGCGTGCAGCGCCACCGGCACAGGACTTCTTCCGTGAGATTCGCGAAGGCCTCGCGGCCGGGGTGCTTGCACCCTACCTGGGGCCGGGCGTGCTGGCAGCTTGTGGCTCGAGCCTGCCGTCCACCCACGCCGAGCTGGCCGAGCGTCTGGGAAAGAAGGTCACGCTGCCTCGTCGCGCACGTGGCAACGTTTGGGCCGCAGCGCAGTACATCGAGAGCCAGAAGCACCGCAGCGTGCTGGTTCGCCTGATGGACGAGGCCTTCGCCGCGGACGCGGCGCCCTCGGCGTTACACGAGAAGCTCGCGAGCCTGGCGCTGCCCTTGATTGTCGACACCTGGTTTGACTCCACGATGCGGGCGGCGCTGAACGCGGTCACCAGCGAGTGGGTCGAGCTGCAGGGAGTGTCGCGGGCCTCCGTCACGGAGAATCGCTGGGTGAGGGTGTACGCCCCTGACGGCGCGGAGCTTCCGTTGGTGAGCGCGGATGGGCCAAGGACGCTGCTCTACAAGCCGAACGGTGCGGCCGCACCTGCGCGCAATTTCATCATCTCCGATGCTGACTGTGTCGAGGTATTGACCGAGATCGACATCCAGTCTCCGATCCCCGCGCCGGTGCAGACACGGCGGACCACGCTAGGCTTCGTCTTTCTCGGTTGCCGCTTCGACGAACAGACGCTGCGAATCTACGCACGCCAGATCGTCAAGCGTTCCCTTGGGCCGCACTACGCCATCGTCGATCCGCTCGCCTCGCTCTCTCGCAACGAGGAGCGCTTCTACGCCGAGCTGGGCGTGAAGTTGCTCACGCATCCCTGGAGTGACGCGTTCGCGGCTCTGGCGCTCTGAGCACGCCGTGCTGCGCCGGCCGGGCAGACGCTCTCCTCACGCTGCGTGTGGCGAGTCGCTTCCGCCGTGTCCGAGCCAGCGTGGAGACCAGCGCGACAGCCACTGTTCGCTTTGTCGCAGGTGCAACACATCTGTCGGATCCGGCTCAGCGCTAGGTCGTGTTCCGCCAGCGAGGTTCCTACGTTTCTCGAAGATTCGCCGCTCAAGGCGAGTGGCACGCCGGATGCAAACAGTGCTTCTCGAACGCGGCCGTCGCCGAACCCGACTCGCCGCAACCCCAGCGCCAACGAACACAGGAAAGCATAATGGCCAAGCTTCGTCAGATTGCGTTTTACGGAAAGGGCGGGATCGGAAAATCGACGACCTCCCAGAACACCCTCGCCGCGCTCGTGGAGCTCGGTCAAAGGATTCTCATCGTGGGTTGTGATCCCAAGTCCGACTCGACGCGTCTCATTCTCCACGCGAAAGCCCAGGACACTGTGCTCAGCCTCGCGGCAGCCGCGGGCTCGGTCGAGGACCTCGAGCTCAGTGACGTGTTGAAGGTCGGCTACAAAGGCATCAAGTGTGTCGAGTCGGGCGGACCGGAGCCCGGAGTTGGGTGTGCCGGACGCGGCGTGATCACCTCGATCAACTTCCTTGAGGAAAACGGCGCCTACGAGGACGTGGACTATGTCTCGTACGACGTGCTTGGCGACGTCGTGTGCGGTGGCTTCGCCATGCCGATCCGCGAGAACAAGGCACAGGAGATCTACATCGTCATGTCCGGCGAGATGATGGCCCTGTATGCGGCCAACAATATCGCCAGGGGCATTCTGAAGTACGCCCATTCCGGTGGCGTGCGCCTGGGCGGTCTGATCTGCAACGAACGCCAAACCGATCGCGAGGTCGAGCTGGCAGAGGCTCTCGCCAAGCGCCTGGGCACCACGCTCATCCACTTCGTTCCGCGTGACAACATCGTGCAGCACGCCGAGCTGCGTCGCCAAACCGTGATCGAGTACGCGCCCACCTCCAAACAAGCCGATGAGTACCGCGCGCTGGCGACGAAGATCCATGCCAACGCGGGCAAAGGCTGCATCCCGACGCCGATCACCATGGAGGAGCTGGAGGAGATGCTGCTCGACTTCGGCATCATGAAGACCGAAGAGCAGATGCTCGCGGAGCTGCATGCCAAGGAAGCCAAGCTGGCAAAGGCGGCTGTGGCTGCGTGAACAGAGCTCGGCCGGTGCGCCACGTCCTCATGGCACCGGCCGAGTCTCCCCGTCGTCGATGTGCTTTCGTGCTCCCCAGGAATTCGTCATGACCGCAAATCCCCCTAGCAACTCCGACTTTCATAAGCGACTCATCGAAGAAGTGCTGGCTGCGTATCCGGACAAGACCCGCAAGAAGCGCGAGAAGCATCTTCGAACCGCCGAGGCACCGGCCAAGTCCGAAGCTGAGGGCGCTTCCACGGACACCGAATGCGCGGTGAAGTCGAACATCAAGTCGCTGCCCGGCGTGATGACGGTGCGCGGCTGCGCGTACGCCGGCTCGAAAGGCGTGGTGTGGGGCCCGGTCAAGGACATGGTGCACATCAGCCACGGCCCAGTCGGATGCGGCCACTATTCCTGGTCACAGCGCCGCAACTACTATGTCGGCCACACTGGCGTCGACAGCTTCGTCACCATGCAGTTCACGACCGACTTCCAAGAGAAGGACATCGTCTTCGGCGGAGACAAGAAGCTCGAGAAAGTCATCGATGAGATAAATGAGCTCTTCCCACTCGCCAAAGGCATCTCGATCCAATCCGAGTGCCCGGTGGGCCTGATCGGCGACGATATCGAAGCGGTCTCCAAGAAGAAGGGCAAGGAGATCGGTAAGACCATCGTCCCGGTGCGCTGTGAAGGCTTTCGCGGCGTGTCCCAGTCGCTGGGTCATCACATCGCCAACGACGCGATCCGTGACTGTGTCTTCGACAAGCGCGCAATCGAGCGCGATGCCGGCCCATACGATGTGAACGTGATCGGCGACTACAACATCGGTGGAGACGCCTGGTCATCACGCATCTTGCTTGAAGAAATGGGCCTGCACGTGGTTGGAAACTGGTCTGGCGACGCAACGCTTTCCGAGATCGAGCGGGCACCCAAGTCGAAGCTCAACCTCATCCACTGCTACCGCTCGATGAACTACATCTGCCGGCACATGGAGGAGAAGTACGGCATCCCCTGGACGGAGTACAACTTCTTTGGCCCGTCCCAGATCGCCGACTCGCTCCGGAGCATCGCTGCGCACTTCGACGATACGATCAAAGCCAACGCCGAGAAGGTGATCGTAAAGTACCAAGCGCTGGTCGACGCGATCGTCGCCAAGTACAAGCCGCGCCTGGAAGGCAAGAGCGTGATGCTCTACGTCGGCGGTTTGCGACCACGGCACGTGATCACCGCGTACGAGGACCTCGGCATGGAGATTGTCGGCACCGGCTACGAGTTCGGTCATGGCGATGACTATCAGCGCACCGGTCACTACGTAAACGAAGGCACGTTGATCTACGACGACGCGACCGCCTTCGAGCTCGAGAAGTTCGTCGAAGCCATCAGGCCGGACTTGGTCGGTTCGGGCATCAAGGAGAAGTACCCGGTGCAGAAGACGGGGATCCCGTTCCGGCAGATGCACTCCTGGGACTACTCAGGTCCGTACCACGGCTACGACGGCTTCGCGATCTTCGCCCGCGACATGGACATGGCGATCAACAACCCCGTGTGGGGTTTGTACAAAGCGCCGTGGAAGAAAGAGTCAGCGGCGTGAGCCCACAGATTCCAGTCGCCTCACCGAAAGTAAGGATGTGCCATGCCTCAATCTGCTGAAAAGATCCTGGATCACGCGCCACTCTTCCGAGAGCCGGAGTATCGCGAGATGCTCGCGCGCAAGGCACTTGGCGAAGGTTTGCCGTCGCAGCAAGAAGTGCTGAAGATCGCCGACTGGACCAAGAGCTGGGAGTACCGCGAGAAGAACTTCGCTCGCGAAGCGCTGACGGTGAATCCGGCAAAGGCCTGTCAGCCGCTCGGCGCGGTGTTCGCGGCGGCGGGATTTCAGGGGGCCTTGAGCTTCGTGCATGGCTCGCAGGGCTGCGTGGCGTACTACCGCTCACACTTGGCCCGGCACTTCAAGGAACCGTGCTCGGCAGTCTCGTCCTCCATGACCGAAGACGCAGCGGTCTTTGGTGGCCTGACGAACATGGTCGACGGCCTGGCCAATAGCTACAAGCTCTACGCGCCGAAGATGATCGTAGTCTCGACCACGTGTATGGCCGAGGTCATCGGTGACGACCTCCACTCGTTCATCCAGACCGCCAAGGAGAAGGGGTCGGTCCCACAGGACTTCGATGTTCCCTTCGCACACACGCCGGCCTTCGTCGGTAGCCATGTGACTGGTTACGACAACATGCTCAAGGGGATCCTCGAGCACTTCTGGAAAGGTGTAGAGCGTAAGGAAGTGTCTGGTCTTACGATCATTCCGGGCTTCGATGGGTTTGCCGTCGCGAACAACCGGGAGCTCAAGCGGATGCTGGCGCTGATGGGTGTCTCCTGCACGCTTTTGTCAGACGTTTCGGACCAATTCGATACGCCGGCCGACGGCAAGTTCCGGATGTACGCGGGTGGCACCACCATCGAGGAGACCAAAGCAGCGCTGCACCACCAAGCCACGCTCTCGATGCAAGAGTACTGCACGGTAAAGACGCTGGAGTCGTGCGCAGCGCAGGGGCAGAAGGTCGCGTCGTTGCACTATCCGATGGGGGTCGCTGGAACGGACGAGCTTCTGCAGGAGGTGAGCCGACTCAGTGGTGCGGAGATCCCCGAGTCGCTCACAGTGGAGCGCGGGCGCTTGGTCGATGCCATGGCGGACAGTCAAGCCTGGCTGCATGGCAAGACCTATGCGATCTACGGTGACCCAGACTTCGTCTACGGGATGGCGCGGTTCGTCATGGAGACGGGTGGCGAGCCGAGGCATTGCCTGGCGACCAACGGTTCGAAGGCGTGGGAGGCGAAGATGAGCGAGCTCTTCGCGAGCAGCCCGTATGGCAAGGAGTGCAAGGCTTGGGGCGGCCGCGACCTTTGGCATATGCGCTCTCTGCTTGCCACTGAGCCTGTGGACCTGCTGATCGGCAACTCCTACGGCAAGTACCTGGAGCGCGACACCGGCGTGCCGCTGGTTCGGCTGACCTTTCCGATTTTCGATCGCCACCATCATCACCGCTTCCCGGTCTGGGGCTATCAGGGTGGGCTGCGGGTTCTCGTGACCCTGCTCGACAAGATCTTCGACAAGCTCGATCGCGATACCAGCGTGGCCGGGGAAACGGACTACTCGTACGACCTGACACGCTGACCTGGTGGGCGAGAGCGCCCACGATGCGGCGAAGAAGGGGGGGGCCTAGCAAGAGCCTGCGGCAGAGAAGGAGCGCGCCATGAGCCAAGGTCTGAATGCGAAGCTCGCCGAGGTGTTCAACGAGCCGAGCTGTGAGAAGAATCAGAAGAAGGACGGGAAGGCGCGGAAGAAGGGCTGTTCGAAGGCGCTGGTCCCAGGCGCCGCGGCTGGTGGTTGCGCGTTCGATGGCGCGAAGATCGCACTGCAACCGATCACCGACGCCGTGCATCTGGTTCATGGTGCCCTGGCCTGTGAGGGCAACGGGTGGGACAACCGCCACGCCGCTAGCTCGGGGCCCACGCTCTATCGCCTCGGGTTCACGACCGACCTGAGTGAGGTCGACATTGTCATGGGCAACGGCGAAAAGCGCCTGTACCGGGCGCTCAAAGAGGTGATCGCCAAGTACGCGCCGCCCGCGGTGTTCGTGTACTCCACTTGCGTGAGCGCACTGATCGGCGACGACATCGTGGCCGTGTGCAAGCACGCGAGCCAGGCACTCGGTACGCCAATCATCGCGGTGGACGCGCCAGGCTTCGTGGGCTCGAAGAATCTAGGCAACAAGTTGGCGGGCGAAGCGCTCTTCGAGCAGGTGATCGGTACGGTCGAGCCGGACGCCGTCGGCCCGACCGACATCAACATCCTGGGCGAATACAACGTTGCCGGCGAGCTCTGGCAGGTGAAGCCGCTATTCGCGGAGCTCGGCATACGCATCCACACCTGCATCACCGGCGACGCGCGCTACCGCGAGGTTGCATCCTCGCACCGCGCGCGGTTGAACATGATGGTGTGTTCGTCCGCGCTGATCAACTTGGCCCGCAAGATGGAAGAGCGCTGGGGGATTCCCTACTTCGAGGGTTCCTTCTACGGCATATCTGACACTTCGAACGCGCTTCGGACTACGGCCAAATTGCTGGTGGAACGAGGGGCCGAAGCTGGCTTGATCGAGCGCACGGACGCACTGATCGCGCGCGAGGAAGCCAATGCTTGGGCGCGCATTGCGCCGCGCGTGGTGCGGCTCAAGGGAAAGCGCGTGCTGCTTTACACCGGTGGCGTGAAGTCGTGGTCGGTGGTTTCTGCGCTCCAGGAGGTCGGAATGGAGATCATTCGGACGTCGGTGCGCAAGAGCACGGGCGAGGACAAGGAGCGGATCAAGGAGCTGATGGGTGGCGACGCTCACATGGTGGACTCGATCCCGCCGCGCGAGATGTACGCACAGCTAGCGCGTGGTGATGCGGACATACTCCTGTCGGGCGGACGAACGCAGTTCATCGCGCTCAAAGCCAGAACGCCGTGGCTCGACATCAACCAGGAGCGTCACCACGCCTACGCTGGATACGAAGGCATGGTCGAGCTGGTGAAGAACATCGATCAGGAGATCAACAGTCCGGTTTGGCAAGAAGTGCGCCGTAAGGCGCCATGGGAGTCGACTACGAGCGACGCGGACACGTCGTGGAGCGTAAGGTGTCTGCCGCTGGCGACGAGCTCGCTCGGAGTCGGGTGAGGCCATGGCGAAAGTAGTGAAATCACAGAGAGCCTATGCGGTCAATCCGCTCAAGTCATCGGCACCCCTGGGCGCCGCGCTGGCCTTCCTCGGCATCGAACGCTCGGTGCCACTCTTCCACGGCTCACAGGGCTGCACTTCGCTGGCGCTGGTGTTGGCGGTGCGGCACTTCAAGGAAGCGATCCCCATCCAGACCACGGCGCTGGACGAGGTCGCGACGATCCTGGGCGGCTTTGACAATCTGGAGGAAGCGCTGGTGAACGTGGTCCAGCGTCGGCAGCCGGCTTTCATCGGCATTGCCTCGACGGCGTTGGTAGAAACACGCGGGGAAGACATCGCGGGAGATCTCGCGCTGATCCGCACGCGGCAAGCAGCAGCGCTGCAAGGCACAGCCATCGTGTTCGCGTCGACACCGGACTTCGAGGGTGCAATCGAGGACGGGTGGGCCGCCGCGACTAGCGCAGTGATCCAGGCGCTGGTGCCTACCGGCGTGGTTCGCAATCCTCAGTCGCGAAAGCTGAACGTGCTGCCATCGGTGCACCAGAGTGCGGCCGACCTTGAGGAATTACGTGATTTGATCGAGAGCTTTGGCCTCTGTCCGGTGTTTCTGCCGGACATCTCCACTTCGCTCGACGGACATGTTCCCGACGAGTATCAGGGGACGAGTCTTGGTGGAACGAGCCTGGCGGCCATCGGTCAGATGGCAGATGCGCGCCACATCCTCGCTATCGGCGAACACATGCGCACGCCTGCCCTAACACTTGCGGAGCGCATCGCCGTGTCATTCACGCTCTTGCCCAGCGTGACAGGGCTTGCCGGCAGCGATGCGTTGGTGGGCTTGCTGTCAACACTCTCGGGCGTGACCGCGCCGGAGCGGGTGCGTCGACAACGCAGCCAGTTGCTGGACGCCATGCTCGACGGGCACTTTTGGTTTTCGGGAAGACGCATCGCCATTGGCAGCGATCCGGATCTGCTCTATCCACTGGCCAAGCTCGTGCACTCACTGGGTGCCGAGGTGGTGAGTGCCGTCGCATCGACGGGAAACTCTGCCGTGCTGCAGGAGGTGCCGTGCGCCACCGTGATGGTCTCCGACCTGGGCGAGTTGGAGGAGAGTGCCGCGCGCCTGCAAGCAGATCTACTAGTGACGCACAGTCATGGCCGGCAAGCCGCCGCACGCCTGGGCATTCCACTCTTTCGAGTTGGGTTTCCAATCTTCGACCGTCTGGGTGCGCAGGCGCGTTGCAGCGTGGGGTACCGCGGCACGCGCCAACTCATCTACGAGCTCGCGAACGCCTTGATGGCGGAGATGCCGGAGCATGGCCAAGAGAAGAGCAGCACCAGCGCATCCGCGCCGATCGTCGAGAGTTGGGCATGACCGCGCGCACGCTCACTTTGGTGGAAGACCCCGCAGATGTGTCTGGGCGCACTGAGCGCCTGCGAATTGCGGTGGCTAGTCAGGATGGGAAGTCACTCGACGCACACTTCGGCTCGGCGAGGAAGCTCTGCATCTACGATGTCACGGCCAGCGAATGCTGCCTGCGTGCGGTCGCCGACTTCGATCTCGGAGCGGATGAATCTGGCGAGCACAACGTTGACGAAGAGGACCGGATCGCGCCGCGCATCCGAGCGCTGGCCGGATGTGACCTGCTCTTTGTGTTGGCGATTGGTGCGCCGGTTGCAGCGAGAGTCGTCAAGGCCGACATCCATCCGATCAAAGTGTCGGCGGCGGAGCCGATGAGCGCGGTCGTGTCGAAGGTGCAGGCCGTGCTCACCGGGACGCCGGCGCCTTGGCTGCGGAAGGTCCTGAACAGAAGACGTTTGCGTTCGATGAGTTTCTTGGAGCAGGAGGATGAGCCGTGAGTGCCGAAACCACCGCGTCTGCTAGCGCTCGAACGGAGCTGCAAGACAGTCCATTCTTGAAGACGTTGATCGCTCTGATCCGGGCTGAAGACTCGTACGGTGTCTGGGAGAAGCGGCCGGACGTCGACTTGCTCGGGGAGTTCGTGCTGACGCGCGAGGCTCGACGCGCGCTGCCCATCATGGCGGACCCGGAACCGGAGGTGCTGACCCGCGTCGAGCAGTTCTACCGGACGGTTGGCCTGCGCATCGAGCAACGAACCGGCTGCATGGCTTCACCCATGATGAAGATGAGCCACGAGGGCTTCGGAAGGGTGCTCTTGACAACCGGCAAGCTGGTCGCGTTCTCGAAGACCCTGCGCGACGTGCACCGCTTCGGCTTCGACGACCTGGCAACGCTCGGACGAGAGGGTGAGAAGATCGTCGGTGCAGCGGTGGAATGCATAGAGCAGTACCCCGAGGTGGCGCGCGCATAGCTCGTGCGTCTACGCGCAGTGTTGCGCCCGAGGGTGTGTGGAAGGGGTTCGAATGTGCTCGCGAGGGAGAGTGTGATGTCGATGACGACGCGCGACGGAAGAACCTGGCAACCGGCCTATCTAACGGCCATCAACGCCGAGACCTGCCTCGGCTGCGGTCGCTGCTACAAAGTCTGCGGCCGCAGTGTGATGACACTCCAAGGCGTGGATGACGACGGCCAGCTCGTCGCGCTGGATGACGACGACGAGATCGAGCGCAAAGTGATGACGATGGCCGATGGCGGGGCGTGCATCGGCTGCGGCGCATGCGCTCGTGTGTGCCCGACCAACAGCCAGACCCACGGCGCAGCCTGAGCACAGAGCAGGTGCGAGGTCGACAGTCAGCGAGGTGAGTGATGACGGTGGTCGAGGTCTATGGCTTCCTGGTCGCGGGAGCAGAGCGCGCCAGCTGCGACGCCTTTGACACGCATGTCGTGGCCAGCATCGTGAGCTTGGGCTTGTTGCAGTCGCAGCAAGATGCCTCGCCCACCCGGTCGCTCGGGCTCAGCGCGGCCGAGCTCGTGGAGCTTGCCGAGCTGGTATTTCCCCATGCAGCGCACCTCTTCGCCGGGCTTGCTCCCGAGCTTCCGCTCAGCCCGAGCGAGGACCAACGGCGTCTACATGAGCTGCTTTTCATGGGCTCGAATCAGGGTTCGCGCTTCGAGTTTCTCTTGGCCGGGTTGATCGCGCGTCGAGCCAAAGAGCCGAACCATCTCTGGCAGGACCTTGGCTTGCGTCATCGGCGCGAGCTCTCCTGGTTGATGAGCCGGCACTTCGAGGCTATCGCCGCTCGAAACACGCAGGACATGAAGTGGAAGAAATTCCTCTACCGCTTGATCTGCTGCGACGAAGCCTTCGCTCTCTGCGTCGCTCCGAGCTGTGCCGAGTGTGATGACCGGGCGCGTTGCTTCGGTGAAGAAGACGGCGAGAGCCTGGTCCCTACCGCACCGACCGCTTGACCAGCGCGCGACACACGGATGCTGTCCGACACGCAGCACCTCACACACTGTCGCGAAGGCGACATTCGTTCCGAACACGACGCGGTGGACCTCGGAACTCGGCCGAACCCGCGCGTGCTCTGTGTGGCACGCAGCTTGCTCATCACGGCAAGCAAGCGGTTGCGACGCAGGCATTCGCACCGCAGCAAGGAGCCGCACAATGATTCAACTCACGGAAAACGCAGCAGGCGCCATCCGGTCGGCGATCGAAGACGCGGACGGTCCAGTGGAAGGACTGCGCATCATGGTCGAGTCTGGAGGCTGCTCCGGGTTCAAGTACATGTTGGGCTTGGTTGCCGAGAAGGAGCCCGACGACATCATCGTCGAACGCCACGGTATCCAGGTCTTCATCGACGCCAAGAGCACGCCCCTGCTGAACGGTGTGACCGTCGACTTCTGCGAAACCCTGCAAGGGGCTGGCTTCACCTTCGACAATCCCAACGCCACGTCTTCCTGCGCCTGCGGGAAATCGTTCTGCTGAAAGAGCAGAGCACGCCATGCGGCCTGTGTATCTCGACAACAATGCCACCACTCGCGTCGACCCAGAGGTCGTCAAAGCGATGCTCCCGTACTTCACGGAGCACTTCGGCAATGCGTCCTCGATGCATGCCTTCGGCGCGGAGGTGGGCGGTGCCATCAAGGCAGCGCGTCAGGCGGTGCAGGCTCTGATTGGCGCGGAGCTCGACCACGAGATCATCTTCACCTCGGGCGGCACCGAATCCGACAACAGCGCCATCCTCTCGGCTCTCGAAACCCAGACCGACCGCAACGAGATCATCACCTCCACCGTGGAGCACCCTGCGGTGCTCACGCTCTGCAAGCACCTGAGCCAGTCACGCGGAATCAAGGTGCACTACATTCCGGTGGATGCGCTCGGCAGGCTCGATATCGAGGCCTACCGTAAGGCGCTCGGTCGCCAGACGGCTCTGTGCTCGCTCATGTGGGCCAACAACGAGACTGGGACGCTCTTTCCGGTCGAGCACCTGGCGGAAATGGCGCACGACGCCGGCGCGCTCTTTCACACCGATGCAGTGCAGGCGGTCGGAAAGATCGCCATCGACCTGCAGTCGACTGACATCGATATGCTCTCGCTCTCCGGGCACAAAGTGCACGCGGCGAAGGGCGTTGGCGCGCTCTACGTCCGACGGGGCGTGAGATTTCGTCCGCTACTGCGCGGCGGGCATCAAGAGCGTGCACGCCGCGCCGGTACCGAGAACGTGCCCGCGATCATCGGGCTAGGCAAAGCGGCTGAGCTAGCGCTTGCAGCGCTGCCTCACGAGCAGACGCGAGTGGCCGGCCTGCGCGACCGGTTGGAAGCGGGGCTGCTGCGCGGCATCGAGCGCAGCCTGCCGACAGGCGACCCGGACAACCGACTACCAAACACCACCAGCGTGGCGTTCGAATTCATCGAAGGCGAAGCCATCCTGCTCCTCTTGAATCGCGCTGGCATCGCCGCTTCGAGCGGTTCAGCGTGCACGTCCGGCTCGCTCGAACCGTCGCACGTGCTGCGAGCCATGAATATCCCTTACACCGCAGCGCACGGCGCGATCCGCTTTTCATTCTCACGCGAGAACACCGAAGCCGACGTGGACGCGGTCCTCGAGTGCATGCCCGGCATCGTGGCCAAGCTGCGCGAGCTCTCCCCGTTCTGGCGCAAGGCCGACGCGAGCGGCGCCGCGTTCAACCCAGCTTATGCCTGATGCCAGTCACGCGGAAGGACGCAAGCCATGACCAAGCCACGCAATGCGATCATCGTGAACGACAGCACTCTGCGAGATGGCGAGCAGGCTCCAGGCGTCGCGTTCACCGCACAGGAACGCTTCGAAATCGCGCTCACTCTGCAGGCCGCTGGAGTCAATGAGGTCGAGATCGGCGTGCCGGCGATGGGACCACAAGAAGTGGCGAGCATGCGAGCCATCGCAGCTGCACTCTCGTTCTCCCGCGGCAGTGCCTGGTGTCGGATGCGCGAAGACGACGTGGATGCAGCGCTGGCTGCTGGCGTCACACACGTGAATCTCTCGATCCCGGTCTCTGACCGACAGATCGTGGCCAAGCGCTTGGGCGGGCGCGCTCAAGTCCTGTCCGCGTTGCGCAGCGTGGTCCGCTACGCACGGCAGTGCGGCTGCGACGTGGCGGTGGGTGGCGAAGACAGTAGCCGCGCCGAGCTTGCGTTCGTGCGAGAAGTGATCGTCCATGCCGAGCGCGCCGGTGCCAGCAAGTTCCGTTACGCAGATACACTGGGCGTGCTCGATCCCTTTCGCACCTACGAGATCCTCAACACCTTGCGCGGCGACACCAACCTCGACCTCGAGTTCCACGGGCACGACGACCTCGGCCTGGCCACAGCAAATACGCTCGCCGCTGTGCGCGGCGGTGCGACGCACGTCAGTGTTTGCGTCCTGGGGCTCGGCGAGCGTGCAGGCAACGCGGCGCTCGAAGAGGTGGTAACAGCGCTCGCCGAAATCGAAGGCAGGACCACGACAGTCGAGCCGCGCGCGTTCGACGCATTGGCTCGCGCCGTCTCACGCGCATCGAAGCGAGGCATCCCGGACGGCAAAGCGATTGTCGGACGCTCGGCCTTCACGCACGAGTCAGGCATCCATGTTTCTGGTCTGCTCCGTGATGCCGGCGCCTACGAGGCGCTGGCGCCCGAGCGCTTTGGCCGCACGCGAGAGATCGTGCTGGGTAAGCACTCAGGCACGGCTGCGGTACGCAACGCACTCGCGCGCCTGGGCGTTGCGCCGGACGAGGACGCGATCGTGAGGGCCCTGCTCGAGCGGGTGCGTGTTCGTGCAGTCCAGACCAAGCGCGCCGTTAGTGACGAGGAACTGCTTTTGCTGCGCGGACGAGTCCTTCGCACTAAGCCGCACGGCGCGCGGAACCCCGCCGCATAAACGCCAACAAGAGGGAGCGTTAGCATGGCAGTGCTAGATGATCTCAAGCGCCTTTCGTCGGCCGAGGAGCTCTTCGAATACCTCGGGGTCGAGTACCAGCCGCGTGTCCTGCAGGTAGCGCGTCTGCACATCTTGAAACGGATGGGCCAGCACTTGGCTGCTGCGCAGGAACCGCTTGCCACCGAGGAGCAAGTGCGAGAACGGTGCAGGGCGCTGCTGTCGCGGGCCTACGAAGAGCTCCGGACAGAGACCCCGCTGCAGGCGCGTGTCTTCAAGGTTCACCGCGATGCGTGGCGCGCCGAGCAGAGGTCTAAACCGGTCTTCGTACCTCTGACGGCGTTGACGAAGAAGCGTTGAGGGGGTAGGGCCTGGCCGGTCACGCTCAGAGAGCGACAGCCAGGCGGGCGAGAAACTCGTCTTCACCAGAGCTGCCGTTCTTCGCGACGGCGTTCTTGATGCCTTGCGAGGTACCATCGAAGTGATTGTGCACGTAGTTCAGCGTCGCCCTGAAACGCTTCGAGTACCAGTAGTTCACGCCGACCTCGAAACTCGTCACGGCTGTCTCACCAGAAGTAGCGTTGGTACCGACGCTGGCAACGCCCAGCGGCATGTTGCTAGTAAGCTGCGTATCCAGGCGTTCGAGCCTTGCCGCGAACATCAGTCCGTGTCGCGGCGTTTCGGTCGAAAACGCCTTCAGGCGCGGCGGCAGCTGCAAGCCCGGTGCACCAATGATGGTATCGTCACCGACGGCCCACCACCACAGCTCGCCGTAGGCGGACCAGCCACTTCGCTTCGCCGTGGAAAGTGGTGTCAGCTTGCCGCTGGAGATCTGTGAGATGTCGTCGATGCCCAGCTCCTGATTCTTGTGCACGTACTCGACCCGCAGACCATAGCGATGTACCAGCGGGAGGTTCAGCTCGAGCGCGAATGCGGTCAAGTTGCCGTGCTGATGCACTTCCAGTGGCTTACCCGTAGCACTTGCCGCCGTGGGTACGCTGGTCCCCTTCAATTCGCTGAAAGCAAAGCCGCCCTGGGTCGTGAGCGGGCTCAACGGCAGCCCTGTGGCGCCCCTTTTGCCAGCCCAGAACGAAGCGCCGATCTCAGCGCCCTCGAGCGCGGAGAGATTTGCGAGCGCCGCCGGTGAGATCCACGCCCGGCCCATCAGGTCGAAGTCCGCGTCGACATTCTTGAAGTTCTGACCGTCGCCATTGAATACGCCCAGGGAGTAATACGCGATCGAGTTGGGCAAGACGCCATGGATCATCGACCCGACCTCCTTGTTGGTCGGGATGCCGAACGCGCGCACGGTGAGCGAGCGCTCCATGAAGTCGAAGTATTTGTCCGAAGTGCGATTCTCCAGTGTGAACGGGGCGTCGAACTGACCAACCTGAAGCATCGCCAAGTTCTTAAAGGGCGCGATCATCACATAGTCATCCGTGGTGTTCTGCCAGGCTTGTCCGATCGGATCGGCCGCGCCCGCCGGCGGCAAGGCAAAGTCACCGGCGATGTTGAAGCCGAACCACGGACCGATCCAACCGAACATCTCGACGCGGGCACGCCGAATGAGAAAGGTGTCATTCGGCATCTTCTCGGTGTCGCGCTTCCAGGCATAGCCGTCGACTTGCAGGCGGCCGCCAGGGAAGAGCACGAACTGGTCGTCGGACGAGCGCAGGAACATAGTGCCGTTCGACCAGCCCGCGAGCGGCTCCGCGCCGGGCGCGGCTGGGACCGCAGGCGCTGCAGCTGCGGGCTGCAGATTCGCCACCGGCGCGGAGGCGGGTGCTCGGATTGCGGATGGAGTGGCGGGCGCCAGCGGTTGGGTCGCGGTCGCTGGCGGCTGCGCCTCGATGCTCGCTGCCGGCGCGGGGACCGGCGTGATCGGCGTCTGGGCGCTCGCCGGCGTGAAAAACCAAGTCAGTGTTGCCCCGAGTACCGTGCTGCAGACGAACCGTGTAGACATGTCCTTAACTGTTCCTATCCGTACGGCGCCAGCTGGTGAAAGTACATTCATTGAGCTTTCGTACCAGCGCGCGGCGCAACGCAGACTCGGCCATGGATCACCTAGCCGTGGCAGTGCACGTTTCGGGGAGGTGAATGCTGTGTACAAGACGCGTATACCGCGGTGCTTGCACGATGGAAAGCAAACACGACAGGTTGTAAAGGCGAAGTTACCTTCGCGAAACGCGAGTCGTTGCCCTCATGCGGATGGCTGGCAAGGCACGCCGCGTTAGTGTAAGGAATGGACAACACGATGCACGACGTCCTTCGCAACCACGTGCGTTCATTGCGCGAGACCCATGGCCTCTCACAGGTTGCGCTTGCGCAGGCGTCGGGGATCAGCCGCCAGACGCTGAGTGCGATTGAAGCGGGTCGGAGTGAGCCATCGGCGTCGATCGCGCTGCGCATTGCGAGTGTCCTTGGTTGTCGGTTCGAGGACGCGTTCTTCAGCGAGGAACGAAACCTCCTCGAGGCCGAGCTGGATGAGCTGCCAACCAGCCACGATCACGCCGCCGATCAGCGGCTCGTGCTTGCCAACTTGCATGGCCGATGGGTTGGCTACGAGCTTTCCGGCCACGGACCGAGCGAAGCCCTCTGCGCCGCCGACGGCGTAGTCACTGCCCGCTCGCGCGGGCGGCGCGTCCAGCTTGAGGCCCTCAGAACCACGAGAGAGCTCCGAGATAACATCGTGCTACCATAGGATTCTCCTCGATGATCGATTGGAATGCGTCGAGACGACGCTCGCTATCGTTACACGGAAGTGCACGCCGCGCTCCTATCCGTAGCTAACAGCTACCTCGAAGTCGCCGCCGATCACCAGGGCCTCGCCCTCGCCGTTGAGCACGCGATCGTGGATCAACCCCGGGTAGAACAAGAGCTTGGCCAGCGGCACCTGCGCTGTGAGCATGAGGTCGCCGAACTCCTCTGCTCGCTCGCGTGACACGCTGAACGACACCAGGTTGTTGAGCCGGATCACGCCTCTGCGCTCGCGCAGGGAGCCCCGCAGGAACTGCACTTCGGAGCCGTTGGCGCCGCGGTAGAGCTGCACGCGCTCGTCGGTGAATGGCTTGAAGTGCTGAAGGCTCCACTGGCAATATTCGAAGAGCACATCGAGCTGCATCTGGATGCAGTTGTTGTGGAAGCGGCTGCTGAGCTTCTCTTCCAGATAGCTCATCCACGCCTCCGAAGGAAAGCGTTCTAGTGGCGCCTTGTGGAAGCTTGGCACGATCCCGAAGCGGCTCTCCACCCAGCCCTTCAGCACGGCTCCAGGCGCGGCGTTCGCGTCGAAGCCCCAGCCCTGGAGCAGCTTGAGATAACTTGAGCGGTAGTGTCGCTCCTGCCTGTCTTCTGGTTCCTCGCCGGCCCCGGCGCCGCCGAACGCGACCTGCATGTAGTGCCCGAACACGTCTGCCGCCTCGTCTTGTGAGGCGGTTTCTCGCAGCAGCGTGAAGAGCCCCGGGTGCGTCTCGCGTGCCGCGGCGATCGACAGCCGCTGTGGAAAGTCGTTGAAGTCGACTGAGGCTAGGAGGTCAGCCGAGACTCCAACCAGGTTGGTGGTGTACCAGCGACGCGGGTCGTAGATCTCATCGACATCCAGCACGCGCACACCTCAAGCGATGCCGGTATCGCGTTTCCAGTGGAGTGGCAAGGCGGCAGAGCGGAAGCAGTCGTCGTAAGCTGCGGCCGGACAAGCACGAAGCGCGCCCTCGTTCTTGCGCCGCAAGCGCTGCGTCGACGACCGCCGCGCGGAGGGGCCAGCGTTAGTCCTGGCTATCGCCTGCTCGCGGCATGCGGGAGCGCTCCGCGTGTGGGTCGCTTGGATGTCGCGCCTCACTGGGTCAACGCAAGAGAGCTCGCGCGCAGCGGCCGGTCGATCGCCGTGGGCGTGGCTCGTGTCCGAGCACGGTCGTCGACGGCTCGCGGGCGTGAATGACCATCCCCTCAGCAGCTGCGCACGCTATCGTGAATCGTCGACACAATCGCTCGATCGACAGCTGCGCGGTGCCTTGTAGTGTTGGCCACGGCCGCCCAACCAATTCGCGGAGAGAGCCTTGCACATCGAATCGCTTCTGATCTACTTGGTCGTCTGCGCTCTGTCCTCCGGCGAGTTAGTTCGGATCAGCGGGTGTGGCAGCAGCACCAGCGATTGCGGAGCGGCTGGGCAGGCCTGCTGTGCGGCAAACAGCGGTGCCGCAGGGCCATGCAAAGGGTCCGCCACGCTGTCCTGCGACAACGCCTCGAACGTATGTGTGGCGTCGCCGCCGTGCCACGGCGTCAACCTGGCTTTCGCTTCGAGCGCGGATTGCTGCGGCCCGTTCCACTGTGGCGCGTCGGGCAGCTGCATCATGCCCAAAGGCATCGGCGAACCGTGTGCCGGCACCGAGGAGTGCGATATCAGTGTCTGCCAGCCCGGGCCCGCCGGTGGGGCGAACGCCCCGCGTAGCAGGCCACGCCGCAAACCTCAAGCTCGTACGGCAGCTCAGGACGGCGACGGGTAGTTGCGTTTCACGAAGCACAACCCATCCGAGTTCAGGTGCCCCTGGGTGCTCTGGTCATAGGTCATGAAGTCGAGGTAGTCGCGCATGACCTCGCTCGGCTTGCCGCTCGGCTCGTGCGGGATGCCGAGCGAATCGAAGTGCATCGCCGGTGCCTGGTCGGGCGGCGTGAACGACGGCAGGCACGAGCGCCAGGGCAGGTCTTTGCCAGCAGCGTCTTTGAATGCCGTGTAGTCCACACCCTTCAGGTCATCGAGCGTCAGCGTCCACTCGCCGCCCAGGTTCTTGGCGAACGCCGCGAGCTGATCGAAATGCGCCGGCGTGTCGTGCTCGAAGCTCTGCCAGAACGGGTGATCGGTGTGCACGGTGGCCTGCGCGATGGTGACGGTGTTCGACTTGATCTGGATGCCACGCTGGTGCTCTTCGGAGCCGAGCGCATGGGCCGGATCGTTGTCTGGATTCTGGCAATTGACGTACGTGGTCGGTGACTTGAAGCCCAGCCTGAACTTCACGACCTGCGGCAGCTTGCTGAAGTCGTAGCTCTTGGGGCTGGAGCTGCAGCCACTTCCACCCTTCCAGGTCGCGGTTCCTACGTACAGCACGGCCCACCCGTTCTTCGTCATCTCGGCGTAGTCTTTGCGAGCGGTCGAGCTCAGGTTCAGCTGCTTCGCACGGTCGGTCGCGGCGACGATGTCGAATCCGAACGCGTAGCGCTTGGTCTCGTCGAAGTCCACCCCGCCGTTGAGGTTCTGGTTGTCGAGGGTCGTGATCGGCAGTGCTTGCTCGCCGCTGCCGCCCTTGCCCGGCAGCGGTCCGCCCTGATGCAGGTCGACAGCCCACGGCCCATCCACGCGCGCCACGGCAGCATCGGTCTGCGACTGGTCGGTGGCGGACTTGTCCGGGTTCTCCGAGAGCGTGACGTGATCGAGCGTAACCAGCAGCTCGTCGAACTTCACCTCCCAGCCGTCGACGAACGCCGGATCACCGTCGCTCGCGGGTGGAAAGGCGTAGCCGCCGAGCGCCAATACCTCGCCCGAGACGCTGAGCTGCACACTGCCGCCACCGCCAGACTTGCTGCTGCCGCAGCCGACAGCGGCCAGCGTCGCAGCGATGCTCACCCAACCCTGTGCTCGAATCCAGCCTCGCATACGCATGTCTTCCTCCTCATTCCCAGGTGAATCGGTAGACGCCGCTGCGGGAATGCAGCGCGCCGTACAAGCTGACGTCCGCCGCCTGCGTCGGCGCATCGGCAAAGCGGTACAGCAGCGGGTTCTTTGAGCTCTGCGCCAACAGCGCGAAGTCCACGCCGGAAAACCAACCGCGCGGATCGACGTGCAGCACGAGCTTGCCGCCGTTTGTCGGCGTGAGGTTCACGGCGATGGGCGTCACGATGCGCTGCTTGCAGATCGGATTGGCCCCGGGATACGCCGGGTCGCTCGACGCGATCGCACGGTTCTCGCCGATCGTCAGCTGGGCTTCGAACGGGAAGCTCGCGCCGTTCTTCTCGGCGGTCCCTGCGGCGTCCAAGATCACCGGCGCGGTGCTCACGTCGTTGATGTCCGCTGGATGCCTGATGTCGCCGCCTGCGAGCCACAGCTCCCCGGCCTTCGCAGCCACGCGATTGCCTTCACCGTCGTACGGAAAGCTCTGCTCGTGCGCGGACAGCGCGTCGACCTCGAGCGGGCCGAACACCTCGGCCACGTAGATGCCCGGCAACACGCAGGCCGTCTCCTGCGCACCCGACGACGCCACGCTCTGGTTCAGGTAGATCGCCCCCACGTGCAGCCGCGCGCGCGTGAGCGTGACGTGGTAACCCACGCTGTTGTCGAACTCGAGCGTCTTGCCGAAGTTGGGCGCCGCGCCCACCGCGACGGCCGAGAACACCACGCGCTGGCCCCCCGTCGTGCCCGAACACGCGCAGGTGAGACACAGCCAGACCAGCACGCTGCTGCGAGCAACTCTCATGGCTCACCTCCCAGATGCACGGTCAGCGTCACGTACACCGCGCGCGGCGCGCCGGCGCTGAAGTGGCGAACCGGCACCAGCGTGGGGAACGCTGCGCTGTGAAAATCCGACGCGTAGTTGTACTCGCCCAGGCGGTACTGCGTGTCGAGCAGGTTGGTGCACGACACCCCCAGCTCCAACATCGACCAGCCGACCGTGGCGTTGAGGTCGAGCGTGAACAGGCTGTCGCCGCGCTCGCCCTGCGGCAGTGGTCGCGGCGCCACGAAGGTCGCACCCGTCGCCAGGCTGCCGCGCGCGGCATGGCCACGCGCCTGCTCGGCGCGCAGCAGCTGATCGCTGAACAACACTCCGTCGAAGCGCACCACCCAGTCGGGGATGTACGGGATGAGCAAGCCGGTGTCGGAGAACACCGCGTGCACGTAGGTCAGATTGCCGGCGAGGTCGAAGAAGCGCCCCGTGGCACGCAGCGTGTTGGCGCTGCCAGTGCGCGTGCTGGCCCCGCCGAGCAGGTTGCGGCCGGCGCTCTGCGAGAACACGAGATCGTGGTCGACGCGCGTCTGAAACAGCGTGCTGCGCGCCGACACGTCGATCTCCCCCAGCTTGCGTTCCAGCGACAGTCCGGCCTCGACCGAGTCCGCCGAGGCGAACGGCGTCTTCGCATCCTGGCTGATGTAGATGGGATCGACCGAGCGCACGCCGCGGCCGTAGCCGATCGAGCCCGACACTCCGGACAACGGGCCGACCACGAGCGAGGCGCGCGGCGACTGCGCTGCACCCGCCGTGGACACACGTTGCGTCGGCTCGCGGTAGGCGCCGAAGTCCTGCTGACTCAGGCACGACGCGTCGCCCGGCGGGTTGGTGCGCGACGGATGCGACACCGACTGCACCGCGCAGCGATTGAGCACGTCGTAGGTCAGCAACTCGCCGCGCAGGCCGCCGCGCAGCGCGAGCCAGTCGTTGGCACGCAGGTTCACGTCGGCGTACAGCCCGAGGTCACCCAGCGTGGAGCTCAGGTCGGCGTCGGTGTGGTACGGGTGACCGGTTGCAGCTTCCACGCGCATCGCGGTGCTGTCCACGAAGTCAGCGCGGCCGAAGTAGCCGACCTCCAGCCGCTGCGGCTGCCCGAGCGCACGGTCCGACACCTGCACCGAGCCGCGCGCACCCACGGTGTTGGCGTCGTTGTGCAGGTCGATCAGGTCGCCGCGCTGGGCGTGCGGCGACTGAGACGGTTCCTGCGGATCGAGCAGGAAGCCGGTGAAGTTTTCGCGCAGGCGCATCGGCTGCACGATGCCGAACACCTGGTGGCGCACGATCATCTGGTCGTAGTGCGAATCGAGCTCGGCGCTCACGGAGTAGCGCGACGCATCCTCGCCCTGGCGCGGATCGTAGGTGTCGTAGAACCCCACGCGGTGCTGCTCGTAGTCGTCTTCGCGCAGCACCCCCGCAGTGTGGAAGCTCGCCAGGTACGCCGTGGCGCCCACGCGGTAGGTGTGCACGCCGCTGCGGCCCTCGTACTGCGTGAGCAGCGAGCCGCGCCGACCGTCACGGTTCTGGCCGAAGCCTTGGGTCTGGTACAGGTCCACGCCCGTGTACGTGCCGGTGCTCTCGCCGCTGGGGCCCCACAGCAGCAACGTGCGGCTGGTGCCGAATGAACCGAGCGTCTGCTTCGCGGTCAGGCCGCGCTGCAGCAAGCCCAGCTCGTAATCCGCGCTGCCAGCGACCGCGAAGTTGCCCTGGCGCGGATCGAGCGGACCCTCTTGCACGCGCAGCGAGGTGACCAGCTCGGGAATGATGAAGTGCGTGTCGGCGTAGCCGTTGCCGTGCAGGTTGCCCGCCTGGTTGATGGGCACGCCGCCGGCGCTGAACTCGATGTCTTGCCCCTCGCGCGCGTCGAAGCCGCGCATGAATACCTGCTCGGCGTGACCCTCGCCGCCCTCGTTGGTGAGCAGGATGCCGGGCGCGAGCTTGAGCCACGCGCCGGCGTTTTCGTGGGGCACGCTGACGAGCTTGCCCGGCTCGAGCTGAAAGTCCGAGGTGCCGCGGCTGGGCGCATGCACGCGCGCGTGCGCGCCGGCCTCGAACGGGGGCTGGGGTGCGGTCGGCTCGGGGTGCGTGGCCGAAGACGCGTTTGCAGCTGTTGGCGGCGGCGGCGCAGCCGGCGCAGCCGCGAGCCCGGCAGCAGCTGGCGGGCCGCCCGGCACGGACGTCGCAGCCGCGTAGCTCGGTGCAGCGGACGGCGGCGACCCATGGGCCGATGTGGTCGCAGTCGGCGCGGCCGCCGCCGTCGGAGGCTCGACCGCCGCTGGCGGCGGCGCGCCAGCTCCCGCTTCGACCGCCGGCGCGGCCGTAGCGGGCGACGCAAACCGGATCGCCACGCGAATGCGACTGTCGACCGCTTGCTGCCCGCGCCGGGCCGGCTCGAAGCGCCAGCGTTTGACCGCAGTCACCGCAGCGTCGTCGAACGCCTGACCGGCGGTCTGCGCGACCTCGACCGACGTCACGCTACCCTGCGCACTGACCGTCGCGATCAGCGCGACGCTGATGGGGCCCTGTGCCTCGGGCGCGGCCTCGGGCGGGTACACGGGCTCCACTCGTTCGACCAGTCTGGGCGCGGTCACGCCGGCCGAGTCGCTGTTTGCCGCGGGCGGCGGCGTTGCGACTAGTGCCGTCTGCGCGTGCGCACGCGGCGGCCAGAGCAGGCTCAGCCCCGCGACCAGGCCCAGGAGCCCGGCGGCGAGCGAGCACGAAACGTGGCGATGAAGACAAGGCACGGGTGCTTGACTCTTTCGAGGCGGGCGAACGCCGGTGGCGTTCGGCGGCGGGAACAGCGAGCGCAAGAGGCGGATGCTCGGCGGGGCCGGCTCGTGCGCGACCGGCGCAGGCAGTGGCGCCGACGGCCGCAGCGAGCGATCGCGGCGAGCGAGCAGTGGGCTCGGCAGCGCGGCGCGACCGCGAGGCGAACGGGACGAATGCTTCAGCTGCGAGCCACGTCAGCCCGAGTCAGCGACTCGGACGAGGGCCCGTGGGCTGCAGATTCAGCCGGGCGGCGACGCCTTCGGCGCATAGCCGAACACCGACTTGCGTTGCGTCGGCGCGCAGGCCCGCATGTCTCCGCAGGCGGCCGGTTGTGGGGTCGCCCAGGCGACGAGCGCAAGCCGAGCGGGTGGCAGCGCGCGCTCCTTGCGCGCCATCGCCAACGCGCAGTGGTCGTGCGCATGCGCGGCGTCGGGCGCGTGGCCGGCCGAGAGCGCAGCCGAGCGACCCGGCGCCGGAGACGACGCGCGGGCTGCGCTCTCGGCCTCGTCGGAGTGGACCAGCTCGCCGTGCTCGGGGCAGACGCTGTGATGCACCAGCACCAGGTGCGCCAGGCTGGCCAGCTCGCCGACCAACGAGCCGCACACCAGCACGAACGCAAGCCCCGACGCCGCGGACCCGAGCAGCCCAGGACGGGCGCCACGATGAACACGGGCGTCAGCACGGGCGTGCGCACGGAGCGGGCGAATTGCCATACGTGAGCCGAATACGGGACGGACCTGCGTGTGTCAAGCACCCGGCTGCGACAACTTGCCACAGCGCGTCGGGCCCTAAGCTACGCCGCGTGCTGTCACGATGCCGGGTCAGCACGGAACCGCAGCATGAACACCACACCGCGCTTCGCAACCCCCGGGTCACGCAGCCAGGTGCTCGGCGCTATCCCCGGCGTGCTCGGCACGTTGCAAACCATGCAGGCCGCGCTCGAACGGCAGCCTGCGTCGCACCGAGCCTCGTAGCTCGTCTCGGGATGTGGAACGAATGCAACGGAGCGTTGCAGGAGGCATGGG
>DASVHQ010000272.1:0-3390 GCA_036382515.1 Polyangiales bacterium | reverse complement strand
ACGAAACCCAGAGTGTTCCCGAGTGGGACGCCCATCTGCGCTTCGCGTACCACGACGACGACTTCCTCGGCGGTATGCGCAAGCTGCGCCTCGAGGACCGCCCGCGTTTGATCTTGCTGCGCGACTTCCCGCAGGTGCCGCGCCCCGCGGCACAGTCTACCCGGCGAAGGGCGCATAAGATATCTTCTGGTAACTCGATGGGGACCACGGTTTATGCGGCTTACGCACACGCACCGCACCTGCGATCTTGACTGCGCGTGCTTCGATCATGGATCCGATCTCCCTGGCGTGGCCGATGCAGCGGCCGCGTCTTGCGGCGCCACGTCTTGCAGCGTGAGCTTCCCCTCAGCCAACCACTGTCGCAACACGCGCTTTTGCACCTTGCCCGAAGGCCCGAGCGGCAGCGCCGCCACGAAAGCGTAGTGGCGTGGCCACTTGGTCTGCGACATGCGCTCGGCGGCCCAGTCATGGAACGCCTGCACGCTGGCGTTAGCGGCCGTGCGCGCAACCACCACGGCCACCACCTCTTCCCCGTAGAACGCATGCGGTTTGCCGATCACCGCGACCTGCGCCACGGCTTCGTGCGCAGCCAGCACGTCTTCCACCTCGGAGGGGTACACGTTGAAGCCGCCGCGCAGGATCAGGTCCTTGCGACGGTCCACGATGTAGAGCCGGCCCTGCGCGTCGAGCTTGCCGACGTCGCCACTGCGTAAGAAGCCATCGGGCGCGACCTCCAGCGTGGCTTGCGGGTCGAAGAGGTAGTGCGTCATCAGGTTGTGGCCGCGCACGGCCACCTCGCCCGTTTCACCTTGCGGCACGTCGTGGCCCGCTTCGTCGACCACGCGCACCTCCACGCCCCACGCCGGCTTGCCCACGCTGCCGAGCACACAGGCATCCGGCGGCGCGTTGATCGTGGAGAACGTGGCTTCCGTCATGCCGTAGCCCTGACGCACCTCGGTGCCCAGACGTGCGCCCGCGCGCCGCGCAATCTCGTCTGGCAGCGGCGCACCCGCAGACAACGCCCAGCGCAAGCATGCCGGCCTCTGCTCGCCCGGCACCTCGGCCCAGGCCGCGAACATCGTGGGCACCGCGGGCAGCCAGCTCACGCTCTCGGTCTGCATCAGCGTGAGCGTGTGCCTCGCCGAGAAGCGTGACACCATCACGATGCGACTTTGCGCGAACAGCGGTGCCAAGAGCGCCATGCGACAACCGAAGCTGTGCGTGAGCGGCAGCGTGCACAGCACCACGTCATCCGCCGACAGCTGCAAGCTGTGATGCACGAGCCCCAGCGTGTGCAGCATGAGTGAGGCGTGCGAGATCGCCGCGCCTTTGGCCTTGCCCGTGGTCCCCGAGGTGTAGAGCACGAGCGCCGTGTCCTCGGGGCTGGTGTCCACCGGATGCGCAAGTGGCTCTTGCCCCGGGGCGCACAGCTCCGAAAGTAGCCAAGGCTGCACCGTCAGCGTGGGTTCTTTACAACTTTCCGTTGCAGACAGCGTGCGCGCCGCGTCGTGGATCAACACGCGGCAAAAGGCGTGACTGATGCGGTAGCGAAGCTCCGGCACGGCCGACGACACCGCCATCGGCACCACGGCCCCGCCCGCATAGACGATGCCGAACCACGCCGCCACGAAGTGCTCGCTGTTGTCGGCCAAGAGGCCCACCCGCTCGCCACGCCCGAGGCCGTGCGCGAGCAGCCGCGCCGCGACCGTGCGGGCCAGGCAGTCGAGCGCGCCGTAACTCAGCTCCCGCCGGGTCTGCGCTGCGTGATCGATCGCGACCAACCCAACGCGCTCGGGTGCGCGCAGGGCCGCCTGGCGAAGAATCTGACCGACTTGAACGCCCATGCAGCCGCCGACCGACTGGCAAGACTAGCCCGCCGTGTGGGCTGCCATCCAGGCGCGATAGTCTCCGGTATAGCCGATTTGCTTCCAACGGGCTTGCACGCGCTGCACGATCGCGCGCACGCGCTCCACGGGCAGCGGCGGCTTCTGCGTGGCGCGCTCGAACACCTGCCGGGCCGCCTCGCGCGCACGCTCGTGTGCGCCGTCCAGCCAGCCATCCGAAGACTCCTGGGTCGCACCCAAGTACAGCTGCAGCACCTTCTCGGAGACCTCGCGCGCGTTCTCGCGGCTGTCCTTGATGTTGCCCTTGCCGGTGAGCACGTTACCCAGACCAAAGACATTCGGGAGCCCACGCACTTGGCCCGTGGACCAGTCGGCGTAGTCGTAAAGCTCGCCTTTGCTCGGTACGCCCGCGATCGGCTCGGGCACGCTGCCGATCGAGCTGACGATCAGACCCGCGCGCACGTCGTGCTCGGAGCCCGCAAGCTCGACCAGCTTGCCGTTTTGAAGCTCGCTCCTGCGAAAGCGCAGGCCCACCAAGCGTTCGCCTTCGATGATCGGTGCGACCGGGATCTCGCACTCCGCCACACGCACGAAGTACTTCTGCGCCAGCACCTGCACGAGCTTCTCGCGCACACCCTCGGTCTTGGCCAGCTGCTCTGGGCTCTCGTCCTTGGGCGTGGCCACGGGCATGTCGCGGATGCGACGCCGGTAGTAGAGCGTCGCGCCGCGCACGCCGAGCTGCTCGGCGGTGAGACCGAGACTGGCGAGCGTCTTCGGAATGCCTTGATGTTCCAGCTCCACGACCGAGACCGGCTTGCCGCGCGCAGCCAGCGCCGCGCGATACAGCTCGAGGTTGAGGATCTTCACCACGTCCACCGACGCGAGACCGCCACCCACCACGATCGCGTCGTCCACCACCTGGTACTTCGGCCCGTCGTAGCCGGGCTCTTCGTAGTGATTGAACCAGTGCACGAATTGGTTCTGGTAGACCAGCCCGCGCCCCACGTAGGGCTCCACGCCCGGCACGGGTAACGGGCGATCGCGCCACGCGCCGTTGGCCAGCACCACGGCCGACAGACCGAGCTGCTCGCTGAGCTCGGCGAGCGCGATGTCGCGCCCGACCAGCGTGCGCGGCACGAAGAGCACGCCATCACGCGCGAGGTTTTCATCGATGCGCGCGTACTCCTGCGTGCGCAGCTTGTCGTGCCAGCGCGGCAGGCCATCTTCGATCTTGCCGTACGGTCGCGCGTTCTGTTCGAACACGATCGCGAGCAAGCCGCGCGAGGCGCAATAGGCCGCCGCCTCGGCACCCGATACCGCACCGCCGCAGATGGCCACGACATGTCGCGGCGCGGCCCAGAGGTTCTCGAGGTCCGGCATGCTCGCGCTCCCGCACCACGAAGGTGCTCTTGCCCACAGACGGCACACCTCTTAGCAGGAAGCGCGCTGTCCAGCTAGACTGCCGCGGTGCGTACCATCTTCGCGCTCGTCTTCGTGTCGTGCCTGTGGGCCTGTGGGCAAGCGCCAGCCATGCCGTGTCGCTCGC
>DASVHQ010000271.1:0-6153 GCA_036382515.1 Polyangiales bacterium | reverse complement strand
TCTTGCAGGCGTTGGTGCAGCTGTCGGTGTTGACGGTGTTTGCGTCGTCGCACTGCTCGCCGGGGTCCACGCTGCCGTTTCCACACTTGCCGCCCGGCAGGGTGCAGGCGTTGGTGCAAGCGTCCGTGTTGTTGGAGTTTCCGTCGTCGCACTGCTCGCCGGGCCCCACGTAGCCGTCGCCGCAGCGCGCGCGCTTGCAGTTCGAGAGGCAGCCGTCGCTGTTGATCTGATTGCCGTCGTCACACTCTTCCACGCCAGTCTCGACGAGGCTGTCGCCACAGCGGGCGTACTGGCAAGCATTCGTGCAGCCATCGGTGTTGTCGGTGTTGCCGTCGTCGCAGGCCTCGCCGCGGTCCACCACGCCATCACCGCAGCGCGGCGCGGGCTCCTTGCGGCAGTGCGAGTCGCAGCCGTCGTGGTCGCGCTGATTGCCGTCGTCGCACTGCTCGGCCTCGGCGACCACGCCATCGCCGCAGGCGTTGCGCACGCACACGTTGTAGACGCAGTGCGTGGGTTGACCGGGCTTGCCGCAGGGCGTGCCGTCCGGCGCCTGATCGCACTCGGCAACCAAAGCCATGCCGGCGTCCACTGCGCTGCCCGCACCGGACACGCCGTTTTCGTGCGTGCCAGGCAGCTCGAACGACGGCTTGCTGTTGCAACCGAGCGCCACCACACCCACGAACGCTGCGCAGCACAAGAGCTTCATCTTCGGATCCTCGCTAGCGGCGGATTAGCCCACGGCTGCTGGGCGATCGTGTGACGACCGGCGCAACAACGGGTGACGTTCCCCGGCCCTAGCGCTCGAGGTCTGAGCAGAGCCCCGAGGGCCGCCAGGCTTCACAGATACACGTGGAGCTGCCCAAGCACACTGGTGGCCGAGAAGCTCTGCGGCCCGACGGCCAGGCTCTGCTGGATCGCGTCCAGGCGCAGATCGGCGTGCGGCGCGAAGAACCAGGCGACCGACGCCCAGCCGCCGTACGAGGTCGAGGTTCCGGTGTACGGCGGCTCGGTGCACTCGCCGGTGAGGATGAAGTGCAGACCCTGCAGCGGCTCTAAGTCCGCCTGCAGCATCGCAGCGTAGCCCGCGCCCGAGTAGGCCGTGCTGCCGGAGCTCGGCTGGGTGTTCACGAGCAGGTCGAGCTCCGCGAGCAACGTGAGCGCGCGGACCGGCGAGACCCTCCCGAAGAGCCCGTGTGCTTGACGCAAGAGCGCGGTCTGGAACAGCGGTTCGCGCGCGACGTGCGTGATCCTCGTGCTCACGCCCAGCGCCGTGTGCACCGTCGGTGCCCACTCCAGATAGCCGCTGTAGCCTCGCTCACGCTCGGCATCTGGCGTGATCTGGTAGTTGCCGGCGATCAGCATCAGCTCGCCCCGCAAGCCCTCTACGTTGTACGAGAGTGCAACGCCATGTTGTTGGCCGGCGTTGATGTCGTCGCGGACGCCGGAGCCGAAGAGCGGCCCCGTGGGGCTGCGGATGAAGAAGGTGTGCTCGATGCCGCGCAGGCCGTAGGGCACCTGCATACGACCTGCACGCAGGAGAAACGTGTTGTCCGAGCCGAGGTCGACGCCGAGCCAGTGCACCCGGGAGACCAAGTTGTCGCGATCCGCGGTGGTCAGCCGCGCCGCCTGCGCACCGTTGTGATCGTAGCCGATGCTGGCGTTGACCCGGACGCGGTCGAACGCGACCTGGCCCTGCAGGTCGGCCTGCATCTGGAGGAACTTCTCGATCGAGGCTGTGCCCTGTGCGACCGAGTGCAGGTAGCCGGCGCGGTACTCTCCGCCGAGCAGCAGGCTGTCGGGCAGAGCGAAGGCGCCGAACAGGAAGTCCTTCACGCGGCCCGGTTCCTCGTCGGCCGCCATGGGCGAGTAGTGCGTGCGCAGCAGGACTTCGCCTTGCGCGCGGCCGTACGCGGTCAGCAGCCCGCCACCGGACGGATCGGCGTGACAGGTCGCGCAGCCGGTGTATTCGCGCGAGATCATCCACGCGTAAGCGTGGGCTCGACTGGTCCACGTGCCTAACCCGAGCGCGACTGCGAGCAGCATGGCAGCCCAGGGCACAGCCTGCGCTGCGATGCGGTGCGCGCCGCGGCGAGCTCGGCAAGCCGTAGCGAGTGAATCCGTCGTCATGACCGTCCTCCAAGACAAGTGCTGTGCCAACCACGAATCAGAGGTCGGTCGCGACGAACTTCGCGACCACGTCGACATCCGGCTTGACGGTGATGCCGAGGTACGTCGGAACGATGACGTCGAAGTCCGTCATCTGGAGGTGCACGCTGCCCTCGACCTCCAGGTTCTTGCCGTGGCGCTGCACCTGGTACTGAACCGAAACAGGATGTTCGTGGCCGTGTAGCTTGAGCGTGGCCTTGGCGGTGCCCTTGCTGGTCGCGCCTTCGGCGGGCAGCTGCAACGCGGAGCGCGGCACGACCAGCGTGGCCGTGGGGAACTGCTGCACTTGCAGGTACTTCTCACGCATGTGCCGGTCGCGCAGCGAGATCCCGGTGTCGAGCTGCGAGAGTCCGACCACCAGCGAGATGTTCTGCTCGTCCTCGGTCACCTCGAGCTCGGAGCTCGTGCCGACCATCTTGAGGCCCATCGAGCCGAGCGCGGTGAACTTCACGCTCGGGCTGCCGCTGCGGGCGAGCTTGGCCATGGCGTAGCTCGGCGCCAGCACGGCGCATACGAACAGCGCAAGCATGCAAGTTGCGCGTGTCACACGCCGTCCCATCTGAAATACGTGCACAGTTGTCATCTTCGGCCTCCGGTTCACATCGCGACGAAAACGGGAATCAGACATTCAGTCACGCGCTCGTTGCTGCCACGCACCGTGCGTGGCGGCAGCGGGCGCTGTCGCGTTCGCGTGGCCGAACGGCACTCGAGCCGATACGGCCGCTCTGTAGATCCGAGCGCCCGTACGTAAGACCCACGCCTGTGGCGGCAGCGTGCTAAGTCGGTGACAAGCTCGTGGCGCCCGCGCTTGGCCGGCTACGGCTTGAGCGAATTCGCGACCACGAAGATGTCTTGCACGCCGTTGTTGTCGTTGGCAACCAGGTTGGACGCCAGCGAGTAGAAGCCTATGAAATGCCCGTCGGCGGAGATCGTTGGCTGCGTGCTGGTGTTGTCCGTGCGTACGCCCGCAGCGCTCATGCTGACGAGCGCGGTGGTGCCACTGCTGCGGTCGCGCACGAAGATGTCCTCGAACCCATTGGTGTCGGGCGGGACCAGGTTGCTCGCCAGGGAGCTGAAGCTCAGGTAACGACCGTCACCGGAGATCGACTCCAGCGTGCTGGCGTTGTTGGCCTCAGCGCCAGCGGTGCTAACGCTCTCGCGCGTCGTGGTGTTGCTGGTGCGGTCACGCACGAACACATCGCGGAAGCCTGCCACGTCGTTCGCGACCAGGTTGGAGGCGTTCGAGGTGAAGGCAACGTACCGGCCGTCTTGCGACAACACCGGGTGGAAGCTCGCCTGGTTGGCTTGCACGCCGGCGCTGCTGACGCTCACGCGCGTGGTGACGTTGGTGGTCAAGTCGCGGACGAACACGTCGGTCAGACCGTTGTCATCGCCGACCACGAGCGTGGACGCGAACGAGGAGAAGCCGATGTAGCGGCCGTCCGCGGAGATCGCCTGCTCCGAGCAGAGCTGATTGGCCTGCACACCCGCGCTGCTCACACTGACAAGCGTCGTGACGCCGCTGGTCATGTCGTGAACGAACACGTCCTGTTGAGCGTTGGTGTCGCCGGCAACCAGGTTGGTGGCCGCGGACTGGAACACCACCAGGCGGCCGTCTGCCGAGATCGCGGGGGACTGACTCGCGCCTCCGACCGCCTGTGCCCCAGCGCTGCTCACGCTGACCCGCGTGGTCGTCCCGGTGGTCAGGTCGCGCACGAAGACGTCCCAGTTCCCGTTGGTGTCACCCGCGACCAGGTTCGTGGCCAGCGAGTGGAAGGCGACGTAGCGGCCATCCCCCGAGATCGCGGCGGCGTACGAGCTGTCGTTGGCCTCGGCGCCCGCGCTGCTCACGCTGACGCGCGTGGTGACACCGGTTCGCCGGTCGAGCACGAACACGTCGAGCTTGCCGTTGGTGTCACCCGCCACGAGGTTCGAAGCGATCGAGTCATAAGCCACGTAGCGACCCTCCGACGAGAACACCGGCCGCATGCTCTGACCGTTGGGGTCACCGTTGGTCGTGCTCACGCTCGCACGCAAGATGGTGCGCGGGAGGCAAAAGTAGCTTCCGGCCGTGTTCTCGCAGACGTTCGTCGTGCCGCAGCTGTTCGCGCCTGTGGCGCATTCGTCCACGTCGGAACAGGTCTGGCCATCGAAGAAGTAACCCGTGGGGCAGGTGCACGAAAACGCGCCGACCGTGTTGACACAGCTGCCCAGACCGCAGTGCGCGGCGCCCGTCGCGCACTCGTCGACGTCGATGCAAGTCACGCCGTTGCCCTGATAGCCCGGGTTGCAAGCGCAGTTGAAGCTGCCGACCGTGTTCGTGCACGTGGCCGCGAGCGCACAGTTGCTGGTGTGCGCGGCGCACTCGTTGATGTCTGCGCAGCTGATGCCGTTGCCTTGGAATCCCGCGTTGCACGCGCAGCTGAAGCTGCCGATGGTGTTGGCGCAGGTCGCCTGTGCGGAGCAGTTGCTGGTGTGCGTGGCGCACTCGTCGATGTCTGCGCAGCTGACGCCATTCCCCTGGTATCCGGTGTTGCACGCGCAGCTGAAGCTGCCGGGGGTGTTCGTGCAGGTGGCCAGGCTGGAGCAATTGACGGTGTGGGCGGCGCACTCGTCGATGTCGGCACAGCTCACGCCGTTGCCTTGATAGCCCGCGTTGCACGCGCAGCTGAAGCTGCCGATCGTGTTGGTACACACGGCGGCCGCCGAGCAGTTGCTGGCGTGCGTGGCGCACTCGTCGATGTCGGCGCACGTCGTTCCGTTGCCCTGGTAGCCGGGACCGCACACGCAGGTCGCCTGGCCCGCCACGTTCTGACAGCTGGCATGCGGATCGCAGGGCGCACAGACCAAGGGTGTGCAGGTGACCTGCACGCTGCTGGTCGTCTGGCAGCCGTGCCTATCGTCCGCCGTCAGAGTCAAGGCTTGCGTTCCGAGCACGCAAGGGTAGGTGGTGCTCGCGGCTGCTGGGCTGCTCAGCGTGCCAGCGGTCGCGGTCCAGGCCAGCACGACTGGGTTGCCGTCGATATCACTGACGGTCGCGCTCACGTTGATCAGGCTGCCTACCGCGGCAGACAGCGGCAACGTGCTGAGCGCGTCTATCGTTGGGCAGTTGTTGAGGGTGACCCCGTTGATGATCGTGGTGCCAGTGCGCAGTGGTGCTTTGCACGCCAGCGTCACGGAGACGGCCGTGCCCTGGCCTGCCGCGATGTCGAAGGAAGCGGACCCGAGACACGCGGCGCCATCGCTGGCGCTGGCTGTGAGCGTGAGCAGATAGCTCGGCGCGGCCGGGAGGCTGCCAATGGCGGCGGAGATCGTGGCCCCCGGCGACGAGACGTCGATGTTGCCCGTCCGGGGCTGAGTCAACGCACCGCCTGCGATGTTGTAGCTCACCTGGGACAGGGTCGAGCCGGTGGGCAGTGTGAGCCTCACAACGACCGAGCCCAAACGCGACTCCGGACCCGTGGGTAACGATGAGCAGGCGCCCGCGGCGAGCAGCACGCACAACGCGTGCATCGTCCCACCACGACGAACGATCTTCCGCCAGCCGATCATGTCTTGCCTTTCGAGAACGTTGCCTGCCCCTTGCACCGCCGCGCGCAGCGGCAAGTCTAGTCAGCCCAGGTTACGAGTGCGCGGCCCATGAGCGTCGATTCTGTGACAGTGCTCGACAAGCGACGCCGAGCGGCCCGGCCCGCCGCGAGCTCGCTCCCGGAGCGTCTATCTGCCGCGGGCGCAGCGGTGTAGTTTGCGGCGCATGAGAGCCAGCGGCCCGGCCGTGCGCGACGTGCGAGCCTCTCGCACCCCGCTCGGGCTCGCGCAAGCTTTCTGTTTGCCGCGCGAGTCCATGCTCCTGTGGCTGCTCGTCGCAGTCGGCGCCGCGCTGCGTGTCGCGCTCATCATCGGGTCGCCTACGCCTTACGGCTACGTCTACGACTTCTATCAAGACGCGGTGGCCTTCGTGTACGACCACCACACGCTACCACCGCC
>DASVHQ010000270.1:0-11750 GCA_036382515.1 Polyangiales bacterium | reverse complement strand
AGCAACTCTGGCCCAGGCCCAGTCACGCAGCTGCACCTCTTCTACAACCGCCCCACCTCCGGCGCGAGTTGTGCGCCGGTCAGCCAGCGGCTGCTTCCGCTGGACGAAGACTGGCGACGCAAGCTGGCCGAACCTGCGTGGCCGACGGGAAAGCTACCCGAGATCATCGGCGGCGCCACCACGACGGTGCGCGCGCTGATTCGCGAATACCTCTTCATCTCGCTGTTCCGGGCCTGCGCCGAGTCGCTCGCGAGCGAGAACGCAAGCCGGCTCGCGGCCATGCAGCGCGCCGAAAAGAACATCGACGACTTGCTGGAGAACCTCCATGGCAAGTTCTACCGCTTGCGCCAGAGCGGGATCGACGAGGAGCTCTTCGATGTGATCGCCGGCTTCGAAGCCCTGTCAAAAGAGAAGTCGCGGCCAAGCATGCCGCGATCCAACGAAAGCGAATCATGAAGCTCGAGACCGACGATTTTTGCGTACCCGAAGGCAAGACGGTCCACCTCGACAAGTGGCCGACGCGGGTGAAGCCGATCTGCAAGTCCAAGCACAAATACAAGAAGCACCTGCAGGAACAGGTCGACGAGCTGAGCGCGTTGCAGAGGCTTCTCTACGCATCTAATCGCTACGCGGTGCTCTTGATCTTTCAGGCGATGGATGCGGCCGGCAAGGACGGCGCCATCCGGCACGTGATGTCCGGTGTCAATCCACAAGGCTGCCAGGTGTTCAGCTTCAAACACCCGAGCGCAGCGGAGCTCGAACACGATTTTCTCTGGCGTACGACCCAGTCGCTGCCGGAGCGCGGGCGCATCGGCATCTTCAACCGTTCTTACTACGAAGAAGTGCTGATCGTGCGCGTGCACCCGGAGATCCTACGTGCGCAGGGCTTGCCGGACAGTCTGCTCGACGAAAAGTCGGTCTGGCCCGGTCGCTATCGCTCCATCGTGAACCTGGAAGAGCATCTGCACCGTAACGGCACGCGCATCATCAAGTTCTTTCTTCACCTGTCGAAAGACGAACAGCGAAAACGCTTCCTCAAACGCATCGATGACCCCGACAAGAACTGGAAGTTCAGCCTCGCCGACATCGAAGAGCGCAAGTTCTGGAAGCACTACATGAAGGCCTACGAGGAGTGCCTCGGTGCCACGAGCACCGCGGACGCGCCCTGGTACGTGGTTCCGGCCGACGACAAGGACAACGCCCGGCTGATCATCTCCCAGATCATTCTGGATGTGTTCAAGGGCCTCGGGCTGTCCTATCCAATGTCGAGCGCGAAGCGCCGACGAGAGCTTCAAGCACTTCGCAAGCAGCTCGCGAAGTGAGCGCGCCAGCGTGATCTCCGCAGACGGTCTACGGTCGTACGTCACGCGCATCGGGCACACAGCAAGACAAAGGGGGGTCGAGCCATGGACACACAAGCGCTCATCGACACGGCGCACGCGCTGGTCGCTGACGACAAGGGTATTTTGGCGATCGACGAGAGCACGTCGACCTGCAACAAGCGCTTTGCTGCGTTGGAGATTCCTCAGACCGAGGAGGCCCGCCGCGCATATCGAGAGCTGATCGTGACGACGCCGGGCCTGGGCCAACAGATTGGCGGCGCGATCCTCTGCGACGAGACCATCCGCCAGACCAAGGCCGACGGCACCCCGTTCATCGAGGTTCTCCGGCACGCAGGGATCGTCCCAGGCATCAAGGTCGACGGCGGCGCCACGAAGATGGCCGGTCATCGCGGCGAGAGGATCACCGAAGGGTTAGACGGCCTGCGCGAACGCTTGCTCGAGTACTCGGCCATGGGCGCACGCTTCGCCAAGTGGCGCGCGGTAATCACCATCGGCGCCGGTCTGCCCAGCCGCGCATGCGTCGAAGCGAACGCGCACGCGCTGGCTCGCTACGCCGCGCTCTGCCAGGAAGCGGGCTTAGTCCCGATCGTCGAGCCCGAAGTGCTCATGGACGGTGACCACGACTTGGAGCGCTGTGGCGAGGTCACTGAAGAAGTCCTGCACGCCGTCTTCAATCAGCTGCACGCACAAGGCGTCTTGCTCGAGGGCATGCTCCTGAAGCCAAACATGGTGCTTGCCGGGTTGACTTGCTCCCAGCAAGCTAACGTCGACGAAGTCGCCGATGCCACGCTGACTTGCCTGTTGAGAGTCGTCCCTGCGGCCGTTGCGGCAGTGGCGTTCTTGTCCGGTGGGCAACCCGGCGATCAAGCTTCCGCACGCCTGAATGCCATGAATGCTCGTTTCAAATCGCGGCTGCCTTGGGCGCTTGCGTTCTCGTTTGGGCGCGCGATCCAGCAACCCGGGCTCGAGATTTGGCAAGGTCAGCCGAGCCACGTGCCGGCCGCGCAGCAGGCGCTGTACCACCGCGCCATGTGCAACCGTGCAGCGCGTCGTGGCGAATACGGTACCGCAACCGAAGCAGCGTCAGACTGAGTCTGCGGTCGCGACTCCAATCGCACACCGCCGCCCGCGCGCCTTGACGACCACAGCTACTGCGCCACCCATCCCCCGTCGACCGGAATGGCTTGGCCGGTGACGAAGGACGCCGCGTCGGAGCAGAGCCACACCACTGCGGCGGCGATCTCTTCGGGACAACCGGTTCTTCCCATCGGCTCGCCAGCGGTGAGTTGCGCGCGCATTTGCGGACGGTCCTGCACCAGGCGATCGACCATCGGCGTCTGGATCACGCCGGGACAGACGGCATTGATGCGCACGCCCTGCTGCGCGCACTCGAGCGCAGCGCAACGGGTGAGCCCGACGATGCCATGTTTGCTGGCGACGTACGCCGGCAGCTGCTGAAACCCGACCAGCCCCGCCACTGACGAGCAATTCACTATCGCGCCCGACTTGCGCGAGAGCATGTGCGCGAGCTCGTGCTTCATGCACAGCCACACACCCTTCAGGTTGCCAGAGCAGAGTGCTCGGCGTACCGCGCTATCCATCTCACAGATTCATGCCCACATTGCCGATCGAAATGCTGGGCCCAAAGATCAGTGCATATCGGCCGCTGGAGCCCGCGCCTGGATCGCGCGTGATGTCGCTCTCGAGCCACGCGTGCAAACTGATCGAAGCCTGCGTTGGCGTCGAGCGATTGGCGATCGGCACGCTGAAGCCAAGGCCGACCACGCCGCCCACCTGGGTCAGTGATTTGCCATTCGGGCCGGTCGAGTTGGCGAGGCCCATCACCAGCACGCCCGCTTCCGCGCCAAGGAAGCCTTCGTGGCCTTCAGCGTCGAGCCAGGTGAGCCGCGAGATGACACCGAAGTTCAGCGCGAGTGCCCCGCTGTACTCGTGGGTGCTGAAGCGATACAAGCCCGTCGGGATCGTGGTGGTGCCGTAGAGTCGGGCGCGACCCGTCCCCATCACGGCCGACCACTGCGCCGCAGGCGAGCCCGTCTTGATCTCCGAGGCACCGATGTAGTGCGCTTCGTCCGCCTCGTGCGAGACGCGCACGACCACGCGATCGAAGGGATCGACGACACCGTGGATGTATGCGTAGCGCGGCCCGGGCCCGGAGCGGAACGTCAGTGTCTCGGATACATGTGCGTCGCTGCGCGAGCCACCGTCGGCCTTGATCACGTCGATCTCGAAGTTCAGCTTCTGCGCGCCGTACTCCGACGACAAGAGCTCGCGATGGAAGACGACGCGGCAGGTATCGCGCAATCCGAACGACAGGTGCGCAGTCTCGCCGACGCGGACGCGCTCCAGCGGCACCGACCCACCACCGCACAGCATTTCGATCAACGCCGCCTTGGACTGTGACGCGGCACCGATCGGCGCGGGGATGTTGGCCTCGTGGATTGGTCGCTGCAGCGGATCGGTCACGATCGCCAGATCGCTCTGCGACAGGCCGTCTGGCAAAGCGCTGTTGCGCACGCCGAAGCGCAGCGAGGTCAAGCCAGCGGCGTTGGGGTCACCGCGGATGGTCATGGCCCCCGCCGCATGTCCGGCCTGGTAGACGCCGTCGGTCGACAGTAGCTCCAGATGTTCGTGGTCCTTCAGCGCTGACGCGTGAACGATCGCTGGACGGTTGCTGGGCACGAAGTCCAGGTTTGGAAAGCCTGGCACCTCGATCGACGCATGGGCCTGCGGTGCCGCGCGTGTAGCTGTGTGCGCAACCGCCAGCGCTACCGCGTTCGGTTGGTTGCGCAGCGCGGTGATCGCAAGCTCATCGTCGCTGACCGCCCCCAGATGCAACACCACGTACGTCGCCGGCTCGACGTGCAGCGTCCGCTGTGCCTTGAGCTCCGAATGATCGGTTGTGAACGTCACGGAAGAGAGGTCGCGCGCGCACGCGCCTTCGAGCTTCGCGATGACGACAGCGTCCGGGTTCTCGCGGATCGGAGGGCCAGAGACGATGGACATGGGGCAGTACAGCAGCGGCAGCTTGAATGCCGGCTGAGAATCCAACGTGTCTTTCACGGCGAGTGACACATGCGGACGCAGACGCAACTGCAAGTCGGCCGTGCTCGACAGGCTTGCGGCGCCATGCACGATCAGCTTGCCCGAGACCATTTCGCATACCAGCGAGCCGCTGCACTCCGCGGAGGCGACGGCGTCGGGATGTACGAGCGGAACATCGGCCTGCCCGGTCGACAGATCGACGCTGGTGTCGCTCGCGAGCAGTCGGCGCAAGACCGCGCGGGCCGGCGTGAGTGCGAGGGTGTCGGCGGTCGCGCGACGCCCGTCGGCGTCGAAGGTAACTGCGTCGGCGGTGGTGCGTGCTCCAGCTGGCAGGAAGCTGAACGTGGTGGTGAGTGGAGCGGGCGTGGCGGCAGCGGTGCCGACCGAGAACGCACAACGTTCGACTCCCGCTTCGCTCTTCACGTCCTGACAAGTGTCGCTGCCGGCGGCCGTGGCGTTGCGCCACGCCACCACCATCCCCGCCAGACTGTGACCCTTCAGATCCAGCCGACCATCGTCGGGTGAGAACACGATCGACGCTGCGTCGACCCTCGGCCAGGTGTCGGTCGTACGCACCGACAGGGTCGCGGTGCTGCTCGTACATGCCTCGGGCGTCGCAGCGACCCGTAGTTGTACCGTGCGGCCGAGCGCGTCACGTGAGCTCGGCGGTCGCACGCTGTGCGCATCCGACTCGACGGTCCAACCGTCGCTCGCGGCACAGGCCACGAGCGAGTCGCCCAGCGAGATCGGTCGGCCACCGACCGGAGCCTGAAACACCTGCGCCGAAGCGGAGGCGATCGGCAGTGTGCTGACGATGAAGAACGAGCAGAACCACGTGCGCAAGCGTTCCGGACCTTCCTGTGGAGCCAACCTGCCAACAACAGACGCAGGTTCTTATTGCACGAACACGTACAATTCGCAGTGCGCCGCCGAGACAACCAGTGCCCGCAGGGCATGGGCGCGCGCTGCAAGCGCGCCCAGCACAGCGCAGGCGGCCATCGGCAGAGGCCTTGCCGAGAGCGCTGCGAGGGTGAGCTCGCGGCTAGGCGGGCAGAACGGGCTGCCGTGCGGCACCCTCGAGCTCGGCCGTGGACGCTGCCTCCGGTGGGACAATGCCACGCTGTGCCAGCGGCACCACGGGCTCCCGTGCCGCACCACCATCGATGGCGATGATGCGTCGATAGGCCAGGTAGCCGAGCGTCAATAGCACTGTCGTGGGCACCGCCATCATGAACAGGGTGCCGTACAAGAAGGCTGCTTGGTTTGTGCCATTGCCCGAGAAGCACATCGGGCACGCCCACGCCAGCGTCGGGGTCAGCAGGGTAGCGCCGCTCGCGAAAGCAGCTCGCCACGACCAGCGCTGCGCGATCACAGAGGCACGGAGCGGCGCAGCGCCGCGCACAGACCGACAACGAAATGGCATCCGTGACTTTGTTGCAGCAACGCGCGCGGTTGAAAAGCAGTTCCTTACGACCATGTATGTCGTTCCTGCCGTCACTTCCGTCGACATATGACCCTGCGCCGCGGAAGCTCGCTGGCGCGTGGGCGTGTACACTGGCGCTCTCGATGGGTCGTGATCGGCGTGAGCCTGGCGTTGCAGGCACCGTGCCGACTGCGACCGGACCTGCTATGAAAAGGCCCTAACCTGTGCGCGAATTCGCTACCGGGCTGCGCAAGCAAGATCATCCCAGGCAACGCCTCCTGCGGGAAACGTTACCGGTGCGCGCCGCCGCGTCCGCACACGAACCGGTCGAATCACCTGTGGGCCGCGCAACTCACGATGCACGTATCGAGCGAGAGCGAGCGTTTTCCTTGATTCGCCGCTTCGGGTGGAACGCGACCTCCTTTCAAGCGCTCGAGCCAGGCTTTCGCTACTTCTTCGACGGCGTCGATGCGTGCGTGGCATACGTCGACACAGGCGCAGCGTGGGTGGCCGCCGGCGCACCGATCGCCGCCGACCAACGCCTGGAAGAGGTGGCCACACACTTCGCACGCGCGGCCCGCGCGCATCGGCGCCGCGTGGTGCTCTTCGGCACCGAGCAACGCTTCGTCACCGCGGCGACATTCGATGCTCTGCAAATCGGACAGCAGCCGGTCTGGAACCCGACCGCCTGGGATTCGGTGCTACGGCGTAGCCGGAGCTTGCGTGAGCAACTGCGGCGGGCCCGCGCCAAAGGCGTGCGGATCCGTCAGATCGCCGCCGAAGAGATTGCACAACCGCAGCTGCCGATGCGCTTGGCGCTCGAGCGACTCGTCGAGCGCTGGTTGCAGTCGCGCCACATGTCACCGATGGGCTTCTTGGTCGGCGTCCATTTGTTCGAGTTCCTCGAAGAACGAAGGATCTTCGTCGCCGAAACCGCGGCGGGTCCATGTGCCTTCGTGGCGCTCGTCCCGGTGTACGCGCGCAATGGCTGGCTCGTCGAAGATTTGGTCCGCGCGCCGGAGGCTCCGAACGGCACGAGCGAACTACTGGTTGACGCCGCGATGCGAGTGGCAGCCGCTGACGGCTGCGAATACGTGACGTTGGGCTTGGCGCCGCTCGCCGGCGACGTGCAGCCTTGGTTACGCGCCGCCCGCACACTTGGCCGCGGCCTCTACGACTTCTCCGGCGTCCACGCGTTCAAGGGAAGACTCGGGCCCAGCGCTTGGTCGCCCATCTACCTGAGCTCACCCCGCGGGGGCAGCTCCTGCCTCGCCGTGTACGACAGTCTCGTGGCGTTCTCACAGGGAAGTCTGCTGCGCTTCGGGATCAGCACCATCGCGCGCGACCCCGGCGTGGTGCTGCGCGGGCTCGCCCTACCTGCAACGATGCGATGAGGGCGCTGGCCGCGCCAGCCTTCAGCTGTGTGCCACACCCGCGGTCGCCTCGTGCCCTGCACGTCGCAGGTACCCCGACACGGATCGCGATGCGGGATCGCGCCATGGGGAGAACGCCAGCGCAACGGCCAGCCTGCATGGATCGAGCGCATGAGGGCCCGGCCGCGAGGCGATGGAGCTGGCGACCATGCTTCTGGTGGCGTTGCGTCGTCGCATGAGCCACAACGCAGGCGTGTTCGATCGCATCGCGAGCCTGCTGCGAGTTGCTTGCACTCCGGTGTTCGCGTGCAGTGCGTTGGGCGCGTGCGCGCTCGGACCTAGCACCGTGCTCGTCGCTGCCGACGATGCACGCATCGTCTACACCGGTCGTTTCGATACGCGAAACCCCAAAGCGCCGCGCGGCGCGTGGCCTGGCAGCCAGATCGCCGCACGCTTCACCGGTCGGTTCATCCGGGCCGTGATCACCGACACGCCGGTCGAGGACGAGAGCCGGGAGACCGACTGGATCACCGTAGTCATCGACGACGGCAGACCCAAGACCTTTGCCCTCGCAGAAGGCCGACACATCTATCCCCTGGCGCAGAAGCTCGAGCACGGCGAGCACCATGTGCTGATCTGGAAACGCACCGAAGCCGAGGTGGGCGTGCTTAGCTTCCAAGGCTTCCAGCTCGACCGTGACCAGGCTCTGCTGGAGCCGTCGCGGCCGTTCACGCGTCATCTCGAGCTCGTCGGTGACTCGATCACCGCCGGCTATGGCGACGAAGGCGCCAGCAGCGCCTGTCATGGGAGCGCGCGCGTCGAGAACAACTTCCTCAGTTATGGCGCCATCGCCGCGCGCGAGCTCGGCGCCAGCTACTCTGCGCTCGCCTGGAGCGGCAAAGGGCTGACGCGCAACTACGATCCGCGCGACGAAGAAGTGTTCTCTGCAGTGTACGACCGGATCATTCCCACCGAACCCGAAGCGGGCTCCGCCGCGATCGAGACTCAGCCCGACGCTGTCATCGTCAACCTCGGCACCAACGACTTCTTCGCTGGCATGCCCGATCGACAGGCCGTCAGCGGAGCGTACCTGCAACTGCTGCAGACACTGCGCAAGCGCTACCCGCGAGCGCTGCTCGTCGTCGGGATCGGGCCGCTGCTCGCCGACGACTACCCGCAGCCGAACGCGCGCTCGCTGCTGCGCGCGTGGCTGCAAGCCATCGTCGCGCGGTGGCAGACGCAAGTCGACAACAATATCGCGTTGATCGAGCTGTGGTTCGATCCGCGGGAGGGCGTGGGCTGCGACTTCCACCCGAATGTGACCACGCACGCACGCTTGGGGCGCGAGCTGGCCGAGCTGCTGCGCGAGCGCCTCGGCTGGTCGAACGGCAAGCCCGGCCCTGGCTCGGTGGTCCACGACTGAGCTGGGATGGCGAACCGTCCGGCGTATCTTCCCGAATGTGCATCCTGAGGAAGATTCACCGGTGCGTGCTGGTTGCACGGAGCGAGGGAGCATGAAGCATGCACATAGAGACGCGGAGCCTCGGTGTGTCGCGGTCCGCCGCGCTGAAGCACGACGCGCGGCGCGCGCTGGATGCCGCACTGGATCGCTTCGAGGCACGCGTGCACCGAGTGCGCGTTCGCTTCATTGGTGCGCCGGGCGGCACGAACGTCACGTGTCGGATCAGGGCGTGGTGCGGACCGGGACCGACCATCGTGGTGGAAGCCAACGCGGCGTCGTTTCAGGAGGCCGTCCAGACGGCAGCCGAATGCCTGAACCGTGCCGTGCAGCGACGTTGGGCGCGGGAGCGTAGCCTGCGTAGAAGGCTCCACTGAGCCGCCGGAGTCGTTTCGCCGCGCGAAAAGCTAGCGTAGATCGGCTACGCTCACGGCGCGCATGGAATGGCTCAACTACCACCACCTGTTCTACTTCTGGGTGATCACCCAGGAGGACGGCTTGGCGAAGGCAGCGGCGCGGCTGCACGTCACGCATTCCACGTTGAGCGCGCAGCTGCGCTCGCTCGAAGACTTCCTAGGCGCTCCGCTGTTCGAGCGTCGTGGGCGGCGTTTGGTGCTGACCACGTTCGGTGCCGAGGTCGCGAGCTACGCGGCCGACATCTTCCGTACTGGAAACGAGCTCGTGGAATTCGCACGCGGCCGCGCGCCGCAGCGGCGTTCCGTGTTGAACATCGGCGTCGTGAGCGCAATTCCCAAGACGGTGGCCTATCGCTTGCTCGCTCCGGCCTTGCATGCGGGCCTGCAACCTACCGTTCACATCCGCCAAGACAGCCTGCGCGTGTTGCTCGAGGAGCTCGCGCGTAGCCGTTTGCACATGGTGCTGTCGGAAAGCCTGCCCGCGGAGGGCTCCGCCGAGGGCCTACACACGCACGCGCTCGGAGAGACGGAGATCCTGCTGTACGGGTCGGCCGAGCTCGCACAGCAATACAAGGCGGGCTTTCCGGAATCGCTGCAGGGGGCGCCGCTACTGATGCCCGGATCGGGCAGCAGCCTGCGACATCTGCTCGATCGCTGGCTCGTCGACCAGCACCTGCAGGTCGACATTCGCGGCGAGTTCGACGATGCGGGAATGATGCGAACATTCGGCTGCTTCGGCGAAGGCCTGTTTCCCGTGAGAGCCGCGCTCAAGGCCGAGCTCGAAGATGCGGCTGACATGGTACGGATCGGCGTCTTGCAGGGATTGCGCGAGCGCTACTATGCGATCTCCGCCGAGCGTCGGCTGCGGCACGCTGGAGTCGCTGCGATCGTGGAACAGGCGCGCGCACGCTTACTGGAAGCAGAGCAACCACGGGCCGCGCGTCCTGCCCGACGCCGGACGCCCGCTGCGCGTTCCAAAGCGCAGCGGGCGTAAGAGCCGACCTCGAAACCCATTCGCTAACGGCTTCCGGTTCGGAGGGGCGCCGAAAGACCTCTTCTCTTGGGCCTCGAGATCGGCTCCAAGCCTCGGCCGCTGTCAGTTGCCGAGGCCTGCGTCGCTATCGCAGCTGCACGTCATCACGGCGGTCGCTCGCCCAGCCAGACTCGTCGTTGCCCTTCGCGTATTCTTCTCCGACCGAGCGCGCACGCACCTTGTCATGCGGCACACCCAGCGTGCTCACGTAGTTCGCAGCAGTCTCGGCGCGGCGCTCACCCAGCGCGAGGTTGTACTCCTCAGTGCCTCTGGGATCCGCCATGCCCACGATCTCCAGCTGTCGCGCCTGCGACCGTTCAACGCAGCGAGCATCCTGCTCGAGCTGCGACCGGGCCGCAGGGTCAAGCGAGCTCGAGTCGAGCGGGAAGTAGATGGGTGCGGCGCTGCACGTAGCCGTGCTCGCGTTGGCCGCAACTGGCTCGCGCAGTGCCACGGTGGTCTGGGCGACCGATGGGCGTGCGACGACTGCGGCGGGCGGCTTGGTTGCAGCTGCTGCGGTGGCGCAGGCCGACAGTCCACTCAGGCAGGCGCAGAGCGCCACCTGCATGGGCGTGCGCCGTAGTGCATTGCCCTGCTGATAGTTGCACATGTCGTCATCAGTCCTTTCCGAAGAACCGTGAAACGAGATCACGGACGAGCCTGAGTGTGGTGCCGCGCGCACTGAGTTCAAGCACGAAAGATCGACATGAGTTGTCTTTGACAGCGACAGAACAGCACGCGTCACGCGCACAGCTGCGCTCGTGGGCCGTCTCGGATTCACGTGTTTCGCCCCAGACGCGCGGCCCCTGAACTACGCCTTGGCCGGCTCGCGCGCGTCTGAGTCCAACTCGTCGATGATCGCGTGCAAGCAGCGTAGCGTCGCCGCGCGGTCGCGCGCGCTGACGCGCTTGAGCACGCGCGCAGCGGCGCTCTCGATCGTGCGTGGTGCAGGCACGTCGAAGCTGCGCCCCTTGGCCGTCAGGGCCAGCACCACCCTGCGTTGATCATGCTCGTCACGCTCGCGTAATAGCAACCCGCGCTTCTCCAGGCGCGCGATCGCCGTGGAAAGCGTGCCCGGATGGATGCGTAGCACCGCCGCAAGCTGCCCGGCAGCAATCCCCGGAAACTTCCCCACGATGCGGATGAGCATGCGTTGCTGCGCAGTCACGCCGAGCTCGGTCTGCATGCGGCTGGAAGTCGCTTCGAACGCGTGATTGAGCTCCCAGAGCACTGCCAAGAAATCCAGAGTCGGGCCGAGCGCTGAGCGGGGCTCTGCGCTGGAAGCACTTTTGTTCACGGGTCCTCCACGCGGCGACTCACCGGTTGCGGGCGCAGCACGATGAGCAGGTCGAGCAGATGATCGATCTCCGCCTGCCTGCGCAGGTAGTAGGGTGCGGCACTCCCCACCACCTTGCCAATCCGAATCGACAACAGCTGGCCAGGCTGGTCCAGGGCGAAGACGTCCTCGTCGGTGACGTCATCGCCGACGTAGATGGCCGTGTCGGTGTGCGTGTCCTCGCGCAGCCGCTCGAGCGCGATGCCCTTGTGCGGCGCGCCTGGCGGGACGACGTTGACGACTTGCTTGCCTGCAATCGAGCGCGCGTCCGGGCACAGCTCGGCCACAGCCAGGGTGATCAGCA
>DASVHQ010000269.1:0-1650 GCA_036382515.1 Polyangiales bacterium | reverse complement strand
TCGACTCACCGCGCGCGCGGCGGGCCTGCGAAACGAGCCCGGGAGCGACCCGCCCTCCCAACACGCTACAGTAGCCATGTCGACGTCAGCGTGACCTAGCTCGGCGTGAAGATCGGCAGCAGTCACGACGAGCAACCGTGTCGTCGGCCTCAGACGACAACACGGGCTGCGACGTCGCGCCACCTGCTCACTCAGCCATGACATCGAAGCGCTTGGGGTCGGCAGGTCGCTCCCGGGCTCGTTTCGCAGGCCCAAGGCGCTGCTTGCCTAGCCGCGGCGGTTGTGCCGAGGACACTCTCCGAGCCCGGGAGCGACCTGCCGACCCCAGGCGCCCCGGCAGATTGCGATGAATGCTTAGTCTTACAAACCGACCATCCGCGTGCACTGGCCGCGTCCCTGAGCAGCGCGTTCGCCACGCTCAACTGGTGGTGATGTCTGCCGCGCCTCAGAGCGCGACGGACAGATGGTGGTGGCCGTCGTGGTGCGCGGATTCCGCGGCGACGGGCACGAGGCCGGCATCACGGAGTAAGCGCAGATCGTCGTCGACGTCGGGGTTCTCGGTGGTGAGTAGCTTGTCGCCGAAGAAGATCGAGTTTGCGCCGGCGAGGAAGCACAAGAGCTGCGCCTCGCGCGTGAGCGAAGCGCGGCCCGCCGACAGGCGCACACGCGCGTGCGGCATCACGATGCGCGCGGCGGCGCACATGCGCACCAGCTCGAAGGGATCGACCGGCGGCCGATCGGCCAGCGGCGTGCCTTCCACCGGAACCAGGGCGTTGACGGGCACGCTCTCGGGCGGCGTCTCCAGGTTCGCGAGCGTGACCAGCATGCGGCAGCGATCGTCGATCGACTCGCCCATGCCGATGATGCCGCCACAGCACACGCTCAGGCCCGCGCGACTGACGTTCTCGAGCGTCTGCAGTCGCTCGTCGTAGCCGCGCGTGGTGATGATCGAGTCGTAGAACTCGCGCGAGGTGTCGAGGTTGTGGTTGTAGGCGGTGAGGCCTGCGTCCTTGAGCGCGCGCGCTTGGTCCTCGGTCAGCATGCCGAGCGTGACGCAGGCTTCCATGCCCAGGTCGTGCACGCCGCGCACCATGCGCAGCACGCGCTCGAAGGCCTCGCCACCCTTGGCATTGCGCCAGGCAGCGCCCATGCAAAAGCGCGTGGCACCCGCCTGCTTCGCGCGGCGCGCGGCACCGAGCACGGCGGCCTCGTCCATCAGCGGCTCGGCGGGCGTCTTGGCCGAGTGACGCGCGCTCTGCGGGCAATAGCCGCAGTCTTCGGGGCAGCCACCGGTCTTGATCGAGAGCAGCGAGCACAGCTGCACGGCGTCCGGCTGCTGGTGCTGCCGGTGCACGCTCTGGGCACGAAAGAGCAGCGCCGTGAGCGGCAGATCGTGGATCTCGCGGACTTCCTGTAGCGTGAAGACGTGTCGGCCGACGGTCATGACAGCTCCCAACGCGCGGCGGGCTGCCGCAGCGAGCGCCGTATCCTGACGCGGGACCCTGGCCGAGACAAGTCGGTGGGCGCCGTGACGTGGCGCTTGACGCAGCGGCGCGGGCGGCCGAATCTGGGCCCCCAGCGCACCGTCCGGCGTGCGCGCCCCCGGAGCCACACGTTGCGGCCCAGAGCACAGCGCAGGATGCAAGCGTG
>DASVHQ010000268.1:0-26221 GCA_036382515.1 Polyangiales bacterium | reverse complement strand
CGGAGACACACAGCTGGCCTTCGACGAATTCGAAAAGGCCGTTGCGGCCGATGCCAGGTTCACGCCTGCGCGCATGAATCGCGCCTCGGTGCTCCTGCACGCGGGCGACTACGCGGCGGCAGAGGCCGAGTACGAAAAGGTACTGGCGATCGACGAGCACGAAGTGGACGCGCGTGTGGGCCTGGGCGTAGCGCTGCGCGGCCTCGGCAAGCACGCCGACGCCGAAAAGGCCTACGAAAAGGCCCTGGAGGAGGCGCCGAACCACCCTGCCGCGCTCTTCGATCTGGGCGTGCTACGTGCGGAATTTCTGGACCGGCGCGGCCAGGCACGGGAACTGTTCGAGAGGTATCTCCAGGTGGCCGCGAGCGATGCTCCACAGCGACCTGCGGCAGAACGCTATCTTGCGCAGATTCCCGCCGTCGTTGCGCCGAAGCCAGCGCCCGAACCGGCGCCCAAATCCAGCTCGCAAACGCGCTCGCTAACACCCAAGAGTGGCTCATGAAGCTCGGTCCCTGCATCGCCTGCCTGCTGGCGTTGCTGCTCTTGGCGGCGGCGCCGGCTGTGGCTTTGCGCGCGAGCGCACAGGACAAGCCACACAAACAGGCAGTCGCGCACAAGGCCCGAGCTGGCAAAGCTGCGCCCCACAAGGCCGCCACCGCGGCTGCGGCCCCAGGCCCGAGCGAGGCGAGGGCGCCCAGCGTTCCCAAGCCTGCCGCCGCTGCACCGGCGGCGGAGGCCGAGGCGCGTGAAGACGTGAAGAAGGAAGGCGGCTCGGAGGTGAAGGTGCTCGAGTTCAGCGGGCTCGACATCGAAGGTCAGCTCAAGACGCCGCAGATGCTGTACTTCCTCAATCGCCTGCGCGCGGAGTTCGCACGGCCACGCTTGCCGCACCGCTCGTTCATGCCCGAGCTGCAGCGCGGCACGCGGGAGAAGGTGTTCTGATGGCGGAAGTGACGACGACGACAGCGGAGGCGCGACCGCTGCGCGTGGCCGTGCTCTGGAACGGCAGCCTGCACGCCGACGAGCTGCTCACCGAGCCGCGGCCGGTGACGCTGGGCGGGCCGAGGGCGATGTTCGGGCTGCCTGCGGGCCTGGTTCCAGGTGACACGCTCGGCTTGCTCGTGCCGGCGGGGCTCGGCTACGCGCTTTTGCCCCACGAATGTCTTGGTGGCTTCGTGTGGCTGGCCGGCGAGCGCCGCAGTGTGCGCGAGCTACGTGAGCCCACGCGGCTGGGCCCCGACGCCTACGGCGTGGTCACGCTCGGTGGGCTCGCCGTGTTCTTCCAGCACGTGCGGCCCGTGGAGCAAGCGCTGCCGACGCGGCTGTCGCGCGAGCCGGCGCTGCTGGCGAGCCTCGGCCTGTCGGTGTTCGTGCACGTCGGTGCGCTGCTCTTCTTGTTTCTGATCGCCGCCAAGGAATTCGCGCCCACCGGCACGCTCGAGCTCGACACCGAGCTCGTGAAGCGCTTCCTGGTGGTGCCACCACCCGAAGACGAGCCGCTGCTGCGCAGGCGCAAGTCTGGCACCGAGACCAAAGATCCGGGTCTGCGTGATCGCGACGAGCAAGGCGGCAAGAAGCAGGAGCATGCCGAAGGTCGCGTGGGTCGCAAGGACGCGACGCGCAAGGACACGCTGATCGCCGGTGAGCCGAAAGATGCGCTGGCGAGCAAGGTGCGCGGGCTGGGCTTGCTTGGCGTGCTCAGTGGTGGCGGCCCGAGCAACGCGCTGTCGAACGCGCTCGACACGCCGGCGCTCGACAAGATGCTCGGCGGGCTGGGCTCGGTGCAGACCGTCACCGGACGCGGTTCGGGTGGCTTTGGTCTGCGCGGCTCGGGCAACGGCGGCGGTGGCACGGGCAAGGGCACGCTCTTCGGTGCAGGCGATCTGGGAACAGGCGTTGCAGCTGGCAGCGGCAGTGGCAAAGGCAAGGGTAGCGGGGGCGTTGGCTTGCCCGGACCCAAGGCGCACGAGGCTCAGCTCTCGCTCGACAACAGCGGAGCGCACGTCAATGGCTTCCTGTCCAAGGAGCAGATCGATCGCGTGGTGCGCGCCAATCAGGCCGCCATCAAGTACTGCTTCGAGGTCGAGATGCAGCGCGAACCCAAGCTCGCAGGTGCGGTGTCGATGAACTGGCGCATCGACCTCGCCGGCCACGTCACCGTCGTGCGGGTCGCCAAGTCCACGCTCGGCAACGCGCGCGTTGAGGGCTGCATGGTCCGCCAGATCAAGCGCTGGAGCTTCCCTAAACCCGACGGCGGCGAAGTCGAAGTGACCTATCCATTCTTGCTGCGCGGGAGCTGAGGGGGAGAACATGCGCGCACGCTGCATCATGATCTGTGCTCTCGCCTGCGCGCTGTGCGCGTGCGGCGACCAGCGCGTCTATCTCGGCGACGGCAAGCTCTATCAAGTCGCGCTCACACCGAGCACGCCGCCTGTCTTCACCAGTCGTGACGGCGCGCTCTACATGGTGGAGACGCGCGTGAGCTTGCCGTTGCGGCAGCCGAGCCCCACGCAGCTGCACGACCTGCAGATGGGCGTGCGCGCCTTCAAGCACCTGCCGTTCTCGCGCTTGCCCTGGATCGAGCGCGGCGACGAAGAGCTTCAGGTCGATTTCTCGCTCTCGAACCTCGACGACACGAGCCACGACGTCGACGTGGTGATCAACGGCGCCAACGAATTCGACGAGTACTTCCCCGGTGTAGCTGTGGTGGCGAACAACCCCGTGCCGATGCACGCGCAGTGGGAACGCACGTACACGCTTGCGCCCAAGAGCCGGCAAGCCCACACAGTTCGCGAGGAGGAACTCGACGAAGCCGCGGTCGATCTGGCCACGGTGGTCAACGGCGTGGTCAACGGCGTGGTCAACGGCGTGCCCAACCCCGACGAGGTCGTGTACTTCGAGAACAAGTCCAGCAGCGATCCGCGTTCGCAGAAGTACATTCCGGCGGTGATTCCGGGGCTGATCGCGCTGCGCCTGGGCTTGCGTGCCACGCAGACCGGGCAGATCCTGCTGGAAGCCACGGTGCGCGTGCGCGACGTGGCGGGCAAGCTCGCGCAATCCGGCGACCCGCTGCTGCACGTCACGCCCAGGGCGTTCCACGCGATGCCACCGCAGACGCCCTGAGAGTGCATGCAAGTCACGCACGAAAAGCTCGTAGGCCCCCGCTTCGCGCGCTCTGTGGCGCTCGCGCTCGCCCTTTGCGTTGGCACGCTGCTATCCGCGCCGGGTGCTCGTGCCGAGGAAGAAGCGCCGGACAGCACGCGGCTCGATGTCGAGCGCCTGCCGCCCGAGGCGATCGCGACCACGCGCGACATGTATGCGGTCGGCTGGCACGTGCGCGCCGAGCTCGGTGGTCAGGGGCTCGTGGGTGGCGCGGGCCGGCTCGTGCAGCCGGGGCCGGTCGCACGTGTGGGTTTCGGCTACGAGCCCGCGCCCTTCTTCGCCCTGGCGGCGCTCGTCGGCATGGGCTTCCATCCGACCGATGCCGCGCCGCCGCCCGCCGCAACCGCGGTGCAGCTCTACAACGTTTTGCTGCAGGCAAAATTGCAGCTCGCGCTCGGCACGCGCTCGGCGCTGTGGCTGGCGGGCGAGGCGGGCCTGGGCTGGGCGAGCGGGGACTTCCTGCAGGCCTACGGCTTGCGCCATGCAGGCGATCCGGGTGCAGCTTACGGCGGCAGTCTGGGCGTCGACTGGCACCTGTTCAACGCGCATCACTCGCTCGGTCTGTGCGCGAGCGCGCATCTTTTGCCCAACCTGAACGGGCGCGATGGCGAGCGCGCGCTTGCGCTGGGCAGCGCTGCCTACCTCAAGTACGTCTTCTGAGGCGGGCTCGCACGCGGCCGCGCAGGCGGTCGCACAGGTGTTGCCGGCAGCCCTCAGTCGAGACCCAGGCGCACCATGTCGTCTTCGTCGAGCCCGAAGTAGTGACCGATCTCGTGGAGCAAGGTGACCTCGATCTGCTCGCTGAGCAGCGGCTCCTCGGGGAACTCGGCCAGCAGGTTGCAGGCGTAGAGCACGATGTGCTTGGGCATGGGCACGTCGGGCATGGCGTCGGTCGGCCCTTCGAAGAGGCCGAAGGCGCGCGGGTCGAAGCCCTCGGCCACCAGCGTGCGGCTGGGTCTGCGCTCGATCAGCACGGGCACCTGCGCCAGACGCTCACCGAACGGCGCGGGCAGCGCATCGAGTAGCTCGCGTGCGACCCGTTCGATGTGATCGAGTTGTTCCGGCGAGCCCACGCCCAGCTCGCGATCACCTTCGGCGTCGAGTGCGCGCACGCGCAAAAAGCGCTCGACGGCCACCGCTGCATCGCCACGATCATCGGCGATGCAGCCGAGGTCGTAGCAGGCCTCCGCGTGGCGCGGCTCGAGCACGAGCACACGCTCGAGCAGCGGCTCGGCGGCCTCGTCGTCGTCCGTGGCCCAGGTCAGCCGCGCAAGCGCGTAGGCGACCTCCGGGTGCTCGTCGCCGGCCTGCGAACGCAGTTGCTCGTAGCAGGCTCTGGCCTCGTCGAGATCTTCGTCTTGCAGCGCAAGCTCGAAGCGTCCGAAGAACTCCAGCATCGCTCGGTCGGCGTCGTTGGGCTTCATCGAAGCTCCGCGCGGCGGATGACAGCAGCCACGAGCATCAGCCCGCGTCGCCGCCGGCGTCGTTGCTGCCCGCGTCGTCGGGCCCGGCGTCCGTGCCGGTGAGGGTGGCCGCATCGCTGCTGGCGGCTGCATCGGCGCCTGTGGCCGCATCGCTCGGCGTGCTCGCGTCCGTGCCGGCGTCAGGATGCTGCTTCAGGAAGTCGAGGTCGTGCGGGTCGTCCTCGCAGCCGAGGCTGAAGACGAGCAACGAGCAAACCAGACCGAGGCTGAAACGAGTGCTGAGCTTCATGATGCCGGGTCCTCCCCACGGGCTCGAACGTGGCGATTTGTAGCCTGGCGGGATCAGGCACGCAAGGCTGGCCGGGCGGCCCGCAGCGTCGCGCTCGCATGCCCCGGCCACGGAGCCGCTTCCCGCCATGCCCAAGACGGTGGCATGCTAGCGGCGCCATGCGCACCCTCCTCTCGCTCCTGTTGCTCGCGCTCGCCGTCACCGGCTGCGCGTATCCGCGTCGCTCGACGTTCATGCATCCGGCGCCCTTGGCGCTCGTGAAGATCGACGACCGGCCCAAGAACCTCTGGACGCTGCGCGTGATCAGCGCCGAGCTGCCGCAGTTCAAGGCCACCGGCCTGCCCTGGGATTCGGACGGCACCGAGCCCGATCCGTTCGTTCGCATCCTGATCGACAAGCGCCTGGTCTGGGAGTCGCCGGTGCGCGAGAACACGCGTCGGCCCGAGTGGAACTTCACCTTGCCCAAGAACATCGAGCTCTCCGACAGCTCCTCGTTCCGTGTCGCGCTGTGGGATCGCGATACCGCGGTGAGCGCCGATCCTGCCGGCGCTGACACGCACACCGGCTTGCCGGCGAGCGCGCTGCCGGATGCGATCGCGCGGCTCTCGCTCGACAACCTGGGCACCGTGAGCATCATGGTCACAGCGCCCCGCGCGCAGCAAGGCGTGGGTCTGCGCTTCGAAGTGCGGCCCGACGCGTTGATCGTGCTCGAGGTGGAGCGCTATTCGCCCGCCGCGCGTGCGGGCATCAAGGTGGGCGAGCGCATCGTGGCGATCGGCCCGCAGCGCGTCTCCGAGCTCGGTGGCAACGAGGCCACCAGCGATCTGTCCCTGGCCTCAGAGCGCGGCTCGGTCTTGACCATCGCCGACGCGCAGAAGCACGAGCGGCAGGTGACCCTCGACAAGGGCTTCATCTGGCTCGTGATGTGAGCGTTGCGCCGCGCGCGCCTCAGTCGGCCTTGTTCGCCAGGATCTCTTGCACCATGGAGTCGGCCACGCGGTGCGGTGGCTCGCCGCTGCGTAGTGAGCGGCTCGCGATCTCGCGCAGCGTTTCGTAGATGCGCAGCGTGCGTTCGCGCGAGACGGCCGCGTCGTAGCCAGCGACCTCCTGCGCGACGTTGATCAAGCCGCCGGCATTGATCGCGTAGTCGGGCGCGTACAGGATCCCGCGCGCGTGCAGAGCGACTCCGTTTTCGTCGCTCGCGAGCTGGTTGTTGGCCGCGCCCGCAACGATCCGGCATTGCAGCTGCGGCACCGTGCGGTCGTTGAGCGCACCGCCCAGCGCGCAGGGCGCGTAGATGTCGCAAGGCACACGGTGGATCTCGGCGGCAGCCACCACGTTCGCCGAGAAATCGGTGGCAGCGCGCGCCGCGAGCTCGTCGCGCACGTCGGAGATCGTGAGGTGCGCGCCCGCGGCGTGCAGCTCCTTGCAGAGGTTGTAGCCCACGTGACCCACGCCCTGCACCGCCACGTGCAGGCCGTGGAGGCTCTTGCGGCCGAGCACAAGCTCCACGTAGGCCTCGATGCCCCGTCGCACGCCCAGGGCCGTGAATGGCGAAGGATCGCCCGAGCCGCCGTGCGCGGCGCCCAGGCCCACCACGTGCTTGGTCTGGCTGCGGATGATCTCCATGTCGGGTAGGCCGGTGCCGGCGTCCTCGGCGGTCACGTAGCGGCCGGCCAGCCCATCAACGAAGCGGCCAAAGCGGCGCAAGAGCGCGGTCCGGTCGTGGTCGTCGCGTGGCGCCAGGATCACGGCCTTGCCGCCGCCGTGCGGCAGACCCGCGAGCGCCGCTTTGAACGTCATGCCGCGCGCCAAGCGCAGCGCGTCGGTGAGTGCGGCTTCCTCGTTTGCGTAGGCCACGAAGCGACAACCGCCCAGCGCAGGGCCCAGACGCGTGTCGTGGATGGCAATGATCGAGCGCAGCTGCACGCGTTCGTCGCGCACCAGATGCAGCTCGCCGTACCCGTACTGAGCCATGCTCTCGAAGACACTCATGGAGAACTCCCGGCGCGCGACAACTTGCAGCGCCACCGTCCATTATGAGGCCAGCGCCCCTCGCCGCCAAAGTAGCTCTCCACTAGCCACCTTGTCCCACATGAACGGTTGCACAAGGCGCGCCGTGCCGCTGGTTGGGCGCATCGCTCGCCGGGAACGTGCGTGCGTCGTCAGCGATCGGCTATCCTTGGCGTCGCAGTGGCCGCAAGCGCGCGGCGAGTGGGGATGCATGTCGCAGGGTGAAGAGCTTCTGATCGCGGAGACCGCCGAGCGTGACCGCGAAGGTCTGCGCAGGCTCTTCGATTCGGAGGGCTTCGTCTCGACCGTGTGTGTCGATGCTGCGCAAGCCCGGGACTTGGTGAAGCGCAAGTTCTTTCCCGCGGCGCTGATCGATCTCGACTTCTGCACCACCAACGGTGGGCTTGAGCTCGCGACCTACATTCAACAACACTCGCGTCCGACGCGCATCGTGCTGATGGCAGGCCGGCGCTCGTTCGAGGCGGCGGTCGAGGCACTGCGCGCCGGCGTGGTCGACATCGTCAGCAAGCGCCCCGATCAGGTCGAGCACCTGCGTGCCGCGGTGCACGTGGCGGTCGACCGCTATCGCGCCGGCTCCAAAGACAGCTCGCTCCTGCGCGAGGTGCGCAGCGTGCTCGAGGATGCGATGCGCATCATGCTCACGCTCGGCCGGCGCGTGTACGGAGGCGGCGACTCGAGCGGCGCGGGCCTGCAGATGAAGCCGGCGATCCTGATCATCGACGAAGATCAGCGCTTCCTGCAGCAGACCGCGAACTTACTCGCCGACAAGCCCTGGGATGTATCGGTCGAGATGAGCGGCGGCTCCGGCCTCGACAAGGCTTCGACCTTCTCGTTCCAGATCGTCTGCGTGTGCGACGAGCTGGCCGATCTGCCGGGCCAGATGCTCCTGCGCTCGGCGCAGTCGCAGCGTGTAGCGGCGCTGGGGCTCCTGTATTCACGCGCCGGTCAGGGTCACGTCGATCGCTACGAGCAAGGGCAGATCAAGGCCACCGAGGCGCCTTTTCGCGGGCCCGAGCACCTTTTGGAGAAGCTCGCCGCCCTGGTCGACGAAGTGCAGGCCCTGCGCGAAGAGCGCCGCTACCTGCAGGCGTTTCGCGCCGACCACGGCCCGTTCCTCAAGCGTTTCGCGGACCTCAAGGTCCGCATCGAATCGCTTTCCGACTAGGCGCGAGCCACATGCGCTTGCCTTCACGCCTAGGACTGCGGGCTCAGATCGTCCTGGCCCTGTCGGCGGTGTTCGCACTCTCGTTCTGGCTGATCGGTTTCGCCACGGTGCAGCTGACGCGTCGCAACGTGGGCCTGGACGAGCTGCGCGAGCAGCGGCTGGTCGCACACGTCCTGGTCGCGACCGTGGCGGGCGATAGTAGCAACGCTTCGTTGCAGTCGCTGTGCGAGCGTCTGCAGAGCACAGCCGGCCTGCGCGCGCTGCGTCTGCAGCGAGCGTCCGGTCCGGCCTTCGTCTGCGGTCAGCCGCAGGACCGGCCGAGCGTGCGGACCGTGCTCGCTGACGGCGCGCGGCTCTCGCTCTGGCTATCACCCAGCAACGACCCCTCGCGCACCCCGGTCACCGATCTTTTGCTCTTCTACATGTCGATCACCGGCCTGTCGGTGCTGCTCTTGGCGTACGTCGCGCTCACGCACCTCATCGTGCGGCCGCTCGATCGGCTCACGCAGTCGGCCGCGCAGCTATCACATGGCGGCGAGCATCGTCTCGCGCGCGAGGAAGGCTCGGCCGAGGTCGCGAGGCTCGCGCTCACGTTTAACGAGATGGCGACCATGCTGCGCGCGGAGCGCAAGCGCCTGGTCGACCGGCTCGCGGAGCTGGAGCGCACCACCAGCGAGCTTGCTAGCAAGGAACAACAGCTGATCCACGGCGAGAAGCTCGCGTCGATCGGTCGGCTGGCGGCCGGTGTCGCGCACGAGATCGGCAACCCGCTGGCGGCGATCCTCGGCCTGGTCGAGCTGTTGCGCGGCGGTGGGCTGTCGGAGAGCGAAGCGCGCGAGTTCCTCGAGCGCATTCAGCGCGAGACCGAGCGCATCAACGGCATCATTCGTGACCTGCTCGATTTTGCGCGGCGCGACGTGGACGATGGCGCGCAGGCTCAGACCGCGGACCTGCGCGACGTGATCGACGACGCCGTGAATCTGGTGCGGCCGCAGAAGGCCTCGCGGGACGTGGAGATCAGCGTCACGGTCGACCCGGCCACACGCCGCGTGATCGGACCGCAGCATCGTCTGACGCAGGTGCTGCTCAACCTCTTGCTCAACGCGCTCGATGCGCTCGACGGCAAGGGCGCCGTGGAGATCTCCGTGCGACCGAGCGACGACGGCAAGAGCGCGCTTCTGGTGGTGCAAGACAGCGGTCCGGGCATCGCCGAGCAGATGCGTGACAAGCTCTTCGATCCGTTCACCACGACCAAGCCCGCCGGCAAGGGCACGGGCCTGGGCCTGGCCGTGTCTGCGGCGATCCTCGATGGACTGCAGGGCAGCATCGACGCGAGCAACCGGCCCGAGGGCGGTGCGCGCTTCGAGGTGCGGCTGCGCCAGGTGCCGCCGGCTGCGGAGCGCGGTGGTAGAGTGGACCCGTGAGCGACTGGCGCAAGAAGCTCGACGCACTGCCTGCCACGCCCGGCGTGTATGTCTTCAAGGACGAGGCTGGCGCGTACCTGTACGTGGGCAAGGCGGCGAGCTTGAAGAGCCGCGTGCGCAGCTACTTCCAGGCCAGCACCTCGGATCAGCGTTACTTCATCGAGCGGTTGCAAGACTCGCTCGGCGACATCGAGACCTTCGTCACGGACACGGAGAAGGAAGCGGCGCTGCTCGAGAACAGCCTGATCAAGCAGCACCAGCCACGCTACAACGTAAAGTTACGCGATGACAAGGACTATCTCTCGTTGCGCCTGGACGCGCGCGCGAAGTGGCCGCGCCTGGAAGTGGTGCGGCGGCCGAAAGACGACGCGGTGCGCTACTTCGGCCCTTACCACTCGGCGACGGCTGCGCGCGCCACGCTGCGCCTGGTGAACCGCCACTTTCGCCTACGTACCTGTACCGACCTCGAGCTTGCGGCGCGTACTCGCCCGTGCCTGCAATACCAGATCAAGCGCTGCCTCGCGCCCTGCGTCTACGACGTGGATCGCACCGAGTACGGCGAGCAGGTGCACAACGTGGGCCTCTTTCTGGAAGGTCGCCACGACGAGCTGGTGCAGCACCTGAGCGTCGCGATGCGTGACGCGGCCGAGCAGCTGAAGTACGAGCTCGCCGCGACGTACCGCGACCAACTGCGAGCGGTGGAGTCGACGCAGCAGAGTCAGCGCGTCTCGGCGGTGCGCGATCTGGACCAGGACGTGTTCGGCTACTTCCGCAAGGCCGACAAGGCCGAGCTGGCCGTGCTGATGGCACGACGCGGCCGCGTGATCGGCGTGCGCACCTTCGATCTGCGCGACGTGCGCTTGCCCGACGACGAGCTGGTCGCATCGTTCGTGGCCGAGTACTACGGCCTGGGTTCGTTCGTGCCCGACGAGCTGCTGGTGCCAGTGAACATCGAGGCAGCCGAGGGCCTGTCCGAGCTCTTGTCGGAGCGGCGCGGTGGTCGGGTCGTGATCGCGCGACCGCAGCGCGGGCCCAAGGCGCAGCTCTTGCGCATGGCGATGGAGAACGCGGCGCACGCGTTTCGCGAGAAGGCGCGCGCGCAAGAAGACATGCAGGCAAGGCTTGCGACTCTGGCGAGCACGCTCGGGCTGCCGCGACCGCCGCAGCGCTTCGAGTGCATCGACGTCTCGCACACCGGTGGCAAAGAAACGGTGGCGGCGATCGTCGCGTTCCGCGACGGCGAGCCCGAGCGCAAGCGCTACCGCACCTTCCGCATTCGCAGCGTGGCTGGCGGCGACGACTACGCGGCCATGCGCGAAGCGCTGGTGCGGCGCTTCCGCCGCGGCAAGGCAGCCGAGAGTGGCTGGGACCTGCCCGACCTGCTCGTGGTGGATGGAGGCAAGGGTCAGCTGGCGATCGCGCTGTCGGCGCTCGCCGAGATCGGCATCTCCGACTTGCCGCTGGTGGCGCTGGCCAAGGAGAAACAGAACGTGCTCGGCGAGCAGCTGGTCGATCGCGTGTATCTGCCGGGGCGCAAGAACCCGATCGAGCTGCGCAGCGCGAGCCATGCGCTGAATCTGCTGGCGCAGGCGCGTGACGAGGCGCACCGCGTGAGCAACGCCGCACGTCTGCGCGTGGGCAAGGGCGAGCGGCTGCGTACCAAGCTCGACGAGATCCCCGGCATCGGGCCCAAGACGCGCGTGCTCTTGCTGCGCAAGGCGGGCTCGCTGCAAGCGCTGAGCGAGGCGAGCGAAGCGCAGCTCGTGGAGCTGGGCGCCACGCGCAAGCAAGCGGCTGCGATCGTGGCGCACCTGCACCGTGCGCTGCCCGATGCCGAGGTGAGTGAGGAGCTCGCGCTCAGCCACGCGTTCGAGGGAGACGAGACGCCGGTCGGGGAGGGCGACGCGACGGCGAGCGGCGAGTCGACCGATGACGCAGTGGCAAGCATGCAGCCGCCAGAGCGGAACGGCGATTGAGGGCGACGCGCTCGTCGGCTGCGCGCCGCGTTAGCTAGCGTACGGCAACGAGGCAGCGCGCGTCGGTGATCACGGCGTCGACCGGCACGTCGTGCGCGTCGACCGGCGCCTCGGAGATCAGCTGAAAGTCGTAGGCGAGCCCGACCTTGTAGGCATTGAGGAGCAGAGGCAGCACGCGATCGTAGAAGCCGCCGCCGTAGCCGATGCGGTAGCCGCGCGGATCCAATGCGAGCGCGGGCACCAGCACCAGCTCGACTTGCTGCGCATCGATGCGCGGTGCGCTCGCAAGCGGCTCCTGCAGACCGAAGGCGTTGGTCTCCAGCTCGTCGTCAGGCTGATAGGCGTGCAGACTCAGGGTCTCGCCGTCGATGCGTGGCAGGGCCACACGCTTACCCGCCGCGAGCGCATGCACGACGAGCTCGCGCGGATCGAGCTCCTTGCGCATCGCGACGTAGGCCAGCACCGTGCTTGCGCGAGCGTATTGCGGCAGCGAAAGCAGCGCTGCACACGCGCGCTGCGAGCGCACGGCACAGGCCTCGATGGGCAGCACGCCACGCACCGACCGCATGCGCTTGCGCAGCTCGGACTTCATCGCGGCCTGCAGATGAGCGACCTCGCCTGGTGACGCTTCGACGTTGGGCGACCTCATCCACCTACCTCCCGGAGGCAAGTACGTTTGTACGCACGTTGGCTCACCGCACAATCACAGGTCATGTTCCCGGCTCAGTCGCTGGGCTGCTGGCTGTGATCACTCGCGTCACTCGCGTCTTCGCGCAGGCGGGTGTCGATGCGGGTGATCACGCTGGAAATTGTGGTGCGTGCGAGCTGATCGACCTCGCGCAGCTTCTTCTCGCAGGTCTTGAGGTCGTCGGCGAGACCCAGCGCCACCAGCGCCAGCAGCTGGGCGGCCGATGCGCTCTTGCCTGCGCCACCAAGCTTGGTGACGCGGTCGTTGACCATGGAAGCCAGCTCTTCGAGGTGCGCTTGGTTCGCGTCCGCGACGAGCCGAAACTTCGTGCCTGCGATCTCCAAAATCACCGTGTGTTTCACACCCACAGGTCTATCTGCGTCAAACGTGCCCCGTCAAGCGAGGTCGTGGTACTCTGACGAGACTTTTACGAGCGCCGCGCAGTGGTTCTACCCGGGCGCAACGGCTCCGTCAGACATGATCAAAGTAGAGTGCGTTTCGTGTAGGTCGCCGTACGATGTGGACGAGCGACGCGTGCCTGCCAAGGGCATGAAGATGCGCTGCCCAAAGTGCAGCACGAGCTTCATCGTCGCGCCGGACGGCACGACCAGCGCAGCTGCTGCAACCGCGGTCGGTGCCGGCCCCGCGGCAGCCGCGCCGTTGCCCGTGGGTCTGGGCGTGCCGCTGCGGCCAACAGCTGCAGGTAGCATCGGCGCCAAAGTCCCGCTCGTCCCGCCGCCAACAGCTGCAGGCGTCGGCGACTCGATCAACTTCGGTCGCACGCTCGTGGGTCAGCGCGCTCCGGCGCCGCCGACGAGCGCGGAAGTGCACCCGCCCACGCCTGGCCCGAAGCTGGGCAAGGGCACGGTGGTGGGGCTCGCCCCGCCGGTCGCGCCGGCGGCCAGTGCCGACAGCTCCCCGAGTGTGACCGACCTGCCCGCCGTGCGACCGCCGCCCAAGCCGGCCGTGCCCTGGGGGTCTCTGGCGCCTCCGGCCGCCGATCCCAAGGCGCAGTCCTCGCGCGGCTCGGGTGGCCAGGGCTTGCCCAGGGGCATGGTCGCGCCCGCTGCGGCTGCCACGGCGGCGGCCGGCGCCTTCGGTACCAAACCCGGCAGTGCTGCGAGCGCCTTTGGTGCGCCCGCTGCGCCGCCCGTACCCGCCGCGCCCGCCGCGCCCAAGCCTCGACTCGCGCCGCCGCCATCCGCTGCAGGAGATTTCGATCACGCCGACCTGCCTGCGCTCAAGGCTGTCGCGCCTGAGGCAGGGTTCACCGATCTTCCTGCACCGAAACCTGCACCGAAGAAGGCCGCGCCGCCGGCCGACTTCGGGGAGATCGACCTGCCTGCACCGAAGAGCGGTGGTTACGCGAATCTCGAGCTCGACGGTGCGGACTTGCCAGCGCCCAAGCTCGAGGTCGATCTGCCAGCGCCCAAGCGGGCCGCCAAGGCGGGTCAGGATTTCGGTGAGCTCGACCTACCCACGCCCAAGCAGCTGGCGGATCTGCCTGCGCCCAGGCAGCTGGCCGACCTGCCGACGCCCAAACAGTTGGCCGACTTGCCGACGCCCAAGCAGTTGGCCGACCTGCCGACGCCCAAGCAGCTTGCTGACCTGCCCACGCGCAAGGGGCGGGGCGATCTGCCCGCACCCAAGTTCGGCGGCAGTGGCTTCGGCAACCTCGACTTGCCTGTCCCCAAGCTCAGTGGCCCGGCCTTCGACGACGAAGCGAGCGTCGGCGACATCGAGCTGCCGGACCTGCCCACGCCCGCCGAGCAACTTCCGACCCTGAAGGACAACGCCGCCGACTTCGGCGACATCGAGCTTCCGCCGCCGCGCCCGGTGGCGGGCCTCGTGCCGCCGAAGGCGCCCACGTTTCAGGGCGTGGGGCGCCCGCCCGCGGCCGACCAATCGAGCTTCGGCGATCTGAACACCGCGGGTGATTCGCTGCCGCCCTCGTTGATGAGCGAGAGCGACGAGACGAGCTTCGGTGACATCCAGCCCGAGCCCGTGTCGCGCGGGCCCAGTGCGCCCACCGCCGGCATGGGCATGACGCCGCCGCTGGATCTCGGCGGCAGCATCCCGCCGGCGCTGCGCGGCGACGACGTCGTCGAGGACATCCTCGATGACGACACCGACCTCGATGCCGACGGTGATGACTACGGCGAGGTTGCGCTGCCGGAAGGTGGTGCCGAGGGCTCCGAAGAGGACATGGAGTTCGGCATCGCGGAAGGTGCCGAGGAAGAAGGCGGCTTTGCCTTGCCGCCGGAGATCCTGCGGCGCCAGCGCGGCGAGGACGCCGACGCGACCGAAGCGGCGCGTGGCAAGCGCGCGGTGTACGTGCTGGCCGGTGTCGCGATCGTGCTGGTCGTGCTCGGCGGTGCCGGCGCGGCGCTCGGTCTCACCGACTACGGGTTCTTCGGCATCTACTACCTCGAGCGCTACCTGCCCGAGGCCGGCGACGCCAAGTTCGCGCATGACGCGATCGCGCGCGCCGAGAAGACCGCAGCCACCGACACCTATCGCGATGCGCGGCGTGCGCTGAACTTGCTCGGTGAGGCCAGGCACAAGGCGGGTCTCAATCGCGAGCTGCTCACGCGCTCGCTGCTGCACGAGGCACTGTTCCTGGTGCGCTTCGGCGGTGAGACTGCCGGTTCGGGTCATCTGGCCGCGTTGCTCTCGCGTCTCGACGAACGGCATGGGCTCGCGCCTGGCATGGACCTCGCGCGCGCAGCCGACGCCGCGCGCAGGCAAGCCTGGGGCGACGTCGACAGCGCGCTCACGGCCGCGCGGGCCCAGACGCCGAGCGATCCTTATGTCGATCTCGTTGCAGGCGAATCCGCGCTGCGGCAAGGCAAGCTCGTTCCGGCCGAGAAGGCCTTCGCCCTGGCGCTCAAGCACGGTGGCGGTGCGCGAGCGCAGTGGGGCTTGGCGCGCGTCGCGATCGCCAAGAACAGTCCGGGCGCCGAAGCGGCCATCGAAGAAACGCTCAAGCTCTCGCCGCTGCATGCCGATGCCCACGTCGCCGACGCGCGCGTGCTGTGGAGTCAGGGCAAAGAAGACCGCGCGCTGCAGGAGCTGCGGCAGGCGCTCGGGCAGGAGCCGATCGACGACGTCTACCTCGCGCCCTCCAAGCCCGGTCTCGCGGCCGGCTACGCCGTGCTCGGCTACATCCATGAGGCGCGCGGCCGGCTGCAACCGGCGCAAAAGGCCTACGACGACGCGCTGGCGGCCGATCCGTATCTGGTCGACGCGTTGCTCGGCGCGGGTCGGGTCATGTTGCGGCAGCGCCGCTACAACGACGCGTTAGCGCGCTTCGAGTCCGCGCTGAACATCGCGCAGAAGTCCATCAGCCCGATCGTGCTCAGCGGCCGCAAAGCCGACGCCGAGGCGCGCTTGGGACAGGGGCGAGCGCTGCTCGCGCTCGAGCGTGCGCCCGACGCCAAGGCCGGGCTCAGCGCGCTCATGAACGAGAGCCCCAACGACGCCGAGATCGTGCTGGCCATGGGCGAGGCGGAGGAGGATCTAAAGAACAAGGTCGCCGCCGAGGCACTGTTCAAGAAGTCGATCGAGCTCGCACCCAACTCCTTCCCCGGCTATCTCGGCTTGTCGCAATTCTACGCGAAGCAGAATCAGCCCGAGAAGGCCTCCGAGGTCTTGAACCAGGCCGCTGCGAAGGTCGAGGAGAACGCCGAGATGCGGCGCATGCTCGGCCAGTCGGAGCTCGCCCGCAACCGCGTGGACAGCGCTGTGCACGAGTTCAAGCGTGCGGTCGAGCTCGACCCGCAATCGCTCGACTCCAAGTTCGGTCTGGCGGTGGCCTATCGGCGCGCTGGCGAGCTGGTAAAAGCTGGCGACCTCTTCACTGAGATCGGCGCGCGTGATCCGCAGTTCGGTGGGCTCACGCTGGAACGCGGCCAGCTCTACGAGGCGCAGGGCGACTACGCCAAGGCGGCCGACAACTACAAGCAGGCGCTCGAGAAGACGCCCGGCGACACGGGCCTGATGTTGCGGCTTGGCGCGGCGCAGGTGGAGCAGGGCGCGCTCGACGACGCCGAGCAGACTCTCGCCAAGGTGATCCACGAGACTCCGAACTCGGCCGAGGCCGAGTACTTCATCGGGCGCGTAGCGCTGGCGCGTGGCCGTGGGCCTGACGCGCTGACGCATTTCGATCGTGCGCTCTCGCTCGACGGTACGCAGGCGGTGTTCCATCTGTACGCGGGCCGTGCCGCGCTGGCCATGGCGAACCTCGGCCGCACGCTCGAAGAAGTCGAGATCGCGCTGACCCGCGACAACGCGCTGGCCGACGCCTACTGGGTTCGCGGCGAGGTGCGCTTGCGCATGGGTGCCGTGAAGGACGCGCTCAAGGATCTGCAGCGCGCGCTCACGCTCAAGCCCAGCCGCATCGAAGCGCTCGGTCTGACCGCGCAGTGCTATGACGAGCTTCGGCAGCTACCGGCGGCGGTTCGCGCGTACCATGCAGCGCTCGACAAGGACCCCGAAAACGGCGAGTGGTGGTACAAGCTCGGGCGCCTGCACCTGGATCTCGGTGAGTACGGGCCAGCCACGGCTGCGCTCAAGAAAGCCATGGAGATCGGCGACAAGAAAGAGTCGCAGCCCTACTACTTGCCCGACGCCTACCGGCTGTCGGGCGAAGCGGCACGTATCTCCAACAGCAAGAAGACGGCGATCGCGCTCTACAAGCGCTACCTCGAGATCGCACCGGACGGCGCGCTCGATCGCGACGAGGTTCGCAAGATCCTCAAGGACTGGGACGTGGATCTCTCCGCCGAGAGTCAGTGATGGCGGGTGTGACAGTGTTGGCCGTCCGCGCCATCACCCCAGGCTCTGCTTGCTGAACGCGTGCGGCAGAAGGCCGGCCGTGGTTTCGTGCAGCTCGCTGCCGTTCGTACCGTAGCAGCGAACCTCGAAGCTCGGCGGGAACTCGACCAGCACTTGCCGGCACGCTCCGCAAGGCGTGACCGGATCGGACGAGCTCGTGATCACCGCGAGCGCTCGGAAGCTCTTGCAGCCCGCGGCGACGGCAGCGAAGAGCGCGTTGCGCTCCGCGCACACGGTCAGGCCATAGCTCGCATTCTCCACGTTGCAGCCGCTCCACAGCCGACCGTCGGTGCCCAGCAGCGCTGCACCGACCTGGAAATGCGAGTACGGTGCATGCGCGTGCAGACGCGCGGCGAGCGCAGCGTTGCGCAGCGCGAGCCAGTCGATGGCGACGCTCATGCTGGAAGCTCCTCGATCACGGCACGTAGCAACGCCTTGAAGCGCGCCTCGCTGGCTCGTGCGGTTTCTTGTACCTCGGTGTGCGAGAGCGCCGTGCGGCAGAGCCCCGCTGCGAGGTTCGTGATGCACGACACGCCGAGACAGCGCGCGCCCATGTGCCGGGCCGCGATGGTCTCGAGCACCGTGCTCATGCCGACAGCGTCGGCACCCAGCGTGCGCAGCATGCGAATCTCGGCCGGTGTTTCGTAGCTCGGCCCGAGCATGCCGGCGTACACGCCGCTGGGGCAGCTGAAGCCCAAACCCTGCGCCGCGCGCCCCGCCAGCGCGATCAAGCCGCGATCGTAGACTTCGCTCATGTCGGGGAAGCGCGGTCCGAGGGTTTCGTCGTTCGGGCCGCAGAGGCAGTTGTGTCCCGTGAGGTTCAGGTGATCTTCGATCAGCATCAGATCACCTGCGCGCAGGCTCGTGCCGATGCCGCCCGCCGCGTTGGTGGCGATCAACGTGCGTGCGCCCAGCAGCAGCATCAGTCGCGCGCCGAACACCACCTCCGCGGGCGTGTGGCCTTCGTACAGGTGTACACGGCCTTGCATCGCCACGACACGACGCGTTCCGCAGCGACCGAGCACGAGGTTGCCCGCGTGTCCGGCCACGGCCGAGCGCGGCATCCCCGGAAGCTGCGTGTAGGGAATGCTCCGCTTGTCTGTGAGTGTGTCTGCGAACGATCCGAGGCCCGAGCCGAGCACGAGCGCGACCTCGGGTTTGAAACCACTGGCGCCAGGTATGCACGCGAGGGCGGCTTGCAGAGTTTGCGCTGGCGGCGCGTTGTCCATGAGCCAAGTAAGCACGCCGCGGGCACTAGTATGTCAAGAGCCGCGTTGGTCCGGCTCCCGCCCGATGCTAGCCTTTGGTTGACGCCTTATGAGCGAGTCACCACATCGCTCCTTCAGGTTGCTGCCCTCCGAGCAGGTGCTCTGGTATGGGCGTCCCAGGCTCGGCACCCCGCGCGACGGTTTCTGGATCGTGGTGCCCACGCTGTGTTTCGCGTTCGCTGCGGTGGTCGCGCTCTTCGCTGGGCTGATCTTCGTCGCGGGCATTCCCGCGATTCGCTCGTCGGCGCTGCTCGCGGTGTACCTGTTCGCGACGGGCCTGGCGTTTGCGCTCGCACCGCGCGCGCTGCTCGATCGTTGCGAGTACCTCGTCACCGATCGCCACGTGATCTGGAAGCGCGGTCAGCTGCGTCGCGTGATCGAGCGCCGCGCCATTACCTACGCGCGCATCCACTGGCATCGCACCGAGCCGGGCGTGGGTCATCTCGAGCTGGTGCGCGCCACACCCTTTGGTCCGTTCTCTCGGCGCCAGCGCGTGCTGCTGCATGACGTGGTCGCGCCCGATCGCCTGTTCGCGCTGATTCGCGACACCGAGCCCACCGACTTCGCCGGCTACGGTGACGTGCAGCTGATCGACCGTCTCGACAAGGGCGAGCGCGTGGTTTGGGGCGGAGCGCCACAGGGCTTTCGCCTCGGGCGCTCGGACTTGCTCACAGCCGCCACCGGCACGCTCGTGCTGCTGGTTGGTGTGCTCTACGCGTATCGCACGGGTGGCCTCTTGGTGCGGCTCGAAGACGTTGGCCTGCCGGTGCGCTCTGGCACCTGGCTCATGCTCTTCTCTGCGCTCTTGATCTCCGGCTCGATCATGCTCACGGTCGGTGCAGCGCTGGTCTGGAACGGCATCTGGGGCGCGCGCGCCGATGGCTCGCGCACCGAGTACATCCTCACCGACAGCCGCGTGCTGATCCGGCGCGGGCGCACCGAGCTCTCGGTCGATCGTCGCCGTATCGTGGACGTTGCCGATCAACCCAGTACCGGCGATCTCTCCAATCTCTATCTGATCCTCGATGGTCCGCGCGCGCGGGCGCTCGCTGACAACGGTGCGCTGGGCATGCTCTCGCCACCGCGGGGAACGGTCCCGCCCGTGCTGTACGAGGTGCGCGATCGCGAGCTGTTTCGCCGCCTGCTCTTCCCCGGCAGCACGCCGCCCAAGCGTGTGCGCGACGCCGCCTGAGGGCCTGCGTTGACCGACCCTGGCCGGCAGTTTAGGCTCCCATGCCGCGACGGCAGCGGGCCGAATTGCTCGCGCTTTCCTCGGGTTGTTTGCCATGCGCGCCTGTACGTACTGCCATCAGTTGTTGTCCGAAGGTGACTCGGTTTGTCCGCGCGACGGCGCCGCGGCCCGCGAGGTTCAGCTGGCCCGCGTGCCTGGCCAGTTGCACGCGCGCTTCCCCGCCATCGAGCCGTTTGCCTGCGGGGCCACCGGCAGCTCGTTTTTGGCTGTGCAGTCGCAGAGTGGCTTTCGTGGCCTGCTCAAGATTCTCGCCCCCGAAGTCGCCGCCAGCGCCGCCGAACGCACGCGCCTCAAGCGCGAGCTGCGTAAACAGACCACGCTCACCAACAATGCCCTGGCGCGCATCATCGACGGCGGCGAGATCGGCAACGATCTGTGGTTGTTCCGCGACTTCGTGGCAGGTGAGTCGCTGGCGGTGCGCCTGCGCCAGGGGCCGTTGCAGGTGCCCGAAGCGCTCGCGATCGCCGCGCAAGTCGCCAGTGCGCTCGACGAGGTGCACCGTCAGGGCCTCTTGCATCGCGACATCAAGCCCGGCCACGTCTTGCTCACGCCGCGCATCGATGTCGTGCCGCTGGTCACCGTGATCGATGCCGGGGTCGCGGCGCGCCTGCCCTCCGACTCGGTCTTCGAGCTGCTCGGCACGCCCGCGTACGTCGCGCCCGAAGTGATCGCTGGCAAGCCCGCGAGCTTCCGCTCCGACCTCTACGCGCTGGGCTGCATGTTGCACGAGATGCTCACGGGCGCGCCGCCCTTCGTCGCTGATACCGTGGCGGCTGTGCTCGCGTTGCACCGCGACCAGGAACCCATGGAAGTCGACGTCGAGGTGCCGGCGCCGGTGCGCGCGCTGCTCGGCTCGCTGCTCGCCAAGGAGCCGCGGCGTCGACCCTTCTCGGCGCAGCAAGTGCGTCGCACGCTCGATCCCTACTTGCCGGCCACCACACCGGAGGCCAGCAGCGGAACACGCACCCTGGCCGGCAACATCGCTGCGCCACGCTCGTCCGAGCCGGAGCTGGGCCGTGTCACGCCCGCTCCGAAGGGCGCTGCGCCCAGCTCGCAGCCCGCCCGCCGGTCGAGCACTCCCAAGTTTCCGGCGGCGCGTGGTGCGCCGCCGCCGCCGGTGCCTGCGGGTTTCGCCAAGCAAGAACAGCCCACGCAGGAGCTGGACCTCGCTGACGTGGTGGCGCCCAGCCCGCTCACGCAGGAGCTGGACCTCGCTGACGTGGTGGTGCCCAGCTCCCTCATGCTCATGGTCGACGAAGTCGAGGTCGAGCCACCCACGTTCTCGGACCTCGAGTCCACCCGACTGATGGTGACCCCCGTGCGTGCCGAACCCGCGCCGACCGTCACGGATGGCGCACCGGCGCAGCTGATGCCACCCGAAGTGGTGACCGCGCCTGCGCCTTCGATCGAGGCACCGCATGCACCTGCCCCCGAGGCCGCATCGCTGGTCGAGCCGGCGCAGACCGCCGCCGAGCCGAGCGCCCCGGCCGCGCGCCCCGCCGTGCACTTCGACGTCGAGTCGCTGTTCGACGATGACCTCGACTCCGCGAAGCAGCCCGTGATCACGTCCCCGCCGCCTCCCGCCGCACGCAGCTCGGCTCCGGCGGTCGTGCGGCGCAGCTCCGTGCCGCCCCCGGTTTTCGCTCCTGGGGCACCGATCTCCGCACCTGCGGCTGCGCCTTTGTCGTCGTCCTCTGCATCGCCATCGCGATCGCGCACACCCGCCCCACCGCCGATGGCGGCGGCCTCTGCCAGTTCGTCGGAGTCGGCCCCGCCCGCCGCCGACCCGGAAGGGACTGTGGTGATGGTGCGCAAACCGGTGCCTGCCCGTAGCAACCGCTCCAAGCAGATGTTCGGCGCCGCGGCGCTGCTCTTGCTGATCGCAGCCGTCGTTGTGCTGCGGTCGGGTGGTCGCGAGCAGCCGTCACGCAGCGAGCCAGCATCGCCGGCGGCTCGGCCGCCAACAGCGGCAGTCGACGACAGCGTCGCCCCCAAGCCAGCCGCCGCGCCATCGGGCGCACCCGCCGCGAGCGCTGACACCGCCGCGGTTGCGCCCGCTCCCTCCGGCGCAGCTGAAGCTGCGCCCGTCGCGGCGGCCAAGGGCGCTGCGCCTGCTGCCGATACCGCTGCAGCCCAGAAGCCTGCGTCCGCCGAGCCCGCGCCGGCCGACGTAGCGCCCGCGCGTCCAGGCGCCGAAGCGTCCGAGACCGCAGCCGCAAAGGCCGCCCGCGCCGGCACCGCACCGGTGCGCTACAAGGCGCCGCCCGTGGCGGAGCCCGGCGTCGATTACAAGGCCAAGGGCCGCGAGCTATTCCAGGCCGGCAAGTACAAGGAGGCCGCGCTCACCTATGAGCGTGCCACGCAGCAGACGCCGTCCGATGCGGGTGCGTTCGCCGGTCTCGGCGCGTCGTGCCTTTCGTCGAACCAGCCGGACAAGGCCATTCTCGCGTATCAGCGCGCCGTGCAGCTCAAGCCCGACGCCTCCGGTTTCCACGCCGCGTTGGCGCGCGCCTACATGCAGAAGAACGACCGCGGTCGCGCCGTGGCCGCCTACAAAAAAGCGTTGGCGCTCGATCCGAACAACCAGGCCGCCAAGACGGCGCTCGCCGTGCTCGCCAGCCAATAGCGCACAACGCACGCGCCAGCGCTGGCGTTCAACGCTCGCGGTCGCTGCGCACGCGCTTGGCTGCAGCCGGCCCTCGACCGAAGTCGCGTCGCGGACGCTCGTCGCCGCGCGGCGCTCGTCCGTGCGCAGGCGCCTTGCCCTCGTCGCGCCGTGGCGACCGGCCACGCGGTGCGTCGCTCGGGTCCTCGCGCAGAAAGCGCCGCAGCCCGGAGGCCGCGACACCCATGTCGGCGAAACCTTCGATTGCGCGTCCGACTTCTTGTGCCGGTACGTGCACCTGCAAATGTAAACCAGCGCGCGCTCCGCTCACGCTCACTCGTCCCTGCGGGCAAGCCTGCAGCAGCGCCGCCTCGACGCGGATCCACAAGGCTACCAGCTGCGCCGGCAACATTTCGAGCGCGACCGAGAGTTGTTCGGCACCGACACGCGCCAGCTCCTGCGCGCGCTCGGGCTTCACGCCCACCACGCTGTCGGCGAAGGCCGCGAAGTCCGTGACGTTGCGCGCCCGCCACAGGGTCATCCGCACCGCGTCGCACAGACCCTGGCCCAGGGCCGTTTCGTCGCCGCTCGCCAGTGCCGCACGCAGCCGCGCCACCCGCACGTCATACACGGCGCGGGCTTCCAGGTTGCGCACGCCCGGCACCACGAAGCCGATGCGCTCGTCCTCGATGGGCTCCGGCGCGCGCGGCGGGCGGCGCAGACGCTCCACGCGGCCATCCGCTAACTCGGCAAGATCATTGGGAAGCTTGCGAATACCCGGGCGTCGCTCCGGGACCGTGGCAGGGGCGTCGGCGCCCGGCTTGGCCCGGCGCTGGTAGGGATTCTTCGGGCGATCGCCCATGCTTCCTGGCTTTCCGCAGCGCCCAGTCCGTAGGGCGGCTTTTTTACTTGCAGCGTAGCAGCGTATCCGTACACTACCCGCCCTTGCCCGAGGTTCGGGAGGCGGCGGCTGCGAAAGTAGTCGCCGAAGGACAGGTAGGAAAGACGATGTACGCGGTCATCAAGACGGGTGGCAAGCAGTATCGGGTGAGTGAAGGCGACCGCCTGCGCGTCGAGAAGCTCGAAGGCGCTGTTGGCGATAAGCTCGAATTCTCCGAAGTGCTCATGCTCGGCGGTGAGACGGTTGCCATTGGCAAGCCGCTCGTTGCTGGTGCCAAGGTGAGCGCGGAGATCGTCGGGCAAGGCCTCGGCAAAAAGATCATCGTGTTCAAGATGCGTCGTCGCAAGCGCTACCGTAACAAGAACGGTCATCGTCAGCCCTTCACCGAGCTGTGCGTCAAGGGCATCAGCGCCTAGTTTGCTTTCGGCACGTTCGGATCGAGTCACGTCGAGTCACGTTCGTTGAGCAAGGACAGCAGCAATGGCACATAAAAAAGGTCAGGGTTCTTCACGCAACGGTCGTGACTCGAGCGCGCAGTATCGTGGCGTCAAGGTGTACGGCGGCCAACGCGTGAGCGCGGGCAGCATTCTGGTGCGCCAGGTTGGCTCCACGTTCCACGCGGGCACCAACGTCGGCACCGGCAAGGACTACACGCTGTGGGCGCAGATCGACGGTGTGGTTCGCTACGAGCGCGAAGGCCGAGACGGTAAGCGCATCAGCGTCTACGCGAGCTGAGCCCAGTCGCGCGCTCACGTCGTACGCACTGTGCGCTCACGGCTCAGGACACCGCTTGTTCCAGGTGACGTGGCCGTGCTGGTGCATGCGTGCGTTCTGCTGTCCCCATGCAGCAGCAGAGTCGCAGTGGGTCAGCATGGCTGGCATCGCAGAGCGTGGCGAACGGTGCTTCGTGGGCGGCGGGGTGCGGGCGCGGGGACGGTCGGCTTGCAAATGCGGCGGCCTCGGCAGCGCGCGTAGCTCTTCGTTCGCCGCGCAAGCCGTTGTATGTCAACGTCTCGAGGTCGAGCCCGCGCGAGCCTTCGCGACCTGAGGGCTGCTCTGGGATGCGGGTTTGGGCGGGGGCGTCTCGGCGTGCCAAGTGGGCGTTGAAGCGCGGCGCCCACTTGGCGCGACGAGACGAGATCGACTTGCGCGGCGAACGAAGACCCATCCGCGTTACCGAGGCCGCCGCATCTGCAAGTCGATCGTCCCCCGCCCGGACCCGCATCCCAGAGCAGCCCGTTCGCCAAACGCCCTCGTCCGCCATCGGCCTCGAGCTGACCGACCGCAGGCAGAAGCGTTGCTCGCGCGAGCTGCACTGCGTGCCGCGGACGCGCTCGCCTGCTGCGACCCACTGTGCGACCATGTCGGCGCCCGACTCTGCGCTCGCCGCGGCGCGGCGTAACGCGGCTTTTGGCCCGACGTTGGGTCGCCGTGCACACGAAGCGGCGGACACGCTGCGAACAGGTTACACTTTGAGAGTGCGGGCTGCACACGAGACACCCGCGCGAGTCCCTGAAGTGGTCCGGCGCGATTCCGACCACCAGCAACTCGCGCTGCTTGCCGACTTGGCCGTGCCCATCGAGGGCCAACCGCCGCCGAGTCGTCGCATCTACTGCAATCGCAACCTGCGCCTCGATCAGGTCGAGTTCGTCGGCTTCGACATGGACTACACGCTCGCCCGCTACAAGCAGTCTGAGATGGATCGGCTGAGCGTGGAAGCCACGGCCAAGAAACTGGTCGAGAAGGGCTACCCCGACACCCTGCTCTCCATGACGTACCGCACGAACTTCCCGATCCGCGGGCTGCTCGTCGACAAGCGTCTGGGCAACGTGCTCAAGACCGATCGTTACCGCTACGTGAAGAAGGCGTTTCACGGCACGCGCGAGCTGAGCAGCGAAGAGCGTCGTCAGGCCTATCAGCTCAAGCGCGTGCGGCCCGATCCCCGCCGCTATCATTCCATCGACTCGCTCTTCGCCTTGAGCGAGGTCACGGTCTTCTCCGCCGTGGTCGACGCGCTCGACACGCCGCTCACGCAGATCGACTACGACAAGCTCTTCAACGACGTTCGCACCAGCATCGACGAGGCGCACCGCGACGGCAGCCTGAAGGAACTCATCACTGCCGATCTCGCGCGCTACATCGAGCACGACGCCGATCTCGCGCCCATGCTTCACAAGCTGCGCAGCGCCGGCAAGCGCTTGTTCCTGCTCACCAACTCGGAGCCCTACTACACCGATGCGGTGATGAGCCACCTGTTGCAGGGCGGCTTGCCCGAGTACCCGTCGTGGAAGAGCTACTTCGACATCATCGTCACGAGCGCCGCCAAGCCGAGCTTCTTCATGGGTACCGATGCGCCGTTCGAAGAAGTGCAAAGTAACGGTGCGTTGCAGGCGCAGCGCGTGAAGGAGTTTCAGCGCGGCCGCATCTATCGCGGCGGCAGCCTGGCCGAGTTCGAGAAGCTCACGGGCGAGCCCGGTGATCGTGTGCTCTACGTGGGCGATCACATCTACGGCGACGTGCTGCGTGCGAAGAAAGAAAGCGCCTGGCGCACGCTGATGATCATCCAGGAGCTCACTGACGAGCTCGTCGCCATCGAGAAGTTCACCGCCGAGATCTCGCGCGCGGACAAGCTGGAGCGGCGTCTTGCGGCCCTGCAAGATGGGCTGCGCGAGCGCCACGCGATGCTCAAGACGCTGCAGAAGGCGCTCGAGGAACCGAGCGCGCAGAGCGAGCGCACAGTGGAGCTCGAGGCCGCGCGGCTGCGCTTGCGGCGCGGCGTCGATCGCATCCGCGCACAGGTCAAGGCCGTGGAGAGCGAGCACGCAGAGCTCGAGGCGCAGGTCGAGCGCGCGTTCCATCCGTTCTGGGGCTCGGCGCTGAAGGCCGAGAGCGAGCTGTCGAGCTTCGGCGAGCAGGTGGAGCGCTACGCGTGTCTGTACACCGACCGCGTGACGAACCTGCTGCGCTACACCGCAGGTCACTACTTCCGCGGACCGCGCCATCGCATGGCGCACGAGTAGCCGGCCACGGCGATTGACCGCAGCGCGGCGGCAACGTTAGGGCCCGACGCGAAACAACTCGGTCGCCTCGACGCCGATCCATCCCCGACAGCAGCGTTGCGAATCCTCGAAATACAGGGAGTATTCCATCGAATTCGCGCCTTGCTTCCGGGGCGCCTCAACGCCGAACCGATCGAC
>DASVHQ010000267.1:0-5073 GCA_036382515.1 Polyangiales bacterium | reverse complement strand
AGCAGACCGAGCGGCGCGCAGCGAGAAGGGTGCAGGGACCACGCGATGCTTCGCAGGCGGCTGCTGAACGTTTTCAAAGTCGCTTTCGGGCTGGGCATGCTCGCGTACATCGCGCGCGACGTGCACGGCGCGCAGCTCATGGCTCTGGCGCGCAAGGGCAACCCCGCACATCTGTGGGCCGGCGTCGGCTGCATGCTCGTGGCGATGATGTACTTCCAGTGGACGCGCCTGCACGTCTTGATCAAGGGCTTCACTAACGGCATCGCCACCTCGCTCAAGATCTTCTACGTGGGCGCGCTCTTCAACAACCTCTTGCCCAGCAACATCGGCGGCGACGCGATCCGCCTCATCTACCTGAAGAACCTGCGCACCGAGAACTGGGGCACGCCGTTCATGCTCTTGCTGTTGCACCGGCTGAGCGGTTTCGTGGTGCTGGTGCTGGCCGGGCTCGTATATGTCGGCCTCGAGCACACGCGCCTTTTGTCGCTGCTTGAGGCGCGGCATTTGCTATTGCAGCTCGGTGCGCGCACCTGGCTGCTCGGTGGCGTGGGGCTCTTGCTGGTGGTCGTCCTCGGCCTGTTTGCGGTGAGGCGGCTTTCGGACCGCGTGCGCGAGCGCGTACTGGGTTTCGTGCGCAATTGCCGGGGCGCCTTCACGGTGGTCAGCGGCAAAGACTTCACCTGGCTGATGGTGCACACCTTCCTTTTCCACGGCTTTCGCATGCTCTCGTTCTACTATCTGGTGCGCTACCTCGGTCAGCAGGTCTCGATGTGGGATCTGGTCTTCGTGATCTCGGCTACCGCGGTCGCGGCCGTGCTGCCGGTCACCGTGGCCGGGCTGGGCGTGGTCGAGGGCTCGATCTCGGGCCTGCTCGCGATGTACGGCGTGGCCGACTCCTCCGCCGTTGCCGTGGCCCTGGTCAACCGCCTGGTGTTGCTGCTGATGGCGGCGATCGGCGGGATCGTCTATGCCGCGACGCGTGACGAGCGCGCCCAGCGTGTGCCGCACCTCGAGCCGAGCGCCTGATGAGCACCGCGCTCGACGCCGTATCGGCCACGGCCGTGGCCAAGCCTGCCGTGCCGCGCTGGCGCAAGCTCTTGCCGCTGATCGGCTTGCTGGTGCTCGGCTGGGTGCTGTGGCGCATGGACTTGCCAGCGATGGGTCGTGCGCTCGGCCGGGTCTCGGTGGACACGGTCTTGCTCGCTTCGGGGTCGTTCTGCGCCAACCTGCTCCTCAAGGCGTATCGGTGGCAGCGCCTGCTCGCGGCGCAGGGCATCCGCATCCCGCTGCGCGTTGCGGTGGCTGCGTTCCTGAGCGGCCAGTTTTACGGTCAGGTCACGCTCGGGCGCGCGGGTGAGTTCCTGCGCGTGGAAGCCCTGCTCGAGCGCGAGGTGAGCATGGGCGCGGCGCTCGCTTCGTGCGTGTTCGATCGCTTGCTCGATCTCTTCGTCGTGCTGGCGGCGGGCTCGGTGCTGTCGGCGCTGGTGCTGGGTGATCGGCGCGTGGCGCTGCTCGCGCTCGCCATGATGGTGGTCGGCGCGCTCGCCGTGGCGCTCGGCTTGCACTGGGTTGGCGCGCCTGCCGAGCCGAGCGGCCCGTCGAACCTGCCGCAGCGCGTGCTCGCGGCCATGGAACAGCGCAAGGGCATCGTGGCGCGCCTTGCGAAGATGATTCGCGACATGGCCACGGGTATGCGGCCGATGCTGCGCCCGCTGCCGCTGCTCGAAGCCTCGTTCTGGAGCGCCATCGCGTGGGTGGGGTACTTCGGTGCGCTCTGGCAGTTGGCCGACGGGCTGGGCCTCGGCGTGTCGCGCATCCTGCTCACGGCGACGGCAGCGTTCGCGGCGTTGTCGGCGCTCTTGCCGGTCACGGTCTCGGGCCTCGGCGCGCGCGAGCTGATCTACATTTCGGTGTTGAGCACGCACGGGGTGCCGAAGGAGTCGGCGGTCGTGATGTCGCTTTTGCATCTGTTCGTGATGTCGGTGTCGGCTACGTTGCTCGGCTTCGGTGGGGTGTTGTGGCGGCAGCGACAGCGGCTGTAACGCGGGTGTGATCGGCGTCACGCCAGCGCGCACAATCTCCAGTCCGCGCCGCGCTGCCCGATGCCCCACGCCGTACCCCTGGCATTGAGCCGTCACCGCCTTCGTAGTACATCGCACTGCCGGCACCCGATGAAGCTCGTCATCCAGATTCCGTGCTTCAACGAGGCGGCCACGCTGCCCCAGGTGTTCGCCGACCTGCCGCAACGCATCGAAGGCGTCGACAGCATCGAGACGCTCGTGATCGACGACGGTTCGTCGGACGACACGGCCGAGGTCGCCAAGCGCCTGGGCGTCACGCAGCTCGTGCGCCATCGTGGCAACCGCGGCCTCGCGCACACCTTCCTCACCGGCCTCGAGGTCGCGCTCGAGATGGGTGCCGACATCATCGTCAACACCGACGGCGACAACCAGTACCCCGGCTCGAACATCGCCGACCTGGTCGCTCCCATCCTCGCGGCCGAAGCCGACCTCGTGATCGGCGACCGACAGACCGGCAGCGACGACAAAGTCGGCGTGCCCAAGAAGCTCTTCTATGGTCTCGGCAATTTCGTCGTGCGCACGGCGACGGGCGTGAGCGTGCACGACGCGCCCAGCGGCTTTCGCGCGATGAGCCGCGAGTTTGCGATGAGCGTGTATCTCACCAACCCCTTCTCGTACACGCTCGAGACGATCTTCGCTGCCGCCGAAAACCGTTATCCGATTCGCGAAGTGGAGATCCGCACCAACCCCAAGACGCGCGAAAGTCGCCTGTTCCGCGGTCTGCCGCAGTACATGCGACGCTCGGCGAGCATCATCTTGCAGGGCTACTCCATGCACAACCCGCTGCGAGCGTTCGGCTGGTTGAGCGCGCCGTTCCTGCTCCTGGGCATGGGCCTGGGGCTGCGCTTCGTCTACTTCTTCATCAAGGACCCCGACTACAGCGGCCATGTGCAGTCGCTGATCCTGGCGGCCATCGCCATCGTGGTCGGCGCGCAGATCTTGATCTTCGGCATGCTCGGCTCGCTGGTGCGCGCCAACCGTTTGTTGTTGCAGGACATCCGCATGCGGGTACGCCGGCTCGAGCTGAAGGGCCGCTGAATCGAGCCTCCGCGGCTGGTGGATGAGAACGAGAGTGGTGGCTGACGGCGCTCGGGGGGTCGGCCGGGTGGGTGCGCGGGGACGATCAGCTTGGAAGACCGAGCATTCATCGCAACCTGCCGGGGCGCTTGGGGTCGGCAGGTCGCTCTCGGGCTCGGGAGAGTGTCCTCGGCACTACCGCCGCAGCTTCGCACGAAGCACCTCGGGCCTGCGAAACGAGCCCGAGAGCGACCTGCCAACCCCAAGCGCTTCAATGTCATGACTGAGTGAGCAGGCGGCGCGAAGTCGCAAGAAGTGTTGTCGTCTGAGGCCGACGAGACGCTTGCTCGCAGTGACTGCTGCCGATGCTCACGCCGAGCTAGGTCACGCTGTCCTCGACATGGCTACTGGAGCGTGTTGGGAGGGCGGGGCGCTCCCGGGCTCGTTTCGCAGGCCCGCCGCGCATCTTGCGAAGCTGCGGCGGTAGTGCCGAGGACGCTCTCGCGAGCCCGGGAGCGACCCGCCCTCCCAACACGCCCCGGCAGGTTGCGATGAGTGCATAGTCTTCCAAGCTGATCGTCCCGGCGCACCCACCCGGCCGACCCCCCGAGCGCCGTCAGCCACCACCTGCGCGTACGACACCTTGTACCCCGCGCCCCGGCTCGCTAGGGTAAGAAAGCATGTTCGCCGCTGCTTGCCACTATTGGTGGTTTACCTACTCGCCCTGCGGGCGATAGGGAGGCCACGAGGCCGGTGCGTGACGGCGTGCGCTTCGCGTTGCAGTGCGGCATCGCGGTCGGCGCGTATCTGCCTCTGACACTGATCTTCCGCGACTGGGCCGTGGACGACGCGGCCATCACCTACGCGTACAGCGACAATCTCGCGCGCGGCCTCGGCCTGGTGTTGAACGCGGGCCGCTTGCCGGAGGAGGCCCACTGCAACACGCTGTAAATGCTCTTGCTGGCAGCCTGCCGCTGGCTTGGCGCCGACGTCGCGATGGCGGCGAAGCTGCTGTCGACCGTGATCGGCTGCGCGCTGGCGACCTGTACGTTGCCGACCTCGTCTCCGGCGAGATCTTGGCGCTCATGCCCGGCCCCTGAGTTAGCCGCCGCGTCGCAGAGATTGTGCTGTGACGAGCGCCGTTCGTGGTGTACACGCCCGGCATGGCTCGACGTCTCGTTTCCAAGTCACGACCCCTGCTCGCCCGCCCCGGCGCGCGCTTCCGTTGTTTCGGCGACGGACTGTGCTGCACCGACATGCACGCGCTCGGGCCGATCACGCGCACCGAGGCCAAGGAGCTGCGCGCGCGCCGCAAGCTGTCGGTGATGTACAACGACGACGTCGAAGACCTGTGCGTGGCGCCTGACGACCAAGGCCGCTGCGTCTACCTGACCAAGCGCGGCTGCGACATCCACGCGCGCGACGGTGCGGCCGCCAAGCCCACCGGCTGCCGGCGCTTCCCCTACGGCTTGCTGGCGACGCCGGAGGGTGGCCGCGTGACCACGCAGCTGCGCTGCCCGTGCCGCACGCTCGGCGACCGGCCGCTGCTCTCGCTCGCAGATGCCGAGGTTTCGCTGCGCGATCGTGGAGGGCGCCTCGAGACCGAGGGCGTCGTGCCCGATCGCATCGAGATCACGGAAGGCAAGCGCGTGCCGTATGCGCGCTACGCGCAGGTCGAGGCGCAGCTGCGCGCGCGGCTCGAGCGTGGCGAACGGGCCGAGCTGGTGCTGGGTGCCAAGCCCTTGGCTGAACGCAGCGAGGGCAGCTGGGCCGTCACCGGCGTCGAGCTCTCCGACTCGCGCGACGCCACGGCGGGTGGCGAAGCGCTGGCGTGGTTTGGCGATGCGCTGCTCGAGCTTGCCGCGGGCTACAAGCCGCCCAAGCGTCCGCGCCCGTGGGCTTCCAGCTTCGAGCGTGCGATCGCGCGCACCAAGCAGCCGCAGAAGCCCGAGGCGATGTGGAACGACTGGCTCGC
>DASVHQ010000266.1:0-62314 GCA_036382515.1 Polyangiales bacterium | reverse complement strand
GCACGCTGCGTCCACAAGAACTGATCGAGCTACTCGGTCGCACCGACCAGGGGCTCGTGCTTGCGCGCTCGCGCTACTCTCTGGGTTGGCTCGCTGGCAACGCTCAGCTGTCGCCCGTGGTGCCGGCCGCGCTCGTCGGCGCCTTCGTGCACGGGCCATGGGTGCGCCTGGGCAGCGAGCAACACGCAGGCGCGCAGCGCGAGCTCATGCTGGCTCCGCACACCACGTTACCGGTGGTCGGCGACGGCAGCGTGCTCGTGGCGACTGCATCCGGCTTTCCGCGAGTCGCACGACCCGCCGACGCCCAACCCACCCGGCGCTCGCTCACCCGCAGGGCACTGCTGGAAGCGGCGTTCCAGCTGACCGGCTCACCCTACGGCCTCGGCGACGCCAACGGCGGGCGCGACTGCTCGGGTTTCCTGCTCGACGTCTTCGACGCTTTCGACCTGGCGCTGCCGCGCTACAGCGGCTGGCAAGCCGACGCCGGCACATTCGCGATCGATCTCGCGGGGGCGTCCGAGTCAGAGAAGCTGCGCCGCCTCGCGATCGCGGCGCGCCGTGGCGCCGTGCTGCTCTACTTCCCGGGGCACATCATGCTCTACCTCGGCCAGAACGAGCGCGGCACACCGATGGCCGTGCACGCGCTGGGAGAATATGCACGGCCATGCGCGAGCGGCGCAGAGACGATCGTCGACGTCCAACGCACAGTGGTCAGTGACCTGGAGCTTGGCCGTGGCAGCTCGCGCAAGTCCTTCGTGGAGCGGCTGACACGCCTGGTGGGATTCGGTCACGAGCCACCCGCGGAGCTTGCCGGGCTGCTCTTGCCTCGACCTGCTGCGCCGCCTCGTTTCCCGAAGCGTGGAGCCGCGTGCACCGACAGTAACGACGCGCGGATCTTCATCTCGCCGTTGACGCCGCTCCAAGGTCAGCCCGTGCGAGCCATCGCCGCGGCCAGCACACCGCTCGGCGATGCCACGCTGCGCGTGTTCGACGCCGAAGGGACCGCCGTACCGATCGACTTGCAGCAGCTCGGCGGCTCGGGTCCGCCACAGACGCTGGTAGCGCGAAGCGACCGACCACGCAGCGGCCGCTACACCGCCGTGCTCGGCAGTGCGGACCGGCCGCTGGCCTGCAAGCGCTTCAGCGTGCGCGACGCACCGATGGCCGCGGCGGCGCTCGTGGCGGACGCGCCGATCTGGGAGCCGCGCTGGCGCTGGCAGCGCGACACGGAGAACCTGTGGTCGGCCTTCATCGAGCAGTTGTTCGCGGGGCCTCCCGACGATGAGCAGACCTGGACCGACTTGCACGCCCTGCTGGCCGATCCAGCGCGCAACCTGCTCCATGATCACTTGGGCCTCGGCGAGGACGACAAGCTCAGCATCGCGCCTGACTGCGCCGACCTGCCCTACGCGCTGCGCGCCTACTTTGCGTGGAAGCTCAAGCTGCCTTTCGGCTTTCGCAGCTGCTCACGCGGACGGGAGCGACAACCGCCGACCTGCGGCGAGTTGCACACCACGCTCAACCCCCGCAACAAACCCGACGAAGTCGAAGCCTTCGCGGAGTTCGTCAACCGCGACGTTCGCACGGGCGTGCACTCGGCCACCGGCCGCACCGCACCCGACGATTCGGCCACCGACCTCTACCCCGTCGCGTTCGAGCGCGCGGCGCTTGCGCCCGGCACGGTCTACGCCGATCCGTACGGCCACGTGATGATGGTGTCCAAGTGGTTCGCGCAGGGGTCGGTGGCAGGCTCGCGCTACGGCGTCATGATGGCCGCCGAAGCCCAGCCCGATGGCACGATCGGCCGGCGTCGCTTCTGGCAAGGCTCGTTTCTCTTCGATCCCAGCACCGAGAGTGTGGGCGCGGGTTTCAAGCGGTTCCGTCCGCTCGAATACGACCGCAAGACCCACACGCTGAGCGCACCCGACAACGCTACGTTAGGCGACGGACTCGAGCTCCCAGCCTGGAGCGCGCAGCAATACGCTGGCACCCGCGAAGACTTCTACGACCGCATGGATGCGCTGATCAACCCGCAGCCGCTCGAGCCAGCTGAGCGCATGCACAGTCTGGTCGACGCGCTGGAAGAGGCGGCACGCCGCCGTGTGCTGGCGATCGACAACGCCGAGCGGTACGTCCGCGAGCACCCGCGCAGCACGATCGACATGCCCATGGGCCGCGCCATCTTCGAAACCGAAGGCGCGTGGGAGGACTACGCCACGCCCTCGCGCGACATGCGCCTGCTGATCGCGATAGACACGGTGATGCGGCTACCCGAGCGTGTGCAGCGCACACCGCAGCGCTTCGCGCTGGCCGCCGGCACCGACCTGGCCAAGGCGGCGGTCGAGCTGACAGCGGCCCTGGAGCGCGAGCTCGGCGCGCGCTCCTTCACCTACAGCCGCAGCGACGGCAACACGCAGACACTCAGCCTGCTGGACGTCGTGAAGCGAAGTGCCGCCTTCGAGCTCGCGTACGACCCGAACGACTGCGCCGAGACGCGCTGGGGCGCAGCCCCCGGCACGCCGGAAGCCGCCAGCTGCCAGCGCGCCGCACCCCAGGAGCAACGCGCGCGGATGCAGCGCTACCGCAGCTGGTTCCACACCCGAACCCGACCCCTGCGCGGACAGTGAGCGCTCGCCCGCGCCTCCGAGCGGAGTAAGATGCGTCCGGCATGCGACCTGTGAATCGACGAGGCTTTCTGCGCGGTGGCGCCGCGCTGCCACTGCTGGTTCGCGCCGGCCGAGCCGCGGCCGCCGATGAGCCCCGCCGCGAGTTGGTACGCGATCCGGCCGGAATCATCGATCTCCCGCGCGGCTTCTCGTATCGCATTCTGTCGCGCAGCGGCGAGCCCATGAGTGACGGCTACCGCACGCCTGGCAATCCCGATGCCATGGGCGTGTTCACGCTGCCCGGCGGCGAGCTCGCGCTGATGCGCAACCACGAGATCACACCCGGCGACCGCGGCCACGGACCGCTGCATGATGGCCAGGCGCAGCCGCCCGAAGCGTACGACCCCGAGGGATCGGGCGGCGTCACGCGTCTGTTGCTCGATCCGCAAACGCTGACGATCCGGCGCTCGAACCTGGTGCTCACCGGCACGCACTGGAACTGCGCCGGCGGTCTATCGCCGTGGGGCTGGCTGTCGTGCGAGGAGATCTTCGTTCCCAACCACGGCTACGTGTTCCTGTGCCCAACGAACGCCGATCAGGTTGCAACGGCTCGGCCGATCAAGCCGTACGGGCGCTTCCGCCACGAAGCGGCCACCGTCGATCCGGCCACCATGATCGCCTACCTCACCGAGGACATGGGCGACGCCGCGTTCTATCGCTTCCTGCCCAACGATCCGCGCGCGCCGTTCGAGGGCAAGCTGCAAGCGCTGGCGATCCACGACGCCGAGCGCTTCGACACGAGCTACATGCAACCAGGGCAGCGTCTCGCCGTGCACTGGGTCGACGTACCCGAGGCCGACCCGCACGACGACAACGTACGGTTGCAGGCGCACGCTGCCGGCGCGGCCCGTTTCGCGCGCACCGAAGGGCTGTGGCTCGCCGGCGCCGATGCGTACATTTGTGCCACCACCGGCGGGCCCATCGGCCGCGGACAGGTGTTTCGCTTGCACCACAGCCCACAGCAGGAGGCCAAGCTCGAGGTGGTCGCACACGCGAGCGACACGTCCGTGCTCGACATGCCGGACAACCTCACGGTCTCGCCCCATGGTCACGTGTACGTGGCCGAAGACGGGCTCGAAGGAAATTTCGTGCGTCGTATCACGCCCGGCGGTGGCGTCGTGGACTTTGCGCGCAACGCCTTGAGCCTCAGCGAGTTCGCCGGTCCCTGCTTCTCGCCTGACGGCAAGCACATGTTCGTGAACATCCAGCACGATGGGCTCACGCTCGCGATCAGTGGGCCCTTCGCCAATGAGCGCGATGCGAAGCCGCTACGCTCGGGCCAGATGGGCCACTCCAGAGATACGTGGACCACCGGCGCGACAGGTCTGGGCAGCGGGCTGGCGATCATCGCACTCGCAGCGCTGGCCCGCCGCAAGCGCCAGCGCGCCGAAAACCCAGCGGCTGACAAGCCGGCCGACTGACCCGACCGAAGCCGATCGAGCGCGCTCGCGCAGCTAACCGTGGAGCACACGCAGGTACTCGCGCACCACGGTGTCGAGACCCACGAAGAGCGCACGACTCACCAGCGCGTGCCCGATCGAGACCTCGTCGAGGTGCGGCAGGGCGCGGAACAGCAGGAGGTTGTCGAGATCGAGATCGTGGCCCGCATTGATTCCCAGCCCCAAACCGTGCGCGAGCTTGGCGGCCACTGCGTAGCGGGCGAAGCTCTCGCGCGCAGGGCCGACGCCGCGCTCGAACTCCCGCGAGTACGGCTCCGTGTAGAGCTCCACGCGGTCGGCACCTACGCGCTTGGCCCACTCGATCGACTCAGCGACGGGATCCACGAACACGCTGACGCGGATGCCCCGCGCCTGCAGCTCTCGGATCGTGGCAGCCAACGCGCCCTGATCGGTGTCCGGCCGCCAACCGGCCTCGCTCGTGATCTCGTGCGGACGCACGGGCACCAGCGTGGCCTGACGCGGCCGCACCTCGTGCACGAGCGCGAGCCAGTCCGGCCGCGGATCGCCTTCGATGTTGAGCTCGACAGCCGCTTGGCCCGGCGTGCGCATCGCAGCACGCTCGGCGACCAGCCCGGCCAAGTCACGAACGTCAGCCGCGGTGATGTGCCTGGCGTCGGCCCGCGGATGCACCGTGATCCCCGCCGCGCCCGCGTCCAGGCAGACGCGCGCGGCCTGCAAGACGCTGGGCATGCTGCCACCGCGCGAATTGCGCACGGTCGCCACCTTGTTCACGTTGACGCTCAGCTGAGCCACGGCGCGCTTGTACAACGGGCTGCCGCCGCGCGCTACCCGTCTCGCAGGGCCTTCCAGAGCGTCTCGGAGGCGCAGATCACGGTCTCGACCGAGCCGAAGCGGACCGTGTCCCCGATGGCGACCTTGGTGAGCTCGCGCGGAGTGCCTTCGTCCTGGTTGATGCGCGTGCCGTTCTTGCTGCCGGCGTCGGCGACGTAGTAGGTGCCCGCTTCGTCGCGCTCGAACCAGGCGTGGAACTTCGACACCGAGGGGTGCCGCAAGACGATGTCTTTGTTGCGCGCGCGACCGATCGAGATGCGATCGACGTACGTGCCGTCGTGCACGCGCTTGTCGAGCGTGATCGCGTAGTGCGACGTCTTGGCGAGGCGGCGCCTGATGTCGTTCACGCTGAGCTGGGCGCCGGTCCCCGCCGGCATGTGCGTGGACATATCGGCGACCACCGTGTGGAAGCCCAGCACGTTCAAGTTCGGCTTCACACGTGTGACGTCCGCGCTGCGCAGGGCTGCCTCGATCTCACCGGTGGGATCGTCGAGCTTGACCAGCAGGAACGCCGCGCCGCTGTACGCCGCGAGGAAGTCCTCCAGCGAGCGACTCGCGGCGAACCCAACCAGGTCTTGGGGCAGAACCGACTGAGTGACGCCTGACGGCTTAGGGATCGACAGCACCATACAAGCAGTCTACCCGAGCGCGGCTCGTCCCGTCGAGTGGGAGCGTTTCACTACGTGGCCGTCGTGGGGCGGACCCCGCCCCATCTTGTGCGCCCGTCACGCCGGAACCAGCACTAGGAGCCTGTCGGAGAAAGCCAGACCGAGGGCTTCGAGTCGATTCTCGAGACAGGTTCTTGTGCGAAACCGCAGCAATACTGCGTGGTATTTTGAGGATTTCGCACAAGAAGATGTCCGAGAAGCGGCCGAAGACCGACGGGAGCGCTTTCTCCGACAGGCTCGTGGCACGCCGGCCGGGCGACGCGCTCCGCTCAGCCGTAGAGCGAGAGCAGCCGACCTTCGTAGCGCCTGAGCACCGCACTGCGCTTGAGCTTGAAGGTCTGGGTCAGCATGCCGTTCTCGCGGGTGAACGGCGAAAGCTCGAGCCAGAAGTTGCGGACCAGCTCGAAGGTGCGGAAGTCTTTGCTGTACTTGAGGATCTCATCCTCGAACAGCCGGCGCGTGCGGCGATCGGCCAGCAGATCCTGCACCGGCTGTGGCTCGCCACCGAGGTAGGCGGTCAAGGCAGGGACGTCGGCCACGATCAACGCAACGTTGTAGGGCTGACCGGCCCCGTAGATCATGCAGTTGGAGATGAAGGGGCTGAGCTTGAGCTTCTCCTGCAGTGGAGCGGGCGCCACGTAGCGACCGTTGTTGAGCTTGTAGAGGTCCTTCAAGCGCCCGGTGATGCGCAGATAGCCGTCCTCGTCGATGGTTCCGAGGTCGCCGGTGCGCAAGCCACCGTCGGGCGTGAGCGCAGCGGCGGTTTCCTCCGGGCGGTTGTGATAGCCGGCCATCACGCACGGGCCGTAGATGATGACCTCACCCTCCCCCGCGTCTTCGCCGTGCACGCCGTGGTCGAGACGGATCGTCGTGCCGAGCACGGGCTTGCCCACGGTGCCAAAACGCGGTGCACCCGCGGGATTGCTGGTGGACGAGCCGCTCGACTCCGTGAGGCCGTAGCCTTCGTGGATGGTGATGCCGATGCTGTCGAGGAACTCGGCGACCTCGGCCGGCAGCGGTGCCGCACCTGAAAATGCCAGACGCAGCCGACCGCCGAGCCGCGCGCGTAGCTTGCCGATGACCATCTTCTCGGCAAGGTTCAGCAACATCTTCTCGGAAAGGCTGAGGTGGTCGCCGCGCTTCTGCTTGGCGCGCAGGCGCAGGCCCTGCTCGAACATGTTGCGACTCATCTCCGGCTCTTTGGCGAGATCGCGCCGGATGTCGTTGTAGATCTGGTGCCAGATCCGAGGAACCGCGTAGAGCGTGGTCGGGCGCACGCGCGGCATGTCCTCGAACAGCTGGTCGGCGTTCTTGCAGATGGCGATGGTGGCACCGACGATCAGGCCGACATTCAGCTCGACGCAACCGCCGAATACGTGCGCCCACGGCAAGAACGCCATGCAGCGCGGGTCGGGGCCGTAGTCGCGCATCTGACTGAGCGCGGATGCGTTGCTCGCGAGGTTGGCGTGCGTGAGGCGCACGCCCTTGGGCTCGCCGGTGGTGCCGGAGGTGTATATGATGGTGGCGACGTCGCTCGGGCTCGGCGTGCGCGCCGTGATCGCCCGCTCCGCGCCCTGTGCGCACACCGCGGCAAACGACGAGGGGTCGTCCGGGGAGCCCTCCATGTTCACGATGTGCTGCAGGTCGAGCAGGTCTTCACGCAACGAGCCGACGCGCGCGGCGACCGACGCATTGGCCACGAGACACACCTTGGCGCCCGCATCGGACAGGATGTACTTCAGCTCGTCGTCGTGCTGCGCCTCGAACATGGGCACGTGGATGGCGCGCCGCTGGAACGCGGCCTGTGCCGCCACCACCCATTCGATGCGGTTGTCGGCGACGACCGCCACGCGATCGCCGCGACCGACGCCCAGCACCGCGAGGCCGGCGCGGAAGAGGTCGACCATGGCGCCGAGCTCGGCGTAGGTCGTCCAGGACCATTCCTTGCCCTTGAGCGTGCCAAACGCTTGCCGATCCGAATACGTCTCCACCGCGTGCGCAAAGAGCTCGACGAGGTTCGTGAAGCGCGGAGTGAAGGCGGTGGAGTCCAAGCGCTGATTCTGTGTTCCGGAGTTAAGCAGATTACGGCCCCCGAGGGAGCTTAGCTGGCGCATCGGTTTCAGTGCCCCCCAACCGCGAACGCGGCTGCGCTCGTACGAAACGCAACGACGCGCGGCATACTTCCACGGACCGGGCGGTTTTTGGCCGCCGTCCCATCCCCGGATGGCCAGGCGACGCCTGGTCGCCATCGCCGCCTAAGAATAGGAGCACCGCATCAAGATGGAAGAAGATTGTGACCCGTTTTGCCTGCTCAGGCTACGTCGCGGTGTTCGAAAGCCCGGCTGCTGCGCAGAATGACCAGCAATTTTCAGCAGTAGCGCAGGACGCGAGGGTGGCGTGCCGACAGCCGACCCCACGCCGCGGGGCGATCGCCACTGCCTTGCCGCCGGGCGAGGCTCGCCTATGCTGGCTGCGCGCTGGACGGCACACTGCCTGCCGCGCAGGGCAACCCGACCGAAGCCGAGCGGTTCCGCGACGCGGGCGTCCTCGCACGCAGCTTCAACCACTGGGTCGTGGCCAGCGACGGCTGGCTCGCGGGCTACAAGCCGCACAACGTGGTCGCGTTTGCGTGCTTCGGCGTGCTGACTAACGGCCAAGCCTCCGGACTGTCGGCTTACGCCAGCCACGACGGCACCGACAGCCACCCGGCAGCGACCCGGCAATCACAAAGCTGCGACGCTGTTCGTGTCCTGGCTCACCGCCGCCGTGCGACGCGCTGGTCTTGCGCCGTCGCGCTGTGACACAGCGCCGCGAGCTGCACGCCAAGCGCTGGTGCAGGCCTAACGCTTGGTCTTCTTGTCGTCCTGCGTGCGCATCGAGAACAAGCGCACTTCGCGTGCGGCATCAATGTTGGTGGGGTCGACGGCCACGGTGCGCTTGAAATAGTGCACGGCTTCGCGCTCCTTGCCACCGCGCTTGTAACACAGCGCCTTGGCGTAGAGCGCGTTGGGCTCGTCCTCGTCGAGGCGCAGCGCATGGTTGACGGTCTCGACGATTTCTTTCGACACCGCCGTGGTGTCGGTGGTGCGGGAGAGCATGACCAGCGCGAGCAAGCCCTGGTGCTTGGCCTGGTTGGGCGCCTCGGCGCACACGGCACGGATGATCGGCAAAGCTTCATCGAATGAGCGGCGCTGACACAGCTGCTCGACGCGCTTCACCTTGCCGGCGAGATCGAGCACCTCGACCGGCGCCATGCTCGGACGCGGCGTGGCCGGGGTGGACTTTGTCGTGATGCTCGTGGGCGAAACCGTCGGCGGGCGCAGCGAAGCAGCGGCGCCAACCCGCGCGGCGATCGTCTGCCACGAGCTCCCGGTGGCAGCCGGCTGTGGTATGGACAGCACCGACGGCCGACGCTCGGCTTCCGTCGGCTGAGCGGGTGGCGCAGAGGGCGTCGCGCTCGGCGGCGCGGCGCTCACGGTGCCGGGCGAGGTTGCCCCCGAGCGCGGCGCGGGAGATGTCGGCGCGGCGTCCGGCGGGCGCTCGTAGGGAGCCACCGCCTTGGTGACGATGAGCACGTAGATGAGCCGCCGCGCGGCTTCGGTCGGCAGCTCGCTCAACAGACACAGCTCGCGCACGGAGATCGGCTCGGCGCGCAGCACCTCGACCAGCTTGGCCTCGTCGCCGGTGAGCCTGAAGCGCGAGATGTCGACGCCGGGCTGCAGACGCAGCGACGACTCACCGTAGCGTGAAAGTACGCCCTCGATCGCGTCGGCGCGCGGATGCGTTCGCACCGAGGCCGCCACGAAGGCATATGGATCGAACATGCCGGTCAGCACCTCGGTGCCGCTACCGACCAGGTCGTCTTCGTAGAACGAGAACGCGGCGTCGCGCACAGCGCACAGGCGCAGCAGCGCTGGCTCGAGCGACTCGGCGGGCGCAGGCACACGCGCTGCGATGCCGCGACCGCGCTGGAACAGCACGCGTACCAGCTCGCTCGCCATCGCTGGCTCGGTGACGATCAGCGTTCCGCTCGAGCGGTGTTGGTAGAGGTACAGCACCAGGTGCGCGAATGGCGTCTCGGTGAGGTTGCCCTCGGCGGTCGGCTGCAGCTGGGTCTCGGTCATGCGCAAAGGCTCGAGTCTCCATGTCTAGACGGCGCATTGCGCTTAAGCAACGCCGGCCCGTGCGGGCGCGCTCCGCCGCGGACTGCGCGCCGCTGGCCGCCCTGCTGCGCGGGGGGCAGCCACTTCGTGGGCCGCGCAGCGCGCAGCCACCCTGCATTCGCGCGACGGACGCGGTTGCGCGCGACCTATCCACAGGATGCTCAGGGCTTTCCCACCGACGGAGAACAGCCAACTCTCGGTTATCGTTGGCTGTTCCAGCTCAATGACCTGATGGCACTATGATCGTAAAAAGCCCGTAACAGCATATTGACCAGCCGTACACTCTTGTTGAAAATAAGCACTCTCAAAGTTGGCCCACGGTCGTGGAAAACGAAACGGCCCCTACCCACGGTTCCAGTCGCTATGTGATCGAGCGTGAGCTCGGCCACGGTGGCATGGGCGTCGTTTACCAGGCGCATGACCTCGAGCGGAACACCCGGGTCGCGCTCAAGGCGCTCAACACCACCGACGCGCTCAACATCTATCGGCTCAAGAACGAGTTCCGCCAGCTGGCGGACGTGAGCCACCCGAACCTGGTCTCGCTCCACGAGCTGTGCTTCGACGGCGACAAGTGGTTCTTCACGATGGAGTTGGTCGACGGCAAGAGCTTCGACGAGTACGTCTCGCTCGAGGCTCGTGCCAGTCGACCGGTGGACCGCACCGCCCAGACGACCCTTCCCGGACGCGGTCGGATTCTGCACGACGCCTCGGTCACGCTCAGCCAACGCGCCATCGGCAGCGAGTTTCCGCTGCCTCGCGTCAGCTGCAACGTACAGCGCCTGCGCAGCTCGCTGCGGCAACTGGTCGATGCCATCTCGGCGCTGCACGCGGCAGGCAAGCTGCACCGCGACATCAAGCCGTCCAACGTGCTGGTCACACCGGCAGGCCGCGTCGTGGTGCTCGACTTCGGCCTGGTCAGCAGCCTGCCGCACTTCGACCCGGACGCGCGCGATGCCGAGCGCACGATCGGTGGCTGCGTGTTCGGAACGCCGGCGTACATGTCCCCGGAACAAGCGACCGGCGAACCGGTCACCACCGCGAGCGACTGGTACAGCGTGGGCGCGATGCTCTACGAAGTGCTCACCGGACAGCTGCCGTTCGACGGCACCGTCTTGCAGATCCTGAAAGCCAAGGAGGAGAGCGAGCCGATTCCGCCGTCAGATTTGCTGGATGGCGTCCCGGACGATCTGGATCAGCTGTGCCGCAGCCTCTTGCGCCGCGATCCACAGAAGCGACCGCACGGCACGGAGATCCAGCGCTTTCTGGCGGGTGGTTCGCACCCAGCGGCCTCCTACAACGCGCAGGCGAACAACCCGCCAGTCTCCTACGGCGAGATCTTCATCGGTCGCGAGCGCCACTTGTCGATGCTGCGCCGCGCGTTCGAGCAGGCGAGCAACGGACAACCGGCGACCGTGCTGGTGCATGGCAACTCCGGCATCGGCAAGACCGCGCTGGTGCGCTGCTTCGCGAATGAGCTGATCAAGAACGAAGAAGCCGTGGTGTTGCGTGGCCGCTGCTACGAACGCGAGAGCGTGCCGTACAAGGCCTTCGACGACATCGTCGACGCGCTCGGGCGCTACATGATGCGCCTGCCGATGGACGAAGCGACGCAGCTTTTGCCGCGCAACGTCCATGCCCTGGCGCGCCTCTTCCCCGTGCTCAAGCGCGTGAAGGCGGTGGCCGGCGCGCACCTGCCGATCCATCAGACCGACGATCAGCGCGAGCTGCGCAACCAGGCATTCGGCGCGCTCAGAGACCTCTTGCTACGTCTGTCCGACTGGCACCCTCTGGTAATCACGATCGACGACCTGCAGTGGGGCGACATGGACAGCGCGCGGCTGCTCAGCCACATCCTGCGAACGCCGGATGCGCCACCGATCCTGTTCATCGGCACCTATCGGCGAGACGAAGCCTTCACCAGCCCGTTTCTGCGCCATATTCTGGGCGAGGACGCGGAGCGAGCGGGCGGACCGCATGTCGACCAGCTCGCTGTGGACGCGCTGACCGAGGAAGAAGCCGAGGCACTCACCCACGAGCTGCTGCGCGGCTTTCCACTGGCCAACGCACTTTTCGCGCGCGCGGTGGCGGCGGAGTCGGATGGCGTGCCGTTCTTCATCGGCGAGCTCGCCGAACACGTGAAGACGCAGGTTCACACGCTACCGTCGGCGCTGGAATCGGTGTCGCTGGACACCGTGCTTGCGGCGCGCGTGGGAGCGATGTCGCTGGAGGCTCAGCGCGTCTTGCAGGTACTGAGCGTGGCCGCGCGACCGATCGAGCAAGGAGTCGCGCTCGAGGCGGCGGGCCTGCCACCGAGCGACCGTCGAGCCATGCTCGCGCTGCGGGCGGCGCGGCTGATCCGTACCCGCGGAACGCGTCAAACCGATTACGCCGAGACCTATCATGATCGAGTGCGCGAGGCAGTCACGGCCGCGCTGTCCAAGGACCGCTCGCGCGAGATCCACGCAGCGATCGCACGCGCCAGCGAAACCTGGGGCGTGGGCGAACCGGAGCAACTCGTGGTGCACTACTCGGAGGCCGGTGAAGGCGTGCGCGCAGGCGGCACGGCGCTGCAGGCCGCACAGACCGCGGCAGCCCAACTCGCTTTCGACCGCGCTTCAGAACTCTACCGCAAGGCCATCGACTTGCTGCCGCCCGGCGACGCACAGCAGCGTTGTGAGCTACACAGGCAGCTGGGTGAAGCGCTCGCCAACGCGGGGCGCGGTGCACAGGCGGCGCAAGCCTTCCTGACCGCGGCCGAAAACCTGCAGGGCGCCGAGGCCCGGGTGTTGAAGCGCAAGGCGGCGCAACAGTTGCTCCGTAGCGGCCGGACCGAACAAGGCCTCGGCCTCGCCAAGAGCCTGTTCGCCGAGGTCGGACTGAGCTACCCGACCTCCAAGACGGCCGCCCTCACCTCGTATTTCTGGAACCGCTCGCTGCTCAACCTTCGACAGCTGGAACGGGAACCGCGCGCCACGTCTCCGAGCAGCACGGACGACGTGCAGCGCGAGCGGATGGAGACGCTGGCTGCGCTCTTCCAGGAGCTCGGTGTGCAGGACAACCTCACCGGCGCGCTGTTCCAGACCAGCTTCTTGCGCCACGCCATCGCGGTGGGTGATCCGCAGCGGATCTTGCAGGGGCTGGTGTGGGAAGCCTTCCACCAGTCGATGCCCGGAAACCGACGCTCGACACGCAACGCCGAGCTGGCGCTGCGTCATGCGGCCGAGCTGGCGCAGCACGCCAGCGACCCGGCCTATGCCCGCGGCCTCTTGTCGATGGTGGAAGCGTCGCGCTTGATCTTCGACCGCAGCCGCTTCCGGGATGCGCTGGCCCCCGCACGCGAGGCCGAGGCGATCTTCCGTGACCAGTGCCGTGGGGCATACTGGGAGCGCAGCTGGACCGCGCTCTTGCGCTTCACCGCGCTCGAGTTCACCGGTGACCTGCGCGAGCTGTCACACGAAGCGCTGCGCCTGACGCGCGAGGCCATCGACCGCGATGATCACAGCTCACTCAGACTGCTCTTGCTCGCAGCGCCGTTTGCACATCTGGTCGCCGACGATCCACGCAGCGCGAGCGCCTTCGTGGACGCCTACAAGACTGGGCTGAGCGACGGCTTCACCACCTCGCACTATCTGGCCATGGCGCGCAGCATCGACGCGCACCTCTACGTGGGCAACGCCGAGGCAGCGCTCGCGGAGATCAGCCGCGGCTGGCCGATCTTTCGGCGCTCCTTTCTCAGTCAGTGCCGGACGCTGGTGGCGAGCGCCAACTGGTACTACGCGCGCTGCGCTGCGGCGCTGTATGCACAGACCGGCGCAACGTCCCTGCGGACGCTCGCGATCGCGCGCGCACGGGCCGCGATCGCACACGAGTGCGGCTACGCAGGCTACGGCAAGCTCGTGCTGGCCGGGCTGGCGGAGATCGACGGTGAGATCCCAGCGGCCTGCGACTACTTGACGCAGGCCATCGAGCACTTCGAGGTCAACCAAGTCGATCACGGCATTCTCTACGCGATGCACAGGCGGGCCGCGCTCGCACCACCGCGTGGTCAGCGCGCCGAGTTGGACCGGGTGACGAGCGAGCTCGTGCGGCAAGGCGTGCGCGCGCCGGAGAGCTGGGTCGCGCTGTGGATCCCGAGCAAGCCTGCCTCGCACTGACGCCAGGTGCGCGAGCCAGTGCAGCGTTCAGCAGGCCGTAGCACTCTGGGCAAGGCCCGGCTGCGAGGGCGCCGCGATCAGGCCTGCCTCGATCAGTCTACGCAACATCGCGTGCAGCGTTGCAGCCTCGAACGGCGGCCAGGACACACCATGCGCTCGCAAAACGGCCGTCGAGTGCTCGCAGCGTACCTGCGGTTGCAGGCGAGCTTCGGCGCTCGCCGTGGGCATGTACTGGAGCAACGCGTAGAAGGGGGTCGCTGACCCGGCTTCTCGGATCAGCTCGCGCCACGCCGGGTAGCGGAGCTCGGTCACCGCGTAGCCGAACGCGCGCAGCCAGTCGTAGAAGGTGGCGACTGCCACAGGCTGCGGGTTTGTCAGGTGCAACGTGGTATCGACGCCGGCGCCGCTGTGGAGCAGCGACTTGATGGCTCGCGCGACGACGTCCACCTGACAGAGATCGTGCAACGCCAGCCCGCGGCTACTGAAGCCGCAGCCCAGCTGCACGATCGATGCGATCGCGCGAACGATGGCGTCATCCTGGGGAACGAAGCCGGTCACCGAGTGCCCGAGGATGCGGCCTGGACGGTAGATCGCAACGGGCAGCCCAGCGCGGGCCGCGAGACGGACGAGTTGCTCCGCAACCCACTTGGACTGCGAGTAGCCGTCCTCGAGCGCCGACCAATCATCGAGCGGCGCGTGCTCCGACACCGGGGCGCCGAACGACGCGCGCAAGCCGGCGGGCGCGACGGCAATCGTGGACACGAAGTGGAGCTCTTTGCGGCGGCCTGTGGCGGCGAAATCGATCACGGCACGCGTGCCATCGACGTTGCTCGGGCGCAGCCGTTCGTACGGGTAGACGAAGTTCACCTCGGCCGCGTTGTGCAGCACCACCCCGCACTCGGAGGCGAGCTGCGCGTAGCGCTGCGTGCTCAGCCCGAGCGTCGGCGCGTCGAGCGCGCCGGTCACCACCCGCACATGGCGTAACACGCGTTCGGGGTCCAGACCGTAACCGGCAAGGTTGTCGCGCAAGCGCTGCAGAGCCTCGGACTGCGAGGCCGCGCGCACCAGGCAGTGGATCGTCTGTGTCGAATCGCGCGTGAGCTCGTCGAGCAAGAATGCGCCGAGGAAGCCGGTCGCGCCGGTCATGAACACGCCCTCCCGAGCGGCGACGGGCGACGTCAGTTGCAGCTTACTGCAGGTGTCCTGCGAGAGCTCCACTTCGGCTGCGAGGTTCGTCGCGTCGGCGCGTGTTGCATCGCGCTCCAGGAACGCCGCCAAGTCACGGATCGTGCGGTGGACGAAGAGGTCGCGCACCGAGATGGGCAGACCACGTGCAGCGGCCGCATCAGCGAGCCGAACACCGAGCAAGGAATCGCCGCCGTCGGCGAAGAAGTCGCGCGTGACGCTGAGCGTTGCGCGTCCGAAGACCTCGCGCCAGACGGCCGCCAGCGTGTGCTCCAGCTCGCTGGTGGGTGCGACGCATTCGGACTCGCTGCTGATGGCGGCGGGCGGCTCGGGCAGTGCCTGCCGATCCAGCTTGCCGTTGACGTTCAGAGGCAGCCGAGCCAGGGCGACGAACACCTCGGGCAACATGTAGCTCGGCACGCGCTCGACGAGATGGGCCAAGAGCTCGCGGGGCTCGACCGGGGCGTCGCCGACCGGCACCACGTAGGCGACCAAGCGCGCGGCATCCCCATGGCCTTCGTGCAGCACGACGCAGCAATCCTCGAGCCCGGCGTGCTGGCCGAGCGCGACTTCGATCTCGCCCAATTCCACGCGGTGGCCACGAACCTTCACCTGGGTGTCGATGCGGCCAAGGAACTCGAAGGCTGCGTCGCTGCGCTGCCTGACCAGATCACCGGTGCGGTACATGCGCAGCGCTGGCTCGCCGAGCGGCACGCCCGAAACGAAGCGCTCGGCGTCCAGCTGCGGCCTGTCGACGTAACCGCGAGCGACGCCCGCGCCACCGATCCACAACTCCCCGATCGCGCCACGCGGCTGCAGACGGCCGTGCTCGTCCACCACAGCCAGCACGGTGTTCGAGATCGGGTGACCGATCGGCACGCATTCTTCGGACTCGCCCAGCTCGAAGCAAGACGACCATACCGTGGTCTCGGTCGGCCCGTACATGTTGGTGATACGACCGCGCACCAGCTCGCGCGCGCGACGGGCCAGCTCGGCAGGTAGCGCCTCACCGCCGATCAGCAAGTGTTGCAGGCCAGCCAGCAGCGCGCGGCCCGCGGCTTGCGCGAGCAGCACGCGCAGGCCCGAGGGCGTGCACTGCAGGTGCGTGATGGGCTGCCCCCGAGGCCCGTGGGGCGCGGCCTGACCAGCCGCCCAGTGCGCGAGCCCCGGGTCCAGCACGACGGGCATGCCCATCGCGCTCGTCCACAGTAGCTCGAGCACCGAGATGTCGAACGAGGCCGCGCTCACGGCGAGCCAGGCGCTTCTTGGCGAGAGGTCGATCACGCGGCTCATGGCGGCCACGAAGTTGTCGACATTGCCGTGCTCGACCATCACGCCCTTGGGCTGCCCGGTGGAGCCCGACGTGTAGATCACGTACGCGAGCGAGTTGCTCGGCACGGGCAGGTGCAGGTCGTGCGTGGGCAGGTCGGCGTCGACGGTCACCGCTTCGCAGCGCACGCGTGGCGCAACGCCCGCCGACGGCGGAGCGTCGTTGGCTTCGTCCACCACGACGAACGCCACCGCCGCATCGCGCTCGATGAACTGGCGGCGCGCAGCAGGCAGCGCCGGATCGAGCGGCACGTAGGCGCCACCTGACTTCAAGATCCCGAGCAGCACGACAGGCAAGTCGAGGGTCCTCGACAGGCTCACGCCGACGCGCACGTCGCGCTCGACGCCATGTCGCACGAGCCAGTGCGCGAGGCGGTTCGAGCGAGCATTCAGCTGCGCGTAAGTCAATGTCCGTGCGCCGCACGCAAACGCGAGTTGCTCGGGCGTACGCGCGGCCTGCGCCTCGAAGAGCTGGTGGATGTGGCGCTCGGCGAGCGGCGTGCTCGGGCCGTGGCTCAGCGCGGCCAGCTGTGCATCGCTGGCGCCGCCGGTCAACGCGACGTCGCGCACCTGGCCGTCGCGCTGCTGGACCATCGACTGCAAAACGCGCGCGAGAGACTGGCCCATGCTCGTGACTGTCGCATCGTGAAAGAGGTCGGTGCGATACTCGAAGCTCGCCGTCGCGGAGCCATCGCTGGCGAGGCGCACGGCCAGCGTCAGGTCGAACTTCGAGCTGCCACTGTGCACCGGCAGCATGCGTGCCTGCGCATTGCCGAAGGCCAGTGCGTCCGGTTCCTGTTCGAGCGCGAAAATCACCTGCACCAAGGGCGAGTAGCGCGGGTCTCGACTCACCGCACACTCAGTGACGACGGCCGAGAATGGGTCGCTCTGACGCTCGAGCAGCTCGTGAACGCGGACATTCACTCGCTCGATCAGCTCGCTGACCCGATCGTCCGGACCCACATCAGCTCGCAGCGGCAGCATGTTCGCGCACAGGCCCACGATGGACTCGTGACTGGCGACCCCGCGGTTGGCCGTGACCACGCCCACGCAAAAGCGCGACTGGCGTGCGTACCGGCAGAGCAGTAGCTGGTAGCCGGCGAGTAGCGTGGCAAAGAGCGTCGCGCCCTCTTGCCGCGCCAAGCCCGTCACGGACTGCATCAGAGCTTTCGGCAGCGGCACGGCCACAACTCGCCCTGCGTAGGCGATGCGTGCTGGACGGGGCATGTCGAGAGGCAGCGCGAGCAAGGCTGGAACGTCTTGCAACTTCGCGCGCCACCACGCGAGCTCGCCGCTCGCCTGGCGCTTGTGCAGCTGTTGGCGCTCACGACTCACGAAGGCCTGGTACGGCCTGACCGCGGGCAGAAGGCATGCGACGCCCGACACGACCGAGCTGTAGATCTGGGCGAGCTCGGGCAAGAGCACGCGCTCGAAGGACCAACCATCGACCACGGCGTGATGGGCCTCGAACAGCACCCACGTCGAGCCGGCGGTGGGGATCAGCGTGACCCGCCACAACGGCCCACGCGTGAGGTCGTAGGGCCGCCGGCAGAGCGTTCGACACAGCGCGTCGATCGAAGCGTCACGCTCGCGGTCGCCGACTTGGTCCGCGGGCAGGCATTCGAGCAGGACCGGCAACTCGGGGTCGAAGCCAAGCCGCACGCCACCCGCGTCGGAGCTGAAGAAGCTGCGCAGTGCGTCGTGACGGTCCGCGAGCAGCTGCAACGACCGCTTGAGAGCAGCGAGGTCGAAGCCGAGCGGCAAGCACAGCGCGACAGCCTCGTGATACGCAGGGCCCAGATCGCCCACGCGCTCGAGCACCCACAGCTGCTCCTGGCCGAACGATGCCTGCCCGCCTCGCTCCGGGCCGAGGTCGGGCACGCTCTGCAGCGAAGACTCTACTTCATACGGCTGCTCACCGGCCGGCGCCGTGTACAGCTGTGCCATGGCGCGCAGACTCGGCGCCTGCAGCGCGTGCTTCAGCTCGAGCGACACCCCGAGCTCGGCCTGCACCGCGTTCAGAAAGCGCACGAGGTCGAGCGAGCTGACGCCTTGCTCGACCAGATTGTCGTCGGGTCGGAGCGTGCGGCCTACGAAGACGTCGCTCGCCAGGGCGGTCAGGTGATGCGTGGCACGCTCGATCGTCTCGTGCTCGACGTTCGTGCAGGCGAGACAAAGCACGCCGTCCAGCGCTATCAGCACCTCACCGTCGGCATCCAGCAAGGCCGCGGCGCTCGTCGTGGTGGGTGCGCTCGTGGTTGGCCACGCGGCGCTGTGTGCAGGCTTGCCGGCTTGGCCCACCCGCAGGCTCTCGACGTGAACGATGCAGGTACGCATGCCCTCGTGTGGTGATGGGCTCTGCCTGGCGGCGACCGCTTGCAACGTTTCGATGCAGGCGTCGAGGACCCATGGGTGAACGACGTAGCCCTGCTCCTGCTCGCGCTCCGGCGTCAACTCCACGGGTACGCGCAACGAGCCCGGGCTCTGCCCTCCAGCATCGAGCGGCAGCTCTGCGACGCCGGGCGTCAGCTCGAAGTCGCCGAGCAGGTAGACCTGTTCGAGGACGTTCGGGTCCTGCGCGCTTGCCGGGCGCAGGCAACTCACCACGAAACGGCGTTCGTCGGGCAGCAACGCGACCCGCAACGTGCAAGGCGCATCGAGCACCACGGGCCCGAGCACGCGCACATGCCGCAGCCGCAGCTCTCGAACCTCGGTGCTCAGCTGAAGCGCGCCGAGCACCAGCTCGAGACCAGTGCCCAGCGATAGGACCGGACGGCCGCAGACTCGACTGTGGTCGAGCACCCCAGGTCCGGCTCCGGGCACGAAGTCGAGTTCGAACAGTGGGTTAGGCATAAGTACTCCGCCTCCCCCAAGCCGCTCACAACATGCTGCGGCGCTTGCAATATCGCAAGTGGAGTCTTTTGCATAGCCAATGCAGGCCTGTAAACTCGACGGTTGTGTGTCGGCCAGGTGATGCCCGCCGTGGACGCGCGCCATCACGACGAAGTGTCCCACGGGCTCGCGCGCTTTGGGTATGCTGCGCGACAGGCCGGCCCGGATGGCAGCCGTCGCAGTAGATGTACATGACCGAGTCGTCGACGAATCGGCAGCCAGCGTTGCTCCTCGAGCAGCTGGAACGGCACGCCGCTGAACGCGCAGCTGCGGTGGCTTTCACCTATCTGCGTGACGAGAGCGGGACCCACAGCTCGATCACCTTCGGACAGCTGCAGCGACGAGCACGCGCGCTCGCGCAGGAGCTCGCGCGAAGAGGCCTGGCCGGCCAGCCAGTGTTGTTGCTGTACCCGGCCGGGATCGAGTACGTCTGCGGTCTTCTGGCGTGCTGGTATGCAGGGGCCACAGCGGTCCCTGCCTACCCTGCCTCGCGCGCCACGCTCTCGCGTGCGGCCGCGCGACTTTTGGGCATCGCGCAGGATGCGGGCGCGCGCGTCGCGCTCACCACGAGCGAGCTATCAGCACCGGAGTCTTCGACGCTCGAGCTGCTAACGAGCGACACGCTCGAGCTTGCGACCGCAGAGAGCTGGCAAGCGCCGGCCGCGGACCCGACGGCGACCTGCTTGCTTCAGTACACGTCGGGCTCCACGTCGACACCCAAGGGCGTCGCCATCTCGCACCAGCAGGTGGCCGCGAACCAAGCCATGATTCAAGCGGCCACCGAGACCTGCGCCGCAGACGTGATCATGACGTGGCTTCCGCCCTACCACGACATGGGTCTGATGGGCGGGATCCTGCAGCCCCTCTACGTCGGGGCGCGCTGCATCATCATGCCGCCGGACGCCTTTATCCGGCGCCCGCTCCGCTGGCTCAAGACGATGCAGGCACTGGATGTCAGCGTGAGCATGGCGCCCAATTTCGCGTTCGATCTGTGCGTGCGTCGCATCCCCGCGGCGCAGCGTGAAGGGCTCGACCTGTCGGCTCTGCGTCTGGTCTGCACGGGCGCCGAGCCCATCAATCCGGAGACGCTCGACCGGTTCACCGAAGCGTTTGCTCCGCATGGCTTCCGCCGCAGCGCGTTCTACCCGTGCTACGGCATGGCGGAGGCGACGCTGATGATCTCCGGTGGCACGGCCGGTGCCCCACCGATCGTGCGGGACTTCTGCGCTGCGCAGCTGCTTGGCCAACGCGCTGTGCTCGCGAGCGACGACAGCAACCCACGGCGGCGGCTGGTGAGCTGCGGGCGCAGCTTGCCCGGAGAACAAATCGTCATCGCGGACAGCGAGAGCTGCACAGCGTTGCCGGAAGGTCAGGTTGGCGAGATCTGGGTCAGAAGCCCATCGGTGGCGTCCGGCTACTTCCAAAATCCGGAGCAGACCGAGCTCACGTTCCACGCACGCCTGCACGGCAGCGACGCCGGGCCGTTCTTGCGCACCGGAGATCTCGGCTTCCTGCTCGACGGTGAGCTGTTCGTTGCCGGCCGTCTGAAGGACCTGATCATCATCCGCGGTCGCAACCACCATCCACACGACCTCGAACGCAGCGTGCAGTCGATCGACGCGGCGTTGCTCGCCGGCTGTGGCGCGGCGTTCTCCATCGAGGTGGAGCGCGCGGAGCAACTGGTCGTCGTACAGGAGGTCGACCACCGCCTGCGGCCAGACGCTGATGCATTGCTCTCGCGCATCGCCGAAACGCTCCGGCAGGAGCACGAGCTGGCGGCCACGTCGATCGTCCTGATCAAGAAGGGCAGCTTGCCCAAGACGTCGAGCGGCAAGCTGCAGCGCAAGGCCACGGCCAACGCGCTGCACGCTGGGACGCTCGAGGTGGTGGCACGCTTGGATGCGTCCGCGCAGGGCGCACGCGCGCCCACGCAAACCCAGACGCGGCCGATCCCACGCGCGGCCACGGCGCCAGCCATCGCACGTTTTCTGCGCGACAGGCTCGCACGACGCGCCAAGCTTGCGCCGGAAGATCTCGACGACCACGCGCCGCTCGCGCGCTACGGCGTCGACTCGCTCGCGGCGGTCGAGCTGACCGAAGAGCTCGAGCAGTGGCTCGGTCACGAGCTGCCGTCGACCATCAGCTACGACAACCCCACGATCGCAGGGCTGGCCCGCGCGCTCGCCACGCTGGGCGACCCGCCCGCGCTGCGCGCAGCGCACACGCAAGAACCCGCGCGGCCACAGCGGCCCGACGACGACGGCGTAGTGATCGTGGGCATGGGCTGTCGTTTCCCGGGTGCAAACGACCTGCGCGCGTTCTGGTCGCTGCTGCGCCACGGCATCGACGCCATCTCGGAGGTGCCAAAGGAGCGCTGGGATGCAGAAGCGCTGTCTGCACGCGCAGGCAGCTCGCCGGTCACGCTGGGCAGCCATTTCGGAGGCTTCGTCGAGAACATCGACGGCTTCGACCCTGCTTTCTTCGGGCTCTCTCTGCACGAAGCGGCGCGCATGGATCCGCAGCAGCGCCTGTTCCTCGAGGTCGTGTGGGAGGCGCTGGAAGACGCCGCGATCGCGCCGCCACGCCTCTCGGGTAGCGACACGGGCGTCTTCGTCGGTGCGTGCTCGAACGACTACGCGCTGCTCTACGCGGGCGCGCTCGCGCTGATCGACGCCGATTACGGGACCGGCAACGCCCGTGCTGTGATCGCCAACCGCGTCTCGTACCTCCTGGACCTCAAGGGCCCGAGCCTGTCGTTCGACACGGCGTGCTCCTCGGCGCTGGTCGCGCTGCAAGCCGCGCGCGACAGCCTGCTGCGGGGCGAGAGCACGTTGGCCATCGTCGGCGGCGTGAACGCCGTGCTCGCGCCCGAGCCCGGAGTGTTCTTCGCGAATGCGCGCGCGCTCGCGGCCGACGGCCGCTGCAAGACCTTCGATGCCAAGGCCGACGGCTTCGTGCGCAGCGAGGGCTGTGGTGTGGTGGTGCTCAAGCGCATGTCGCGCGCGGTCGCCGACGGCGACCGGATCTACGCGGAGGTTCTCGCTGCGGCCGTGAACCACAGCGGCACGAGCAACGGACTGATGGCCCCCAGTGGCCCAGCCCAGGAACGCTTGCTGCGACGCGCACTGAGCGAGGCGCAGCTCACGGCGCAGGATCTCGACTACGTCGAGGCGCACGGCGTGGGCGCTCCACTCGCCGATCTCGTCGAGCTACGAGCGCTGGGCGCAGTGATGCGCGAGCGCTCCCCGCACAACCCGTGTCTGGTGGGTTCAGTCAAGACGAACCTGGGACACCTCGAAGCGGCCTCGGGTATGGCTTCCGTGATCAAGACCGCGCTGGCGCTCACGCACCAGGAAATACCGCCGCACCTGCACCTGTACGACGTGCATCCGGACATCGCCATCGACCGAGCGCCGCTGTCCATCCCGACCGTCGCCACGCCGTGGCCCCGCGGTGCCCGAGCGCGGCGCGCAGGCGTGAGCGCGTTTGGTTTCGGCGGCACCAACGCGCACGTGATCCTGGGAGAGCCCCCGGCTGCGCCCGCACCGCAACAACAACTCGATCGACCGCTACACGTGCTGGCGCTGTCAGCTCGCGACCCGCAGGCGCTGCGACAGCTGGTTGTGCGGCATGCCAGGGCTGCCGCCCACGAGCCGCTCGGGGACGTGACTTTCACAGCCAACACCGGGCGCGCTCACTTCAAATACCGCGCGGCGTTCGTGGCCGGCACGAGCGCAGAGCTACGCGGCGAGCTGGCACGTTTCGCTGATCGGCCAAGGCCGCAGAGCGTGGCGCTCGGGCAGTTGCGGCTCGCCATGATCTTCGGGCAGAGCCCCGTGCACGCGGGCTGCGCTACGCAATTGCACGCGACAGAACCTGTCTTTCACTCCGCGCTCGCAACGGCTGAACAGCTGCTCGCAGGCCAGTCGCTATCGGCCCTGGCACCGATGCTGTGGACGCCGGACGCGGCCGAGTTCAACGCACTGCCCGAAGCTCAACTCGATGTCGTGCGGCTCTCGCTTCAGTACGCGCTGGTTGCGCTGCTCGAGAGCTGGGGCGTGACGCCCGCCGTCGTGCTCGGCCAAGGGATCGGTGAGCTGGGGGCGGCGTGCACGGCCGGCCTGCTGAGCTGGTCAGACGCACTCGTGCTCGCCGCGCAGCGCGCACGGCTCCTGCCGAGTCTGCAGCCGGGTGCGACGATCGGCCTGACCGTGCAGGAGTACAAGGCGCAGCTGCAACGCGTCCAACATCACCCGACCCGGATCCCGTTCGTGGCGGGCTCGCTCGGCCGCGCGTTCGAACCAGGCGAAGCGGTGGATCCTGCGCACTGGCTGCAGCACCTCTATCACACACACCATCCCGAGGATGGGTTTGCAGCGCTGTCGCGGCAGCAGCCCACGCTGTGCCTCGAGATCGGCGCAGCGCTCCATCAGGCCACGCCCGACGCTCGGTCCGAGCCCAAGGCCGACTGGCTGTGCATGCTCGGTGAGCCCGAACGCGAATACGCTGCGCTGCTGCAAGCCGTCGCGCAGCTCTACGTGCACGGTGTGGACATCGACTGGCAGGCCTTCGACGCACCCTACACGCGTAACAAGCTGGCTCTGCCGACCTACCCGTTCCAGCGCAAGCGCTGCTGGCTCAGCTTCCCGACGCGAGTCACGCAGGCCGCACCGTCGCCCTCGGCAGCGGCCACCGCGACCCGCAGCTCGCATCCGCTGCTCCAGCGCCGGATCAGCTCGGCTGCGCCTGCGTCCGGCTTCGTGCGCAAGGCACCCCAGGATTCCACGGGCTAGGCTCGGGCTAGGCTCGCGCCCCGCAACACCTCACGGCCGGTCGGCACATCAGACCGAGCGCGCCGCTGCACCCGAGCGCGCCTGCGATGCTATGCTGGCCGGCCCGTCACGCCCCGCACACGCGCCCGACGCGCACGCCATGCCCTCCCCCGCCATGTCGACCGAAGCTCCAGACCTGCTCTCGCACGGCGCCAAAGACGACAGCCGGCGCACGCGCCGCACGTACCTCGTGCTCTGCCTGGGGACCGTGAGCGTCGCGTTCGCTGCGCTCGCGCTGGGACACGGCGACCTGCACGACCCACAGCTGCGCGACACACTGCTCTCGCTGCGCGCCGTGCGCATCGCGGCGGCATTTCTCACGGGCGCAGCACTCGCAGTCGGCGGTGTGCTCGTCCAGGGTCTATTCCGCAACCCACTGGCGAGCCCATCCGTGCTCGGCACCACAGCCGGTGCAAGCCTCGGAGGCCAGCTCGCGCTGCTTCTGTTCCAGGTAGTCCTCGCTGGGCATGCGCCCGGCCGGCTGCCCCCTGCCTTGCTCTTGCCTCTGGGTTGCCTCGCCGGCGCGCTCTTGTCGCTGATCGTGGTGCTCGTCATCGCGGAACGCAGCGGCGACCTGCTCGTACTGCTGCTCGCAGGCTTCATTCTCTCGTCGCTCTTGCTCAGCATCGGCGACTTCATCATCAGTCTGTCGCAGCAGACCTGGGATCTCGGACGCGCGATGGTCGCGTTCGTGCTAGGTGGGCTGAACGGCACGGGCGTGCAGCAAGTGGTGATCGCCACACCGCTCGTGCTGGTCGCAGTGCTCGCCGCGTGGCTGTGGGGCCGGCCACTCGATCTCATGCTCAGCGGCGAGGAAGAGGCCGCATCACTCGGTGTCGACGTGGCGCAGGTCCGGCTGTGGACCGTGATCTGGGCCTCGGTGCTGACCGGCGCCGCCGTGTCCGTCGGTGGAAACGTCGGCTTCGTGGGCCTGATCGTGCCGCACGCGCTGCGCAGCTTCGTGGGCGTCGAACACCGCAAGCTCGTGCCCGCGTGCGCCATCGCGGGCGGCGCGTTCGTCGTGCTGTGTGACTTGATCAGCCGCGCCGTGCCTTCGCAAAGCGAGATCCCCTTGAGCGTGGTCACGGGTCTGTTCGGCGCGCCCGTCTTCCTCAGCTTGCTGATCCGCATGTCACGGGGACAAGCCCATGTCTGAACGTCCACCCGCGCTGCGCGCACGAGACTTGAGCGTGGCTCGTGCCGGCAAGCGCGTGGTCGACACGGTGAGCTTCGAGGCGCAGCACGGCAGCGTGCTCGCCGTGCTCGGTCCCAACGGCGCCGGCAAGAGCACGTTGTTGCGCGCCGTCGCTGGTCTCTTGCCTTACTCCGGCAGCGCCGCGCTCGACAGCCAGGAAGTGAGCGCGCTGACGCGACGCAGCCTCGCCCGCCAGGTCGCGTTCGTGCCTCAGCGCTCGCTGCTCGCGTCAGCCATGCGCGTGCGAGCGGTCGTGACGCAGGGTCGCTACGCACACCAGCCAGGGCTCACACGCCCGAGAGCTGCCGACGAAGCCGCCGTGGAGCACGCGCTGGGCGTCACGCGCTCCGATGAGCTGGCAGAGCGCTACTTCACCGAGCTCTCGTACGGCGAGCAGCGCCGTGTACTGCTGGCCCGGGCGCTCGCCACCGGCGCCGAGACTCTGCTGCTCGACGAGCCGACCGCCTCGCTCGACATCAACCACTCGCTCTCGCTCTTCGGGTTGCTGCGCTCGCTCGCGCTCGAAGGCCGCTGCGTGGTCGTAGTGCTCCACCATCTCGAAGAAGCCCGCCGCTTCGCCGACCGCGCGCTCTTGCTGCACCACGGGCGCAGCGTGGCCTACGGCGACGTGCGGGAGGTGATCAGCTCCGAGCACATCGCATCGGTCTACGGTGTGCACCTGGTCGAAGGCGGTGCGCCGAGCTTTCGCCTCGCGAGCGACGCAGCGCCCTGACGCAGCGCCCACGCCGACAGCGCCGCGTTAGACAGAACCGAGCTCGCCGGGGCCGTACAGCCGCGCCGTGCACGCAGGGTTCTTCACCCCGCGACTGCGCACGTAGGCGTCAGCTTGTTCCACCAGGGCCAAGCCCTCCGCGCCACCGATCAGCTCGCCCTTGCGGCGCTGTGCATACGCGCAGACCACCGGCGCCTGCCGAACGAGCGCCGGGACCTGCAAGCTGGCCTCCAGCCACGACAGCGCCCCGTCGCGATTCGCACGACACGTCTCGACCGCAGCCCAGAGCAGCTTCACGTGCCGCTCGAAGCACACCAACGGCAGGCCTTCCACGGCCGAGAGCTCCGCTCCAGATCCGCAGGCACACCGGAAACCACCTGCGACGGTGGCAAGGGATCGAGAGGCTGCTTCTGCGGGATCACTTGCAGGCACGTTCCATCGAACGGCAAGCTTCCAGTCAAGGCCTCGTGGAGCATCACGCCGAACGAATACCAGTCGGTGGCTTCGTCGACGGCAGCCTCCTCGGCCTGCTCCGGAGACATGTACGCGGGCGTGCCAACCACGCCGGCCTCGAGCGTGCGCTGCAGTTGCCCGACCCGCTCGACCGCAATCCCGAAGTCGAGCAACAGCGCCCGTCCTACTGAACAGCACACCGACCCTGACAACAGCGGGCCGTGATCCCTGATCCGGCGCTGCGAAACCAGGAACGACACCATGAAAGACGCCTTCATCTGCGACGCCATCCGCACCCCCATCGGCCGCTACGCTGGCGCCCTCGCCAGCGTGCGCACCGACGATCTCGCGGCCATCCCCATCCGGGCGCTGCGCGAACGAAACCCGAACCTCGACTTCGCCGCGATCGACGACGTGATCTACGGCTGTGCCAACCAGGCTGGCGAAGACAACCGCAACGTGGCGCGCATGGCCAGCCTGCTCGCCGGATTGCCCACGGAGATCGCGGGCTGCACCGTCAACCGGCTGTGTGGCTCGGGCATGGATGCCGTGAGCATCGCTGCCCGAGCGATCAAGAGCGGCGAGCTCGAGCTGGTGATCGCGGGCGGCGTGGAGTCGATGTCGCGCGCGCCATTCGTGCTGGGCAAGGCTGACGCGCCCTTCAGCCGCAACGCCGAGATCTTCGACACCACCATCGGCTGGCGTTTCGTGAATGCGCTGATGAAAGAGCAGTACGGCGTGGACTCCATGCCCGAGACTGCAGAGAACGTCGCGGAGGAGTTCCAGGTGTCACGCCAAGCGCAAGATCGTTTCGCGCTGGCCAGCCAACACAAGGCCGTGGCCGCGCAGCAAGCCGGCTGGCTCGCGCAGGAGATCACGCCGGTGCTCGTGCAGCGCAAGCGCGAGACGCTGAAGGTGGAGCACGACGAGCACCCGCGCGCCGACACCACGATCGAGTCCTTGACCAAGCTACCCACACCGTTTCGCAAGGGCGGCAGCGTCACCGCGGGCAATGCATCGGGCGTGAACGATGGGGCGTGCGCACTCTTACTCGCGTCGGAGGCCGCAGCGAAGCGGCATGGCCTGACGCCGCGCGCGCGCGTGATCGCTACCGCAGTGGCCGGCGTGCCGCCGCGGGTGATGGGTATCGGCCCGGCGCCAGCAACGAAAAAACTGCTGGAGCGAACCGGCATCTCGCTCGAGCAGATCGATCTCATCGAGCTCAACGAAGCGTTTGCGGCACAAGGCCTTGCGGTCACACGCCAGCTTGGCCTCGCCGACGACGACGCGCGTGTGAACCCGCAGGGCGGTGCCATCGCGCTCGGCCATCCGCTCGGCATGAGCGGCGCGCGGCTGGTCACCACCGCCGTCTATCAACTGGAGCGCAGCGGCGGCAAACGCGCGCTGTGCACGATGTGCATCGGCGTCGGCCAGGGTATCGCGATGCTCATCGAGCGCGTGTGAGCGCGCGTGCGTGCGTGACGAGCTCAGTGCTGCTTGCTGCGCGGCGCGCTGAGCTCGACCCACTGGGCTTCGGAGGGCGCCTGCAGCGCGAGGATGGCCTGCACCTGACCCACGCTCGCCACTTCAGCGCCGGGGTCCACGCTGCCGCCGACGAGAATGGGTAGCGTGATGCCACCGCGCTGCTCGAAGTAACTCGCAAGATCGCGTGCACGATCTGCAGCGGTGGTGGTGTCGCTGGCCGCGTGCGTGAGACCGACCACGTACAAGCGCAGGCCCGGCACCTTGCCGTGCGCGCGCAGCGCGTCGATCACATCGCGATACGCAGCTGCATACTTGCTGCGCTCGCCGCCAACCACCGCGCCGTCCTGCAAGTAGATCGGTTCGTGTGGAACTTCGATCTGGATGGGCGTCCATTCGACGTCGGCCCAGGTGTCGGCGCTGTTGAACGCGCGCACGGCAATCTTCGCGGCGGGTGCCGACAGCTCGGGCCAGCTCAGCTCGGCAGCCTGCGCGGGCTTGCTCTTCTCGAAACGCGTGCTGGCCTGGTGCAGCACGTGCCCGTCCACGTCGTAGATGGTGAGCTCGGCGAACGACAGCTCGCTCTTGGCGTGCAGGCGCAGCGTGCGCGCTTGCAGGTCGACGTCCTGGGCAGTGAGCTTGACCTCGAGCGGCGCGACGATGTCGACGTTGGCCGAGAACACTTGGCGGAAGTTGTTGCCGTCGCGCATGCCGGACACGCGCACGTCGCAGCGATGACGGCCCGGAGCGGCGTGCCAGTCGAGCGAGCGGGTCGTGCCGTCGGGCAAGCGCCAGAGATCCGCGCTGGGCCCCTGCGCGGCGTCGATCACGAGCTCCACGTGCAGGCTGTCGAGCGGTTGCAGCGTCTTGAGGATGACCTCGGGCTGCTGCCACGGCAGGTTCACCGTGCGCAGGATGGTCACGTCGACCGCCGCGCCGGCCACGAGCTGCGCTTGCGCGCCTTGTGCACCCGCCTCACCCTGCGCGCCCGAAGACGCCGGAGCGATGGCGGCTGCCAGACAGGACACGACGCTGGAGAGCACCCACTGACTACGTGTAGGTAGCATGACGAGACTGTACGCAAAACGGGGTACGCCCGCAATGGTCGCGCAGCGCAAAAACGCCACAATTTACAGCGCGGGGCGTACGCCCTGGCCGTTCCGCCAGGGCTGAAACCCTCAGTTCATGTAACACATCTGCAGGCCCCAACCCGTGATGGTCGGGATCGCGGACTTCGCGCAGAGCGTCAGCGTCCACGAGCTGATCGTCGGGCGGCCGGCGCTGCCAGAGGCGCTGACGTTGTCGATGACCCTGAGCGTCCAGTTGCCGTTAGGCGCTTGTCCGTTGAAGCCGCTGAGCTTGGCTCCGGCGAAGGTGGCGTTGGCCGGCTCGAAGATGTGGTTGCTCGCCGCCGGCACGCTGCCGACCGGCGACGAAGCTGCCGTCCCGCAAGTCACTGCAGTGTTCGGAGCCTGGTCATCCAGCGTGATGTTCCAGTTGGACGTGGTTCCGCACTTGCCGGCAGGGATTACCGAGATGTTGGTAGCCGCCGGGCTGATCACCTGGAACTGCAGCTCGGAGAAGGAGGGGATCAGGCCGACCGTAGTGATGTTCACGTCCGTCACCACGCCCGGGAAGTCAGCTGCGGGCACGGTCACGGTCGAGTTCCAGGTACCGGTGTTGCTGTTCGCCACCACCGCGGTGTTGTTGCTGTACGTCTTGCAGATGTCGCCCACGGCATCGATGACGCGCAGGGTCCAGGTGCCGGTGCCATCCGCCCCGTTGAAGCCTGAGAGCGCCTGACCACCGAAGCTCGCGTTGGTGGGCTGGACCGTCGCGGCGTTGCCGATCGGGCTCGTGCAGCTCGCCGCGCCGGCCGCCGCTTGATCGTCGAGCGAGAAGCTCCAGTTGGCGTTGGTGGTGTTGCCGCATGCGGCAGCGGCAACCAAGGTCTGCGTGGTGCCGGTCGGGCTCTGCAAGGTGATCTGGTCCTCGCCGAAGCGCGCACTGGTGCCGGTCACACCCACCACGTTGACGTCGGTGATCGTGCCGGCTGCGGCGACGCTCAGCGTCGAGGCGACCGTGCCGCTGTAGGCACCACCCGCGAGCGTCTGCGGCACGTTGGTCGAGGTGTACGACGCGCAGGTCTGGACCGCCGCCGGGTAGTTGCAACAACGGAAACCGGCATTGGCGAACTGGAACGCCTGATCGCCTACTGCGAAGTTGAACGTGCAGGTGCGGCCCGGCTCGATGTTGTTGTAGCTGCCACCACGCAACTCGAACAGGCCGTTGCCCTGTTGCGTGTTGGTCCACTCCTTCACGTTGCCGGTCATGTCGTAGATGTCGTCGGAGGCGTCGTTGGCAACGCCCCAGGTGGAGCGGCAGTTGGCGAAGGCGCCGGTGGCCAAGCGACTGTCTTGGTCGCCGGCGGTACTCGGGTCGCTGTCGTATTCCTTGCCGTTGCACTCCTGCGCGGCGCTGGTGGTGCCGTTCGCCGTGTTGCAGCCCACGCCGTAGCCGTACTTGCACGGCGGTGTCGAGCTCTGGCACGCAGTCTGCCAGGTGGGCGAGTCGCACAAACGCCAGCCGCCGGCTCCGGTGCACTGGCCGTTCGGATTGAGGGCGCAACAACTGTCGTGCGCCTGGTTCCAGGTGACGTCGGTCCACGGGATCTTGTTGCCGGTCGAGCAGGCGAGCTTGCTGCCTGACCCTGAGGCCGTGTTGGTGGCGTCGGGACGCGAGGCCTCGTACTGGAACACCTTGACGCCACCGCCGATGTCGACGGTCTTGAAGTCGTCCATGCCGACCGTGTTGTTGTCGGGATACGCCGCGGGGTTGGCCGCGACTTCGTCGGTCTGGCCGTCGCAGTCGTCGTCCTTGCCGTTGCAGGTCTCGTTGCCCGGCGTACCCGCCACGCTGACCGAGCACTTGGTGGCTGCGGTGCCGTTGCAGATGATGCTGCCCGCGATCTTGCACGCGCCGATGCCGACACTGCACGCTGCGCCCAGCCCGAAGCCGTTGTCGACCGTGCCGTTGCAGTCGTTGTCCAGTCCGTCACAGACCTCGGCGCTCGCCGCGATCGTGCCGACACACTGAATCGCGCCGGCGGTGCAGGTCGGCGTGCCGCTCTTGCACACACCGATGTTCGAGCCGCAGAAGCTCGGGGCCGGCAGCTGCGGGCTGTCGTCGATGGTTCCGTTGCAGTCGTTGTCCTTGCCGTCGCAGACCTCGGGTCCGGTGACGGTGCACGGCAGCTCACAACCGTCGGAGTACGTGTGGTTGGCGTCGACGAAGCCGGTGTTGCACGAGCCGATCGAGCAGGTGCCGGTGCTGCACTTGGGCACGCCGTTGGCCACAGTGCACACCGTGCTGCAGTTGCCGCAGTGGTTGACGTCGGTCGCAAAGGTGAAGGTCTGGTCGGCCGTGCCGTTGCAGTCGTTGTCGAGGCCGTCGCAGATCTCGGCGACCGGGCCGATCGAACCGACACAAGCCAGCGTGCCGCTCGTGCAGGTGATGGTGCCCTGCTTGCAGGTACCCACGGCACTGCCGCACAGCGCGCCGCCGCCGGGGTTGCCTTCGTCGAACTGACCGTCGCAATTGTTGTCCTTGCCGTCGCAAACCTCGGCGGTCGGACCGGTGGCGCCGGTGCAGACGACGGCGCCCGCTGTGCACACGGTGAGGCCGGTCTTGCACTGACCGACGTCGGAGCCGCAGATTACGCCGCCGCCGGGGTTACCGTTGTCGATGGTGCCGTTGCAGTCGTTGTCCTTGCCGTCGCAGACCTCGGTGGTCGCGACGACTTGACCGACGCAGCTGATTGCACCGCTGACGCAGGTGTTCACGCCCTGCTTGCAGGTGCCCACGTTGGAGCCGCAAGTCGCGCCACCGCCGGGGTTGTTCTCGTCGAACTGGCCGTCGCAGTTGTTGTCTTTGCCGTCGCAGATCTCGGTCGCGGGACCGGTGCCGCCAGTGCAGGCCAGTACACCGGCGGTGCAGGTGGTCATGCCCTTCACGCACTGACCCACGTCGCTGCCGCAGGCTGCGCCCGCACCAGGGTTGCCGTTGTCCACGGTGCCGTTGCAGTCGTTGTCCTTGCCGTCGCAGATCTCCGGCACTGCGCCGACCGAGCCCTGGCACACCACGGCACCTGCCACGCAAGCCATCGTGCCCTGTTTGCAGGTACCGACATTCGAACCGCAGAGCGCGCCGCCGCCGGGGTTGCCGTTGTCGATGACGCCGTCGCAGTCGTTGTCCTTGCCGTCGCAGACCTCGGCCGTGCCGGTCGTTGCTCCGGTGCAGACCAGTGCACCCGCGGTGCACTGGATCGTGCCGGTCTTGCACTGACCAACGTTGCTACCGCAGGTCGCGCCGCCGCCGGGGTTGCCGTTGTCGACCACGCCGTCGCAATCGTTGTCCTTGCCGTCGCAGATCTCCGTGGCGGGACCCGTGCTTCCGGTGCACACCACCGAGCCGCCGGTGCAAGTCATCGTGCCTTGTTTGCAGGTGCCCACTGCGCTGCCGCAAACCGCACCGCCGCCGGGGTTGCCCTCGTCGAACTGGCCGTTGCAGTTGTTGTCCTTGGCGTCGCAGACCTCGGTCGCGGGACCGGTCGCACCCGCGCAAACGAGTGCGCCTGCCGTGCACTGGATAGTGCCGGTCTTGCACTGGCCCACACTGCTGCCGCAGACCGCGCCGCCGCCAGGGTTGCCGTTGTCGACCGTGCCGTCGCAGTCGTCGTCGATGCCGTTGCAGGTCTCGGTCGTGGCCACGACCGCGCCCGCACACACGAACTGGCCGCTGGTGCAGGTGAGCGTGCCGGTCTTGCACGCGCCAACGCTGCTGCCGCACACGGCGCCGCCGCCGGGGTTGCCCTCGTCGAAGATACCGTTGCAGTTGTTGTCTTTACCGTCGCAGATCTCGGTCGCGGGGCCCGTCGCGCCGGTGCACACGAGCGCGCCCGCTGTGCACTGAACCGTGCCCTGCTTGCATTCGCCGACGCTGCTGCCGCACGCGCCGCCGCCACCGGGGTTGCCGTTGTCGACTGTACCGTCGCAGTCGTTGTCCTTGCCGTCGCACACTTCGGTCGTGGGGCCCGTGCCGCCCACGCAGGCGATCGCGCCACTGGTGCAGGTCTGCGTGCCCTGCTTGCATTCGCCCACGGCCGAGCCGCACAGCGCGCCGCCGCCAGGGTTGCCTTCGTCGAACTGACCGTTGCAGTTGTTGTCCTTGCCGTCGCAGACCTCGGTCGTGGGGCCGGTGCCACCTGTGCACACGAGCGCACCCGCCGTGCACATGACGAGACCCGTCTTGCACTCGCCCACCGCGGAGCCACATGCGCCGCCACCGCCGGGGTTGCCGTTGTCGACAACGCCATCGCAGTCGTTGTCCTTGCCGTCGCACACTTCGGTGCCGGGCTTCGTCTGACCAACGCACACCAGCGCGCCACTCACGCAGGTCTGGGCGCCTTGCTTGCACTCACCGTTGCTGGAGCCGCAAGCCGCGCCGCCGCCTGGGTTGCCCTCGTCGAACTGTCCGTTGCAGTTGTTGTCCTTGCCGTCGCAGATCTCGACCGTGCCGTTGACGGCGCCCGTGCAAACCAGCGCGCCGTTGGTGCACTGGATCGTGCCGGTGCTGCACTCGCCCACGTTGGTTCCGCAGGTACCGCCGCCGCCCGGGTTGCCGTTGTCGACCACACCGTCGCAGTCGTTGTCCTTGCCGTCGCAGACCTCAGGTGAGGCCGTGACCACGTTCAGGCACACGATATTGCCCGCGACGCAGGTCTGCGTGCCCGGCTTGCACTCACCGACCGCGCTGCCGCAAGACGCGCCACCGCCGGGATTGCCCTCGTCGAACTGACCGTCGCAATTGTTGTCGAGGCCGTCACAGATCTCTGGCGTGGGGTTCGTACCGCCGGCACATGCGAGCGCGCCATTCACGCAGGTGATGGTGCCGGGCTGGCACTGACCGAGCGAGTTGCCGCAGCCGGCGCCGCCGCCGGGATTGGCGTCGTCGACGACGCCGTCGCAGTTGTCGTCCTTGCCGTTGCAGACTTCATCGGTGGGGCCTACTTGGCCCACGCACAAGAGCACGCCACCCGAACACACGGTCAGACCGAGCTTGCACTGGCCGGTGCTGTTGTTGCCGCACGGCACGTTGGCTTCGGGGTTGCCGTTGTCGATGACGCCGTCGCAGTCGTTGTCGAGACCGTCGCAGAGCTCCGGCACGGGCAACACGGCGTTCTTGCATACGAGATTGCCGGCGACACACACGTTGGTGCCTGCCGCGCACGTGCCCTGCGTCAGGCCACAGGGGCCGATCTTGGGGTCGCTCTCGTCGGTCATGCCGTTGCAGTCGTTGTCGATGCCGTCGCACACCTCGGTCGTGGGAGCCACGCCGTTGGTGCAAACCACGGCACCGCTGGAACAGGCGGTCACGCCCGCGATGCACGCGCCGGTGCTGTTGCCGCAGGCCTGGCCGATCTTCGGATCGGTGGTGGCACCATTCTCGTCGATCAGACCGTTGCAGTCGTTGTCGATGCCGTCGCACAGCTCGGGGCCGACGCCGCCGATGGGCGTGCACCGATACTCGCAGCCGTCGGCGGGGTCGCCGTTGACGTCGTAGAAGCCCGCGTCGCACTTGGTCGGGTCGAGCGAACACTTGCCGGCGACGCAGGTGGTGCCGTTGGCTGCGTGGCTCGCCCGACAGCTCAGGCCGCACGACCCGCAATTCATGGGGTCGGTGTCGAGGTGCACGTCTTCGTCCACCTTGCCGTCGCAGTCGTTGTCCCGCAGGTCGCACACCGAGTCGTCGGCAGCAGGCACCGCCTGGCACGCATACTCACAGCCGTTCTTCTTGTCTTGGTCGAGGTCGTAGAAGCCCACGTCGCACTGCGTGAACGTGCACTTGCTGCTGACGCACGCACCGAGCGCGTGGTCCGGGCGACAAGCTGTGCCGCAGGCGCCGCAGTTGTTCGGGTCCTTCGTGGTGTCGATGCCTTCGTCGACCTTGCCGTTGCAGTTGTCGTCCTTGTGATTGCACAGCTCGACACGTTGGCTACACAGGACTCCCGGACCGGCGTCGGCGCCTGCGTCGTGCTTGAGCGGGCCAGCGTCGCCAGTGCCTGTGCCGATGTTGATGCCACCGTCCACCCTCGTGCCGCCCGTGCCCGCGAAACCCGCGAAGCCGCCGTCGGCGCCGCTCGGCTTGCGACCGCCGTCCTCGACGCAATCGAGACAGAAAGGCTGCACCTTGCAGCCGCCGAGCACGAGCAGCGCGAGCAAGAGACCGATGCTGGCGAGCGCACGCGCACGCAACGCGAACGCGGCGCTGACACCGAGCACGCGGCGCCGAGCACGCAACCAGACCATGCCGAGCAAGCCGAACGCCACGGCCCACGGCAAGCGGCCGCTGGGTTGCGCAGCGTGACCTGCCGGTACCGAGCACGCGCAGCCGCCGCCACCGGTGGCGAGCACGCGACGCTTGGTATCCGGCGCGTCGCTCGCGGTGCCTGTGCCAGTCGCGCCGCCTTGGAGGCCGCCCGCGCTGCCAACGCCGCCATCGACGTTGGAAACCAACACCGGTTTGCACGTGCCCGCACTGCACGCGTAGCCGGTGTCACACGCGAGGCCCGCATTGCCAGCGCTGCAGTCGCCGGTGGCGCCACAGTGTTTGCTGTCGGTCTTCGGGTCGATGCAGCTGCCAGCGCACGCGACCGTACCGGCCGCGCACTTGGATGCGCACTTGCCCTGGCTGCAGACCTCGCCGGTCTTGCAAGCCACGCCGGCGTGGTTGCCGCTGCAGTCCATCGAGGCACCGCAGAATTCCGGGTCCTGCGTCGGGTCGACGCAGGTGCCGCCGCAGTCGAGCAGCGGCGGGGTGCAGCGCAGCTGACACTGCGCGTCCTTGCAGACCTGCTTTGCCGGGCAGGTGGTGCGCAAGCACGGGTCGGACTCGCAGCCAGTGGCCACGGTGCAGACGAAGCCTGCGCCACAGCTGGTCGCGTTGCAGGTGGACGGCGTGACGCACTTGCCGTCCGCCGGGTTACAGACCTTGCCGCCCGTGCAGCTCTTGCCAAGACAGGGATCGGTCTTGCAGCTGCCGTCGACACACAACATGCCGGCCGTGCAATTCGCGGTCGCGCAGCTCTTGAAGCACTTGCCGTCGCGGCAGGCTTCGCCCGTTTTGCAGCTAACGCTGGCGCAGGGGTCCGCCTCGCAGGCACCCGTCATCGGATTGCACAGGTCGCCCGTCTTGCAGCGGAACTGCGGCAGCAAGCAGGTTTGACGCTGGCAGGTGCCATCGAGCGGATTGCAAACCGTGCCGTTGGCACAGATCACGCCGTCGCAGCCGAAGGTGCAGACGTTGTTCTTGCACACGCACGCGCCCATGTCCTGGCTGCCTGGGGTGCACTCGGTCAGGCCGTTCTTCTTGATGGTCTGGCCCGCGCAGTCCGCGGCCTTGCAGACCTCGCCCACGCAGTAGCACTTGCCGTTGTCGGTGATCGGGGCCTTGCCCGTGGGGCACGGGATGTTGAACTCGCTGCCGGTCGCGCACGGCAACGCACACTGACACTGGATGCACTTGCCGGTGCTACCGCACAGCGAGCCGCCTGCCGCGACTTCGTCGGCCTGGCCGTTGCAGTTGTTGTCCTTGCAGTCGCAGACCTCGGGCGTGGGCGGGACGTCGTTGACGCAAACGACTGCGCCCTTGCTGCAGGCCTCCATGCCGGGCTTGCATTCGCCGACGCCACTACCGCATGCGGTGCCCAGACCCAGGTGGTCGTCGACCAAGCCGTTGCAGTCGTTGTCGAGGCCGTCGCAGAGCTCGGGCGTGGGACCGATCGCGTTCACGCACACCAGCTTGCCGGTGTTCACGTCGCAGACTTGATTGCCCGGACTGCACTCGCCGACGTCGGTGCCACAGGGCGCGCCGATCGGAATGCCGTCGTCCACGACGCCGTCGCAGTCGTCGTCGAGGCCGTTGCAGACCTCGGCCGTCGGGCCCTTGCCGCCCTGGCACGTCACATTGCCACCGGTGCAGATACTGGTGCCCATCGTGCACACGCCCAGAGCCACCGGGCCGCAAGGCTGATTCAGGTTCGGGTCGGTGATGTCCACACCGTTGTCGATGACGCCATCGCAGTCGTTGTCGATGCCGTCGCAGCGCTCCGGCTGCGGGCCAGTGGCGCCCACGCAGACCAACTTGGCGCTCTTGCACTGCTGCGCGCCGAACTCGCACTGACCGCAGGGCTTGGTCGTGTCGCCGATCGGGCAGTTCATGATGTTGAGCGAGACCCCGTTGATGTCTTCGCCACACGCGGCGCCGCCTTGCGGGTTGCCCTCGTCGATCTGCCCGTTGCAGTTGTCGTCCTTGCCGTTGCACAACTCGGCCGGCTGCGGGTCGACGTTGCCGTTGCACACGAGCACGCCTGCTGTGCAGGTGGTGGTGCCCTTCTTGCACTCGCCCGTGGCGATGCCGCACGCCAGACCGCCACCGGGGTTGCCGTTGTCGATGGCGCCATCGCAGTCGTTGTCCTTGTTGTCGCAGATCTCGTTCTGAGGCGTGATTCCGCCCTGGCAGATGAAGCTGCCTTTGAGGCAGGTCAGCATGCCCGCGCGACACTCGCCCTTGGTCATGCCGCACGAGCCACCGCCGCCGGGGTTGCCGTCGTCGATCTGGCCGTTGCAGTTGTCATCGAGGTTGTTGCATAGCTCTGGGCTCGGGACGGTTCCGCCCACGCAAGTCAGCGCGCCCGATACGCACTGCAGGGCGCCGGGTACGCACACGCCGATGGAAGAGCCGCATGCGGCACCGCCCTGCGGGTTGCCGTCGTCGATCGTACCGTTGCAGTCGTCATCTTTGCCGTTGCAGAGCTCGGGCATGGCCGCGATGGCGCCCGAGCACACGATGGCGCCCTTGACGCACGCGCTGGTGCCCTGCTTGCATTCGCCGACGTTGCTGCCGCACACGGCACCGCCGCCGGGGTTGCCATTGTCGATGATGCCGTCGCAGTCGTCGTCCTTACCGTTGCAGATCTCGGCCGTGGGGCCTTTGCCGCCCACGCAGCTTAGCGCGCCGGCAGTGCACTGCACGAGACCAGTCTTGCACTCGCCCACGGCGCTGCCGCAGATGCCGCCGCCGCCCGGGTTGCCGTTGTCGATGACGCCGTTGCAGTCGTCGTCCTTGCCGTTGCAGACCTCGCCCGTGGCGTTCACACCGCCCGAGCACACGAACGCCCCGTTCACGCACAGCTGCGCGCCCTGCTTGCACTCGCCGACGTTGCTGCCGCAAACCGCGCCGCCGCCGGGGTTGCCGTTGTCGATGACGCCGTCGCAGTCGTTGTCCTTGGCGTCGCAAGTCTCGGCCACGGGGTTGACCGCACCGGTGCAGTTCAAGTTGCCGGCCTGACAAGCAAGCACGCCCTGCTTGCAAGTGCCAACGTTGCTGCCGCAGACGCCGCCGCCGCCGGGGTTGCTGTTGTCGACTGTGCCGTTGCAGTCGTTGTCCAGGCCGTCGCACACCTCGGTCGTGGGACCAGTGGCGCCCGAGCACAAGAACGCGCCGTTCAAGCACACGGTCGAGCCGGTCTTGCACGTGCCGACACTGCTGCCGCAGCTCATGCCGCCGCCGGGGTTGCCGTCGTCGATCACGCCGTCGCAGTTGTTGTCCTTGCCGTCGCACACTTCCGGCACGGCGGCGATGCCGCCGACGCACGAGAGCGTGCCTCCCGAACAAGTCAGCGTGCCCGGGTTGCACTCACCCACGCTGGTGCCGCATGCGCCGCCGCCGCCGGGGTTGCCGTTGTCGACCGTGCCGTTGCAGTCGTCGTCGATGCCGTTGCACAGCTCTGCGCTCGGTGTGATCTCGCCCTGACAGACGTAGGCGCCCGCCACGCACAGCGTGGTGCCGGCCTTGCAGGCACCCTTGGTGACGCCGCAGACCGCGCCGCCACCGGGGTTGCCGTCGTCGATCACGCCGTTGCAGTTGTTGTCGAGGTTGTCGCAAGTCTCGGCGCTGGCGTTGACCGCACCGGTGCAAGTGAGGGCACCGGCCGTGCATTGCACGGTGCCGGTCTTGCACACGCCCACGTTGCTTCCGCACGCGCCGCCGCCACCGGGGTTACCGTTGTCGACTGTGCCGTTGCAGTCGTCATCGAGCGCGTTGCAGGACTCTGTTGCAGGCCCGACGGAACCCGAGCATACGTACGCGCCGTTGACGCAGAGCTGAGTGCCTTGTTTGCAGGTGCCGACGTTGCTGCCGCAGATCGCGCCGCCACCGGGGTTGCCGTCGTCGATCACGCCGTTGCAGTTGTCGTCGAGACCATTGCAGGTCTCGGTCGCGGGGCCCGTGGAGCCCGTGCACACGAGCGCACCCGCGGTGCACTGCACGGTGCCGGTCTTGCAGGTGCCGACGCTGCTACCGCAGGTGGCGCCGCCGCCAGGGTTGCCGTTGTCCACTGTGCCGTCGCAGTTGTCGTCGATGCTGTTGCAGGTCTCGGTGACGGGGGCGATTGAACCCTGGCACACGTACGCGCCGGCCACGCACAGCGTGGTGCCCTGCTTGCAGGCGCCGACGTTGCTACCACACACGGCGCCGCCGCCGGGGTTGCCGTTGTCGATCACACCGTCGCAGTCGTTGTCGAGGCCGTCGCAGGTCTCGGCGGTCGGCCCAGTGGCGCCCACGCACGAGAGCGCACCGGCAGTGCAGGTGAGCACGCCCTTCTTGCACGTTCCCGTGTTCGAGCCGCAGGCCGCACCGCCGCCCGGGTTGCCGTTGTCGATGATGCCGTTGCAATCGTCGTCGATGCCGTTGCAGATCTCGGCCGTGGCTGCGGTGGCGCCCTGGCACACGTCCGCACCGGCCACACACAGGGTGCTGCCTTGCTTGCAGGCGCCAACATTGCTGCCGCACACCGTACCGCCGCCGGGGTTGCCGTTGTCGATCACGCCGTTGCAGTCGTCGTCGATGTTGTTGCAGGTCTCGGTCGCTGGACCCGTGCCGCCCTGACAGACGAGCGCGCCGCTCACGCAGTTGAGCGTGCCTTGCTTGCAGATGCCGACGTTGCTGCCGCAGACGCCACCGCCGCCGGGGTTGCCGTTGTCGACCACGCCGTCGCAGTTGTTGTCCTTGCCGTCGCAGGTCTCGGTGGTCGGGTCGATGTTGCCGGTACAAGCCTGCAGCACGCCACCCACACACAGCCGGGTGCCGAACTGACACGTACCGATGTTCGAGGTGCCACACGACTGCGACGTGCCTTCGTCGACGCTGCCGTTGCAGTTGTCGTCGAGCCCGTTGCAGGTCTCCGTCCCGGGACCGGTGCCACCCGTGCACGTGCCCCACGCGCCAGCGGTGCAGACCTGGTTGCCCGCGACGCAGGTACCCACGCTGCTGCCGCACGCACGGTTCAGGCCTTCGTCGATCTGGCCGTTACAGTTGTCGTCGATGTTGTTGCACTGCTCGGGGACGCAGTTGCACACCGAGCCGGCGACTTTGTTGCCATTGGCGTCGTCGACATAGCCGTTGCAGTCGTTGTCGAGGCCGTCGCAGATCTCCACCGCCCCGGGGCAGGAGCCACAGGCGTTGAGCAAGCCCTCGTCGATCTGACCGTCGCAATTGTCGTCGATGCCGTCGCACTTGGTCTCGGCAGGCTTCATGCACAACGTGGCGGTATTCACGCCTGCGGGCTTGTTGCAGTAGAGCGTGAAGCCCTCATCGATCTGGCCATTGCAGTTGTCATCGACGCCGTTGCAGACCTCGGTCTTGATCGATGCCGCCACGATGCTCGAGAGCGCAGCGGAGAGCTCCGCCTTGCTGTTCGGGAAGTACGCCGACGTGGTGCCACCGGCGGCAGCAATCGCATTGAGGTTCGCCTGGTCGGCCGCTGCCACGGCGAGACCCACGACGTAGGTCTTGATGCCGTTGGTGAGCATCGTGGCCGCCGCGCCGTTGGGGTTGCTGCTGCAAGTCTCGGCGCCGTCCGTGAGCACGATGACGTAGTAGCCACGACAGGCTGCGGTCGCCGCAGGCTCGGCCATCTTGATGGGATTCACGTAGCCGTTGATGGCGTTCAGCAGGTTGCCGATCGGCGTCGCACCATCCGAACGCAGCTCACAATCGCCCGCGCCCGCGTGATCGCAGAAGTTACCCGTGGTGGTGATGGCCAGGGTCGCGGCCGTCGCGTTGGTCTCGACGTTATCGACCCATTTGTAGATCGCATACTCGTTGCCGATGTTCACGAACGGAGCGAAACCGGGAAAGCCGACCAGGATGTCGCCACCTGCAAGACAGCCGCCCGCGTAGTTGATGCAACCGGGGAAGTTGCCGGTCGCCCACACCTTCATGTCCGCGTTGGGGGCGACGCCGGGCTGACAACTGGCGGGGATAGCATCGCCCGCCGGCGTCAAGCACCCCATGTTGTCCACAACTCCGGTGTTGCACTGCGGGTTGCCGAGTGCCTGGGAATTGTTGCCGGCGTTGCAGGCCTCACCGCCGTACACGGTGCACTTGGTGCCGTTGTTCAGCGCCTGCGTCATGTGGAAGCGCGCGAGGCTCCAATCCACGTCGCCGAACGCGGAAAGCATGTCGCGGATCGCGGCCTTGCCTATGGAGATGCGCGAGTCGTCGGGCAGGCCGTTGCAGTCGCGATCGATGCCGGCACTCGTGCCGCAGCCGTAGAACACGCCGTCCTTCACGTTCGTGCCGGCAGCGATCTCGGCCGCACTGGCGGGCCGGCCGACGCCGTCTCCATAAGTCGGGCTGCCGGCGACATCCCAGTGCATCGAGCCGGAGGTGTCGATGCCGAGCACGAAGCGCGGCTTGACCTGCGCGAGCGCCGGAGTCGCAGCCGCCGTGAGCGCCCAAACCACCGCCGCCATCAGCAGCAGGAGGCTGGAGCGCTGACTCTGACGCGTCCGCGCGTCCGGGCTGAAGAGGTGAGTGCAGAACGGCCTGGACTTGAAGCGGGTCGTGAAACGCATAGGCTGGCTCGCGAACGTCAGTGTAGCAGTAATTTTTCGTCTATGACGGAATGCAGATAGAGGCGAAGCGCCCACGCCGTGCGATTCGCACTCACATGCGTTGGGTTGTTCGAGTCTTCGGCGGGCCGCAGCGCTTGCGCTGGGCGGTGGCTGCGAGCGTTTCGGCGTCTGGCTAAGGCGCGGCAGCGTGATCACCCACTTGCGACACGCGCCGCGCAGCCTTCTCGCGAAGCGCGCGCGACCCGTGGCGTTGCACTCGTTGACGACCGTCTGGCAAACGGCAATCCCCGACCGATCGATTGACGATAGCGCAAGTCCAAGGCGAGGTCAGCGCCGAACGCGGAGCAACGAGAGCTCGTATGAAGTTTGTGGCGGGGATGTAGTCCGCGGCTGCTGCTAAACGCGACGCGTGCGCGCAGGCTCGAGCGCCCCTCGACCTTGCGTCTCGAGCAAGCGGCTCCACGAGCGCTCGGCGCGCGATGGCTCATCGAGCGCGAGCGCGATCATCGCGTGCCCCTCGTCGAGCCAACCGCTCACGATGCGCGCGTCTTCGTGCCAACCGCTGACGTGTGCCTCACGCATCAGCGCTCGACCGAGAGCTGCGAGTTCCTCCGGAACGCGCGTGGCGATCGCACGCTTGTACCAGTCGTCCCAGGGGCGCTCGCCCGCGGGCAAGAGCGAGTCTGGTTTGGGCCAGCGCGCTGCGTCGGCGAGCACGGCCTCGGTCATGGCCTTGGGCCACTCGGACAGGATTGGAGCGTGAGCGTGTGCCAACTTGGGAGCGGCTTTGCGAGGCCTGCGCCGCGCCATTCGTGAGCCGTTCCCGCCACTGCGAGCCGTCCCCATATGAGGACAGCCTATCGCGCTTCGCCTCAGCGATTCAAGTGCTCACGCAAGATCACCAGCATGCGACGCAACGGCTCGGCCGCGCCCCACAGCAGCTGATCGCCCACCGTGAAGGCCGTGAGGTACTGCGGGCCCATGCGCAGCTTGTGGATGCGGCCCACGGGCACGTCGAGCTTGCCGCTGACGGCGGCCGGAGACAGATCGCGCAGGGTCGATTCCTTGTCGTTGGGGACGATCTTCACCCACGGATTGGCCTCGGCGAGCAAGGCCGTGATGTCCGACAGCGGCACGTCACGCTTGAGCTTGATGGTGACGCCCTGCGAGTGACAGCGCATGGCACCGACACGCACACACAGACCGTCGATCGGGATGGCCGCGGGTGTGGCGAGGATCTTGTTGGCCTCGGCGTAGCCCTTCCACTCTTCCTTGGTCTGACCGCCGTCGACCGCCTTGTCGATCCACGGGATGAGGCTGCCGGCGAGCGGCGCACCGAAGTGCTCGGTCGGCAACGAGCCATCGCGCAGCGTCTGCGTGACGCAGGTGTCGAGCGCGAGCGCGGAGGACGCGGGATCCGCGAGCAGTGAGCGTGCGGCGTCGGCGACGCCGGCCATCTGCGCCACCAGCTCACGCATGTTGTTGGCACCCGCACCCGAGGCCGCCTGGTAGGTCATCGAGCTGACCCACTCGACCAAGCCCGCCTTGAAGAGACCGTGCATGCCCATGAGCAGGAGGCTGACTGTGCAGTTGGAACCAACGTAGGTCTTGAGACCGTCGCGCAGGCCCTTCTGGATCACGTGCAGGTTGACGGGGTCGAGCACGAGCACCGCGTCGGGCTCCATGCGCAAAGTGGAGGCCGCGTCGATCCAGTAGCCCGCGAAGCCCGCGGCGCGCAGACGCGGCACCACGTCGGTGGTGTAGCTGCCGCCCTGACACGAGATGAGCACGTCTTGCTGCTTGAGCGCCGCCAGATCGTAGGCATCCATGAGCGCGTGCTTGGCGCCGTCGATCACGGGGCCACTGCCACCGGCCGCCGAGGTCGAGAAGAAGCTCGACTCGATACCCTTCCAGTCTCCGCACTCGCGCATGCGGTCCATCAGGACCGAGCCGACCATGCCGCGCCAACCGATGAATCCGACTCTCAACACCGCGTGCTCCCTGGGACGAGGGCGCTCGCTTCGAGCTTACGCGGCGGTCCTACAGAGATCGCCGCGACAGCGCCCATTTGTGGGCTTGGCTTCCCATGAAGCCCGTGGACGGTCAAGCGTTCCGTGGGCCGTGCGCGCAGAGCCCACGCGACGGGCCGCGAGGCCTAGCGCGCCTTCGCGAGCGCCAGTAGCAGCGCAGCGTCGGGCCCGAGCTCACCGTCGGGTCTGAAGGGTTGGATGCACACGTGGTCGGCGCCCGCTGCGAAGTGCGCGTCGATGCGCGCCGCAATGGCGGAGACGTCGCCCCAGGCGACGAGGGCGTCCACCAGGCGGTCGCTGCCAGCGTCTGCGAAGTCTGCGTCGTCGAAGTCGAAGTCACGCAGGTTGCGCTGATAGTTCGGCAGGCGCAGGTACACCTTGAGGTGCCGACGCGCCAGGGCGCGCGCGCGCTCGGGGTCGGTCTCGTGCAGCACCATCTGCTCGGGACACAGCCATGCGCTCGGACCGAGGATCTCGCGTGCACGTCGCGTGTGCTCGGGCGGCACGAGGTACGGATGCGCGCCGCATGCGCGCTCCTTCGCCAGCTCCAGCATGGGCTTGCGTAGAGCGGCCAGCACGATGGGCGCTTCGTGTTCCGGCTGCGCGCCCAGGTAGAGCGCCTTGTCGAGCGCATCGAGGTACTCGCGCATCGCGGCGACGGGCTTCTTGTATTCGTGGCCGCGCAGCTTGGAGACGAGATGCTCGTGGGAGACCCCGAGCCCCAACACGAAGCGGCGCGGTGCAAGCTCGGCCAGCGTCTTTTGTGTGGCCTTCATCGTCACGGCATCGCGCGCGTAGATGTTGGCGATGCCCGTTGCGAACGCGAGCTTGCTCGTCTGACCGGCCAGGTACGCGATCAACGCGAACGGATCGCGCCCCACGGCTTCAGGCTGCCAGAGCGCCGAGTAGCCCTGGTCCTCGAGGCTGCGCGCGAACGCAACAGCCTGCATGCGGGGCAGCGCGTCGAGCGAGCACCACACACCCAACTTGCCGAGCCACGTGGTCGCACCCTCGCTCATGGCAGCCTCCGCGTGTTACGTACCACGTCCGCGGAACCGAGATGCGGCGAGCTTGGTCATGCCCTACACAGAGCAGCAGCAGCGAACCACAGACGCCGAGCACAGCCATCTGCGGCTGCGACCGCTCGCAGCCGTCACCTGCGCCAAGCGCAGCACGGCGACCGGAGCCGAGCCGTGACCCGCGCGCATCTCTACAACGCCGTGGCCGTGGCCGTCGCGCTGGCGACGAGCGTCGGGCTCGGCGTCGTCACGACCAAGCGCGCGGCATCGATGCGCGTCGTGCACAAACAGAGCCTCGCCGGCGTGGCCGAGGTCACGTTGAGCGGCGGAGCTCACGCGCTGCGCGATGGCAGCGGGACGCTCGTGCCGCTGATCGACTACCGCCGCATCGCATCGGCCACCACGCTGAGCGATGCCGTGCTGTGGGAGCTGTGCGAGCACGAGCGAATCGTGGCGTACACCGCACGCTCCAGCGCGCGAAGGCTCACCGGCTATCGCTACGCCGGCAAGGCCGGCATCGAGTCGCTCGGCGACGTCGAGAGCATGCTCGCGCTCAAGCCCGACCTGCTGATCGTGAATCACTACACCGACCCGGGATACATCGCTCACCTGCGTGACAAGGGCATCGCGGTCTTCGATCTGGGCGAGATGCGCGGCCTGTCGACCTTGACTCGGAGCCTGCGCACGCTGGCTCGCATCGTGGGCCACATGGAGCTGGGAGAGCGCATGGCGGAGCGCATCGAGCGTGGCATGCGCTCGCTCGCCGCCGACATTCCCGAAGCAGGCCGCGCGCGGGCGCTCTACCTGAGCAGCTACGGCAGCGAGGTCTACAGCGCGGGCGACGACACGAGCTACCACGACGTGCTCGTGGCCGCGGGGCTGCGCGATGCGGCGTCCGGAAAGTTCCGCGACTTCCCGGCGCTCAGTGCGGAACAGATGCTGGCACTCGATCCCGACCTCATCGTGACCAAGACCGGGATGGGCACGCAGCTGTGCCAGCACTTCGGGCTGCAAGCGCTGCGCGCCTGTCAGACGCGTGGGAGCGTGATCGAGCTCGACCCCGAGCTGCTCGACGATCCGGGGGCAGGCATGCTCGAAGCCGCCGAGACGCTGTTCTCCCTGGCACATCCGGGCGCTCGCTGATGCGCAGGTTCCGACTCGGTGCCACGTCGTTCGTGCACCCCGGCGGCTGGCAACACAACGTGGAACGCCTTGGCGACTGCGTGCAGGACGTCGAGATCTTGTTCTTCGAAGCCGATGGGCCGCACTGCTGGCCCGATCGCCAGGAGCTGCGCGCGTTGGCGGAGCTCAAAGCGCGCCACGGACTGACGTACTCTCTACACACCCCGCTCGCCGCCAGCCTCGCCAGCCTCGACGAGGCGCGTCGGCAACAGGGCGTACGCACTGTGCTCGCCGCGATCGCGGCCGCTGAGCCGCTCGCGCCGGAGGCGTACGTGCTGCACGTGTACTTGGGAGATCAAGAACACGCAGCGGAGCGGCCGCAGGATCTGCACGCGTGGCGACGGCGCGCAGCTGCTTCGTTGCACGAGATCCTCGCCGCGGGCGTGCCGGCCGAGCGCTGCTGCATCGAGCTCATCGACTACGACTTCGCGCTGATCGAGCCCGTCGTCTCCGAGCTAGGGCTTTCGATCGCGCTCGACATCGGTCACCTGCACCGGGACGGTGCAGCGCTGCGACAAACCGTGCTGCGCTACCTGCCTTCGACACGCATCATCCAGTGGCACGGCACGGACGAAACGGGCCGCGACCACCGCGGGCTGCAGCACTTCCCCGAGCGCGACGCACGCTGGCTGCTGCGAACGCTGGCGCAAGAACAGTACGCTGGCGTGTTCACGCTGGAAGTGTTCCGTGCCGACGACTTTGCGAGCTCGCTCGTGCTCTTCGAGCGCTGGCAGCGCGAGGTCGACGATGCGAACACGCGAGCTCAGAACTCGATGCCGCGCTGAGCCTTGATGCCCGCCGCGTACGCGTGCTTGACCATCTGCATATCGGTCACGGTGTCCGCGATGGCGATCAACTCGGGCCGCGCGCCGCGCCCTGTGACGCACACGTGCAGGTCACGTGGACGACTTGCGAGCGCAGCGACCACGAGGTCGACCGGCAGGTATTCGTAGTCGACGACGATGTTGAGCTCATCGAGCACCAGCAGCTGGTACTTGGGCGTTTCGCCGCGACAGGCCTCGATGGCCTCCTCGACCAGCGCGAAGCCTCGGCGAGCCGAGGCCATGTCGGCCTGCCGATCTTGGGTGTTCCAGGTGAAGCCGTCGCCGACGATGAAGTGATCGATCTCCGGAAAGCGTGCGAACGCGGCGCCCTCGCCGGTCTTCCACGAGCCTTTCGTGAACTGGAACACAGCGACGCGCAGGCCCTGCCCCGCAGCGCGCAGCGCCAGGCCAAAACCTGCGGTGCTCTTGCCCTTGCCATCGCCGGTGTTGACCAGCAGAAGACCCTTCTGTTCCGTGCGCTTACGTGCTTCCGCGTCTTGCGCTTGCTTGAGCGCGAGCATGCGCAGCCGATGCGCTTCGTCTTGATTGGGTTCTTCGCTCTGGGCAGACATGACTTGACTCCGTGGAGCACGGCACTCGCGCACACGCAACCCGGCGACGATGCGGCGCACCACGGATGCAGTCAAGCTGATCGCGCGCAAACGCGAACAAGCGGCGCAGCATGCGCGCCTTGACAGCGCGCGAAAGCCCGGCGCATCGTCATCGACCTTTCAGGCAGCAAGCCGCACAGGTCGGGGTCACTCGTCGCATGAGCTCACGCATCATCTTGATCGGCGGCGGTGTTCGCTCGGGGAAGAGCCGCTTCGCACTGCAGCTGGCGCAGCGCATCGGTACGAGGCGCTGCTTCGTTGCCACCGCACAGGCTTTCGACGACGAGATGCGCATACGCATCGAGGCGCATGCGAGTGAACGTGCGGGCGCGTTCGAGACGGTGGAGGTCCCGCACGAGCTTGCTGGCGCGCTGCGCAGCATCGTGCACGCCGATGTCGTGCTGATCGACTGTCTGACGCTCTGGCTGTCCAACTTGCTGCTACGCGGGGACGCCGTGAGCGCGATCGAGCAGCAGGTCGAGGAGCTCGCGCGCGTGCTGTGCGAGCGCCGCTTCCACAGCGTGCTCGTCAGCAACGAGGTCGGCATGGGCATCGTGCCCGAGACCCCGCTCGGCCGAGCCTTTCGCGACATCGCAGGGCGCACGCACCAACAGCTTGCGCCCGTCGCTGACGAGATCTACTTCGCCATGCTCGGCACGATGCTGCGCCTGCGCCCAGAACCGGTTCACGCAGAAACCCCACGGGAGTCGCGATGACACTTTTGCAGATCACCCTTTCACAGATCCTCGCCGTCGACGACGCCAGCGCCCGGGAGGCGCAACGCAAGCTCGACTTCAAGACCAAACCCCGCCGCAGTCTCGGCCGCCTGGAAGACATCGCCTGTCAGTACGCTGCCGTGCGACGCGAGAGCATGCCGGCGCTGCCGCGCAAGGCGATCATCGTGATGGGCGCCGATCACGGCGTCGCCGAAGAAGGCGTGAGCGCGTACCCGCAAGAGGTCACGGCCCAGATGTTGCTCAACTTCGCGCGCGGCGGCGCAGCGATCAACGTGCTCGCGAGGCAAGCGGGTGCGGAGGTCATCGTCGTCGACATGGGCGTCAAGGAACCCGTGATCGCCCCGGAAGTCCGTGCGGCGCGCATCGGGCCGGGCACGCAGAACTTCGTGAAAGGGCCCGCCATGACGCGCGCGCAAGCCGAAGCCGCGATCTGTGTGGGCATCGAAATCGCGCAGGCCGCAGCGGACGGCGGCGCCACGTTGATCGGCATCGGTGAGATGGGCATCGGCAACACCACCGCGTCGAGCGCGCTCACCGCCGTGTTGACCGGCACGGCGCCCGAAGAGGTCACGGGTCTAGGCACCGGGATCGATGAAGCCGGGCGAGCGCGGAAGATCGAAGTGATCCGTCGGGGCATCGCGCACAACCAGCCCAACCCGGCCGATGTTCTCGATGTGCTCGCCAAGCTCGGCGGCTTCGAAATCGCCGGGCTGGCTGGCGTCGTGCTCGGCGCCGCGTCGCGTCGAGCGGCGATCGTCGCCGACGGCTTCATCGCCAGCGTGGCGGCGCTCGTCGCAGTGCGGCTTGCGCCGCAGGTCGCCGAGTACGTGATCGCGTCGCATCGTTCGGTCGAGGTCGGCCACCGCCTGGTGCTGCAGGAGCTCGGACGCAAACCGCTGCTCGACCTCGACCTGCGCCTGGGCGAAGGCACGGGTGCTGCGCTCGCGATGAACCTCGTCGACTCGGCGCTGCACGTGCTCCACGAGATGGCCACCTTCGAGACCGCGGGTGTGACGGACGCCGGGCGCTGACCGCGGCGGCACTGCCCGATGTTTCGTCCATTCACCATCGCGCTCAGCTTCCTCACGCGCCTGCCGGTCGACGCTGGCGAGGTGCAGCCGCGCGACTTCGGCCCCGCAGTCGCGTGCTTCCCCCTGGTGGGGCTGCTGCTCGGGGCTGCGAGCTACGCGCTGCAACTCGTGATCACGCCGCGCCTTGGGCCAGCCCTCGGCGCGGCGCTGATCGTCACGGCGGTCGCCTTCGCCACCGGCGGCTTGCACCTCGATGGCCTCAGCGACCTCTTCGACGGCCTCGGCGGCGCGCGTGGTCAGCGCGAACGCGCGCTCGAGATCATGCGCGACTCACGCATCGGAGCGCACGGCGCCAGCGCGCTCGTGTTGCTGCTGCTCACGCGGGTGATCGCGCTCGGCCAGTTGCTCGGCGACGAACGAGCGTGGGTGCTGGTCGCCGCACCCACCTGCGCACGCGGCGTCGTGGTCCCGCTGATCGCGGGCTTCCGCTACGCGCGACCCGAGGGACTCGGCCGCATGTTTCACGAACAGACGCGCCTGCGCCATGCAGCGATCGCGTTGCTGCTGACGGCAGCTGTGCTCGCGCCGCTGGGTCTTCCAAGCGTCGGACCTGCGCTGTGCACGGCGGTCGCCGCGCTGCTGCTGGCGCTCTGGGTCCAACGCAAGCTCGGCGGCCTGACCGGCGATGTGTACGGCGCGATCATCGAGCTCGCCGAGCTTGTCTACCTGCTCGCCGTGATTGCGCTGTCGCACGCAGTCGGCTGAACGCCGCGCCACGACCGGCGCAGCGCTGCTTGACAGGCCCCACCGGCTGACGCATCGTCCAGCCGTTCTGAGGGACCGCTGAGCTGCTGCTCGTCGGTCGCCGGGGTAAAACCCCGGTAGGGAAGCCGGTTCAACGCCGGCGCGAACCCGTCACGGTAGGCGATCGAACATCTTCTCACGTAGCCACTGGCTCGCGACTCACGCGGGCTGGGAAGGCGAGAAGGTCTAGGATCGCGAGCCCGGAAACCTGCTCGGAAGCTCGTGTCTCGTTCGCCTCGGGGATGGTGGATGGATCAGGTTTTCGCATTTCGCGCACGCCCTAGATCCCAGCTCTGTCCGTCCTCCCCGGACTGGAGCTTTTGGTGGTCCGTGCGCAGCTGAGAGTCACCGCACTGCTTCTGGCAGCGGCGTGCGCGAGCGGCCCTTGGGTTGGCGAGCGGGCGCGCGCGCAGGACTCGGACTTCGGTGCGACGACGAAAGTCTCGCGACCACTCGCTGCGACCAACCGCGAGGATCCCACCGCGTCCGGAACCGAGCTCGTCACCCAGGGGCGCGACGCCGCGCACGAGAGCGTGGCGGATCTGCTGCTCGAAGTGCCGGGCGCCCACGCGCTGCGTTCCGGCTGGCTCGGCTCATTCACGAGCGCATCGCTGCGCGGTGCCGACGCCCAGCAGACCCAGGTGCTGCTCGGCGAGATCCCGCTCACGTTCGCGGACGCAGCCGCGTTCGATCTGAGCACGATCCCGGTGTCGGCACTGGATCGCATGGTCGTCTACCGAGGCGGCGCACCTGCCTGGCTGAGCCAGGGCGCCATCGGCGGCGTGATTCAACTCTTGCCGCGCAGCGCCGAGAGCAGCCGCTTGTCGGCCACTGGCACTGCCGGTTCGTTCGGGACGTATGGCGGCTCGGCGCAGTCGAGCGTCGTGCCCGGTTCGAAGGACGCACCGGCGCTGCTGACGGCGGCGGGCACGCTCGGCTCCCGCGGCGACTTCCAGTTCATGGATGACAACAAGACTGCGCTCGATCCAAGTGATGATCACCTGGCACGCCGCAAGAACGCCGATTTCATCGAAGGCCACGGCCTGGTCCACCTGCGCCAACGCGTGGGCCCGGGCGCGCTGGAGCTCGTGATGCTCGGCTACGAGCGCACCGGCGGCGAGCCGGGCTCGCCAGCCGACCCCGCGTACCAGGCAAGGCGTCACTTCGCTCGGGGACTCTTGGGTGTGGACTACACGATCGAGCGGGACGACGAGCACGGGGAGCGAGTGCTGCGCCTGCAGGTGCTCGGCGCCGCGAGCTTCACACGCGCGCGCTTCACCGACCTCTTCGGCGAAATCGGGCCGGTCGGTGCCAAACGCACCGACGACCTCGATGAGCACGCGTTCGGCAGACTGGCGGGCAGCGTCGCGCTCGCAAGATTCATCGAGCTCACGCTGGTGGGCAGTGGCCAGCACGACGAGCGATCATCGGACAACCCACTCACGCGCGTGCCCATGCCCGACTCCGGGCGCGACAGCCTGAGCGGGGTGGCCGAGCTCAACTTGCATGGACGGATCGGCGGACACCGCGTCGAGCTGCGACCCTCGGCGCGCATCGAGAGCACAGCGGCGCAGCTGCACAGCGAACGTTTCGGCCAGCTCGTGCGCACGCAGGCCGCGAACGTGCTGAACACCTATCGTGCAGCGGCCGGTGTCGAGGTGTTGCCGGACCTCACGCTCAGCGGCTCGGTCGCGACCGGTGCACGCACACCGAGCATGCTCGAGCTGTTCGGCGACGGGGCGTTCATCCTTGGCGACACCGCGCTACGTCCCGAGCGCAGCACGAGCTACGACGTCGGCCTGACCGACGTGGCCTGCACAGGCGACTTCGCCAGCAGCGTGGAGCTGCGCGCGTTCGATCTCGGTATCGAGGACGAGATCAGCTTCGTGCGCAACTCATTCTCGCAGCTGTTCCCGATGAATCTCGACCACGCCCACATTCGTGGCATCGAGGCCGGAGCGCACGTCAACTTCGGTACGCACCTGTGGCTCGTTGGAGCGACCACGCTGCTCGACACCGAAGGCAAATCGGGCAAGCACTTGCCCAACCGACCGCGCGCCATCGCCTTTCTCCAGCCGGGCGTGTCGGCGCACTCGGTCGGACCTTTCGACGAAATCCGGACTTTCGTGAGCGGCCACTACACGGCCTCGAGCTACGACGATCCAGACAACGCGACACCTCCGAAGCCAAGTCAGCTCTTCATCGATGCCGGCACGAGCTGGTTCTGGCTGGCCAAGCGCGCCGAAGCGCGCCTGACGGTGAGCGACCTATTCGATCGCGGCGGTCAGGACTTGCGCCACTTTCCACTTCCCGGGAGGACCGTGATGGCCTCCTTCACCTACAAAGAGGATCTGCGATGAAGAAGACACTGAGCGTCGTTCTACTGTGCGGGCTTTTGTGCGCGTGCAACGACAACACCAGCGGCGACGGTCTCACTGGCGCGGCGCACGACAGCTATTTCGCGGTAGTGTCGACGAACTACATGGGCGCGACTGCCATCTCCCTGCTCGGCAAGGACGGCGAAGTGGTGAAGAGCTCTTGGGTCGGCTCCAAGACGAAGAACCCCGACCTGCGCACACCGCTGGCCGACGACGTGGTGCTGCCCACCACCTCCTACTCCCGCCACTACCTGACGACGCTCGAGCGCGGTCTCGGGGTGGTCACGCGCTTCGATCTCACCAACGGCTCGGTGCTCGGTCAGCTGCGCACCGACGAATCGCCGCAGACCGACAAGGCCGCCTATCATAGCAATCCCCAGGACGTGTTCTACGTCAGCGACAAGAGTGGCTGGGTCAGCCGCTGGGCCGCGAACCCCGACTCCAAGGCGGCCGCCGCCGAGAAGGGCACCGATCTGATCGAGTTCGACCCGAGCACGATGAAGCGTACCGCGCGTCGCATCGACCTTTCGAGTCTGAACACGATGATCGAGGAACAGCAGTACGACAAGAACTACAACCCGATCGGCAAAGTGATGAGCGTGGCCTCCGCGAGCCCCGCGGGGCTCGTGCCGGCCGAGAAGTTTCTCGTCGTGGGCTTGGTACGCGCGACCGCCAACTTCAACTACGCGCCCGGCCTGATTGCGGTCGTGGATCCAGTCGCCGGCACGCTCACCGATTCGTTGAAGCTCGAGGGGCTCACCAACTGCGGTGAAGTGAAGCCAGTGCTCGGTAACAGCACGCAAGTGCTGGTCGCTTGCATTGGAGCATGGAGCGACAGCGGCGCGACGGCCGGGCTCGTGAAAGTCACCATCGACGGCCAGGGCAAGGCCACGCTCGTCGAGGCGTTCCGGGTGAGCGAGCACAAGGGCGCCGCCGATACCAACACCAACATCGTTTCGCTCGGCGGCGACCTCGTGGTCGCGGTCGCAGCAGGCACCCTGGATTCGATGACCATGAAGGTGACGGCCGAAGACGCCGCGTACACCGTCGATCTGAAAACCGGCAAGCAGAAGCTGATCTGGAAGAGCCTGGGCGCGTATTCGCTCGGTGTACCGGCGCTCGACCACGACACCGGGGCATTGTTGATCCCCGACGCAGGTGGCATGGACAAACCCGCGTATGGCATCCATCGGTTCCTCGTCGACCCCGACAACAACATCACCGACGACGCGTTCGTGAGCGTAGCCGCCGATACGACACTCGCCGCGCGCGAGGCTCATTCGCTCTGAGCTTGCGTCGGCGCGCGTCCGCGGCGGCACAGGTCGTCGCGGACGCGCACCAGCCACGACCCGAGCCAGACCCAAAGCTGCACCCCGACCAGCGGAGCCGGCCAGCGCGTGGACTGTACTCACTCGTAGCGCAGAGCGGCGATCGGATGCAGCTTGGAGGCCTTGCGCGCGGGGACCACGCCGAACACCACGCCCACCAGCGCGGCGAAGCCGAAGGCCAGCGCACACGCGCGCGGCGAAATGGAATACGGGATGTGCATGCCGCGACTGACGAAGTACGCGCCCAAAAGACCAATCCCGAGCCCAAGCAGTCCGCCGACCGAAGACAAGAGCACAGACTCCACCAAGAACTGCTTGAGGATGTCGCGCGGACGCGCGCCCACGGCGAGGCGAATGCCGATCTCGCGGGTGCGCTCGGTGACGGACACGAGCATGATGTTCATGATGCCGATGCCGCCGACGACGAGCGAGACCGCGGCCACGCCCGCGAGCAGCGAGGTGAGCACACCGGTCACCTTCGACAAGAGCGCCTGCACTTCACGCAGGTCGCGCACGGCAAAGTCGTCGTCGTCGCCGGGGCGAACGTGGCGGCGCTGACGCAAGAGCGACATGATCTGCGTGCGGGCTTCGTCGGTGCGTGCCTCGGACACGGCTGAGACCATCATCATGCCGAGGCGATCGGTGCCCAGGAGCCTGCGCTGGAACGTGGTGCTGGGCATGAACACGAGATCGTCCTGATCGGTGCCAAAGGTCGACACACCCTTGGCCTTCAGCACCCCGACGATGCGGCAATTGACGTGCTGGACGCGCAGCTCCGAGCCCAGCGGATTGCCTGCGCCGAAGAGATCGCGACGCACCGTCTCGCCCAGCATGCAGACCTTCGCGGCCTGCTGCTCGTCTTCCTCGTTGAGCAAGCGGCCGAGCGCGGCATGCCAGTCACGCGTGGCGTAGTGCTCGGGAGTGGTGCCGAACAGCGTCGTCGCACGGTTCTTTTCGCCCATCACGGCGCGCACGGCGAGCGAGTTCGAAGCCGACACGTAGCGCACGGCATCGCACTCACGACGGATCGCATCAAGGTCGGTGCGCCGAAACAGCTGCGCGCTGAGCAACCCGGAGCCGAATGCCTGCCGTGAGTCGCCGCCCGGGATGATCACCAGCATGTTGCTGCCGAGGTTCTGGATCTCACCGGTGACGAGGTCGGTCGCGCCCTGCCCCATGGCGTGCATGATCACCACGGCGGCGACACCGATGACTACACCCAAGGTGGTGAGCAGCGAGCGCAGCGTATTGCGAAAGAGCGCCGAAGCAGCCAGCGAGAGCGTGGTGAGGTTGTTCATGACGCACTCTGCAGGGGCATGGGCGCCTGGGCGCGATCGCTCTCGATGCGGCCGTCGCGGAAGGTGATGATGCGCGAGCCGTAGCGCGCCACGTCGGGCTCGTGCGTGACCATCACGATGGTCAGGCCGAGCTCCTGGTTCAGGTGCGCAAGCGTGCCCATGATCTCGTGGCTGGTCTTGGTGTCGAGGTTGCCCGTGGGCTCGTCGGCCAGCAGCACCTCGGGCTCGTTCACCAGCGCGCGCGCGATGGCAACGCGTTGTTGCTGCCCGCCGGAGAGCTGGTTCGGCATGGCACTCTCGCGACCGGCGAGACCCACGACCGCGAGCGCGCGCTTGGCACGGGCAGCACGTACACGCGCCGGGACACCCGCGTAGATCAGGGGCAGCTGCGCGTTGTCGAGCGCGGAGGTGCGCGGCAGAAGGTTGAAACCCTGGAACACGAAGCCGAAGCGGATGTTACGCAGGCGTGCGAGCACGTCGGCCTGCAGCTCCTCGACCGCGACGTCCTCGATGAAGTAGTGGCCCGAGCTGGGTACATCGAGACAACCCAGCACGTTCATGGCGGTGGACTTGCCCGAACCGGACGAGCCCATGATCACGACGAACTCGCCCTTGTGGATCTCGAGATCGATGCCGCGCAGGGCTTCGACGCGGGCCGCGCCTTCGCCGTAGGTCTTGGTCACGTTCGAGAGGCGCAAGAGCGCTGCGGACCGCGCGCCTGCTTGGACCGTGACAGCGGCACCCGGGTCACTTGCTCTTTTCATCGAGCCCGTACGCTTTGCGGCCCACGGCGGTGAGATCGACGATCACCTCGCTGTGGTCGCGCAGGCTCTCGGCCTGCACCGCGGTGAAGCTGCCGTCGCTCACGCCGGCCTGCACGCGCCGCGCGCTGAGGCCGGCTGGCCCCAATAGCCACACTTCGCTGGTGCCCTCCTTGATCGACTTCCCCGGCGGAGAGAAGCGCAGCGCCGCGTTCGGAACGCGCAACGCGCCCTGCACCGCCGCGGTCTTGATCTTCACCGACGCCGTCATGCCAGGCTTGAGCTTGAGCGCGCTGTTGTCGACGTCGAGCACCGCTTCGTAGGTGACCACGCCCTGTGCGAGCGTGGGTGCCGAACGAATCTCGTGCAGCGTAGCCTTGAACGTTTCGGTGGGATACGCATCGACCGTGAACGTGGCTTCTTGACCGGGTTTGGTCTCGCCCACGTCGGCCTCGTCGATCGCCACCAGCACTCGCATCTCGCGCAGATCTTCGGCGAGCACGAAGAGCACTGGCGATTGCAGGGCCGCGGCCACCGCTTGCCCGGGCTCGACGCTGCGCGAGATCACGACGCCGTCGATGGGCGCGCGCACCACGGCGTGCAAGAGATTCGTTCGAACCAGGTCGTAGGTGGCCTGCTGCAGCTCGACTTGCGCGTTCGCAGCCTGGATGCGCGCTTTGCTGGCTTCGACCTGGGCGTCCGCGGTGTCGCGACGCATGGCCGAGTCGGCGCCGGCCGCGAAGAGTTGCTTGGAACGCCCGGCGTTGCGCTCGGCCTCGCCAGCGTCGATGCGCGCCTGCGCCAGCGCCGCTTGCGCCGCCGACAGCTGCGCTCGCACCTGGGCGACCTGTGCCCGCAGCGACTCGGGCTCGAACCGGAACAGCACCTGGCCTGCCTTCACCTTGTCGTCCCAATCGGCCTCGACGCTGGCGATGCGACCGGAGATCTCGGCGCCGACCTGCACGGTGCGCCGGCTCTCGAGCCGTCCCGTAGCCGAGACCTGGCGCACGACGTCGCCGACCGATGCCCGCGCGGTCTTGAACTTCGCCGATTCCGGGATGGGCTTCGGCCGCAGCCAGTACGCCCCGAAGCCCGCCGCCGCCAACAGCAGCACGAGTATCAGCCAGCGCACGAGCCGCCGCTGGCTCTCCTTGCGCTGCTCGGCCGCCACGACGTCGCGCAGCGAGGCCGCGGGGCCAGCCGTCACGCCGGTTGCGGCGGAGGAAACGCTGTCAGTGGGCGCAGACATCGGGTGAGCCGGTATAGCGCGGGCCCGGTGCCCACGGCAAAACGCCCACCCTACGTAAGAACGTTAACGCCCGAGCGCAACTTGGCCGGCTGCCAGGTAGGCAGGCTGCGCGGAGCGCCCGCCGCGCGGAGCTCAGTGAAACGCCAGCTGCATGCCCGTGAAGAACTGCGTGTCGGGGGCCATGACCGGCGCCGCGCCTGCAGCCAGCATGAAGGGGACCGACGTGTTCTGGCCCGTCATGTCACCGTCAGTGACCTCGACGATGATCTTGTACGCGCCATCGGGGGCCACGTTACCGTTGGCATCCTTGAGATTCCAGGTCGCGTGGTGCGTGGTGTGACTGTTCAGCGTGGCGCTGGTGACGGCGTCGACCTTGTTGCCGGCGGTTTCGGCGTTGAACTTCGTCAGGTAAAACGCGCGGATGAACGCCCAGGCTTCGAGCGTCTTCACGAACTGTCCGGACGAGGTCTCGATCCAGATCGCACCCACGTTGCGCGGTGCGTACTGTCCGCCCACCGGGTGAGTGAGCACGTCGAAGGTCATGGACGTGAAGCCGCTCGTCGCGCCCGTGCCTGCACTGCCCGCACCACCTGCGGCTCCAGCACTGCCCGCCGTGCCGCCCGCGCCACCGGTGCCCGCGAACCCCGCGCTTCCTGCCGAGCCGCCGGTCCCCGCGAGGCCCGGATCGCCAGCAAAACCACCGGTGCCCGCCGTCGCGGGGAAACCCGCCACGCCGGCCGCGCCCGTGCCGGCCGGGAAACCGCCCACGGTGCCAATCCCGGCGGCCCCGGCCGTGCCACCGAACCCGGCGGCTCCGGTTCCGGCGCCTTGCCAGACACCCTGTTGCTGAACCGGACCGTACGCGACGCGGCTGCTGTCGGCGACGCCGCAGGCACCAAAGCCCATGCCGGACAGCGCCAGTGCAACCAGCGCGATGTTATGCGCAAACTTCGACTCAGTGCGTTCCATGAGTCCTGTCACCTCTCAAGCCACAGTGTCGCCTGCGTGCTATCTCGGCTCAGCCCGTAGCGAGATCGGCTCGCATGCTGCGCAACAATCTCACAAGCATAGCACCACATGGGAGGCGACGACGCTACCGTCCGCCAAACACACCCACAAACTGCTCACGTAAGCCCGTTCCATGCGCGAAGATGCGCGGCCCGCCCACATGCGCGCGCACTTGCACACTCGATCTCCCACGCCACCGCAGCCTTCCCCAGCATGACCGAATCCACCGAGACTCCCACGCCGCGCCGCGCCGCCTTCATCTTCGTGTTCTTCACCGTGGTGCTCGACATGCTCGCGCTCGGGCTGATCGTGCCCGTGTTGCCCAAGCTGATCGTTCGCTTCGCGGACGGCGATACGGCCGCAGGCGCGAAGTATTACGGCCTGTTCGCCACGGTCTGGGCGCTGATGCAGTTCATCTTCGCACCCGTGCTCGGCGCGCTCTCCGATCGCTTCGGCCGCCGCCCGGTGATCTTGTTATCGAACTTGGGTCTCGGTCTCGACTACGTGCTGATGGCGCTCGCACCCTCGCTGGTGTGGCTGTTCGTCGGCCGCACCCTCTCGGGCATCACCTCCGCGAGCTTCGCAACCGCGGGCGCGTACATCGCCGATGTCACGCCGATCCACCAGCGCGCCTCGCGCTTCGGCATGCTCGGCGCAGCCTTCGGCATCGGCTTCGTGCTCGGCCCCGCACTCGGTGGCGTGCTCGGCAGCATCGACCCGCGCCTGCCATTCTGGGTCGCAGCGGCGCTGTCGCTGCTCAACGCGTGCTACGGCCTGTTCGTGCTGCCCGAGTCGCTGCCAGCCGAGCGGCGCGCGCCCTGGCAGTGGCGGCGTGCCAGCCCCGTTGGCTCACTTTTGCTCTTGCGTTCGCACCGCGAGCTTGTCGGCCTGTCGAGCGTGAGCTTCATCGCCAACGTCGCACACGAGGTGCAGTCGAGCGTGCTCGTGCTCTACGCCGGCCTGCGTTACGGCTGGGACGAACGCACGATCGGTCTCACGCTGGCAGGCGTCGGCATCTGCTCGAGCCTCGTGCAAGGCGGACTCGTGTCCCGGACGGTGAAACGCTTCGGCGAGCGTCGCACGCTGATCGGCGGGCTCGCGATGGGCGCGCTTGGCTTCGCGCTCTACGGAGTCGCGGCGCGCGGTGCCATGTTCTGGCTCGGTGTGCCGTTCGTGGCGCTGTGGGGTGTGGCAGCGCCTGCGACGCAAGGCCTGATGACACGACACGTGACGCCCAGCGAGCAAGGCCAGTTCCAGGGCGCGATGAGCAGCCTGCGTGGCATCGCGCGTCTGGTCGGCCCGGGCCTGTTCACGCTGACGTTTGCGGCCTCGATCGGCGCGCACCGTGCGTTCGAGCTGCCGGGCGCGGCGTTCTTTCTCGCGGCGCTGCTCCTCTTGTGCGCCACGGCGCTGGCCGTCGCCGTGACCCGCCCGCGCGCGCAACCCGACGCGACGATCTCGAGCTCCTGAAACAGCACCGCCCGGACCGCGATTGGCGTCGCGATCCAGGCGATACGGTTTGAAGTTGGGTCGGTCGCTCAGCGACCGGTGGGCAGGTTCTTGGTGCCGCGGTCTTCGAACTCGCGGATCGTCTCGCCCGTGTAGATCTGACGCGGACGGTGGATGCGCGAGTCCTTGTCGCGACGCTGCTCCATCCAGTGGGCGATCCAGCCGGGCAAGCGCCCGAGCGTGAACATCACGGTGAACATCTCGGTGGGGATGCCCATCGCGCGGTAGATGATGCCGCTGTAGAAGTCGACGTTCGGGTAGAGCTTGCGCTTGACGAAGTACTCGTCCCGCAGCGCGTGCTCTTCGATGTTCTTCGCGAGCTCGAGCAGCGGATCGTTGATGCCGAGCTTGGCGAAGACGCGGTCGCAGGCCTGCTTGAGCAGCTTGGCGCGCGGATCGAAGTTCTTGTAGACGCGGTGACCGAAGCCCATCAGGCGGATGTGAGACTCGCCCGTCTTCACGCGATCGACGAAGCGCTTGTAGTCGCCACCATCGGCGATGATGGCTTCCAGCATCTCGATCACGCTCTGGTTGGCGCCGCCGTGCAGCGGGCCCCACAGACCGCAGATCGCGGCCGATATCGAGGCGTAGAGGTTGGCCTCGCTCGAGCCGACCATGCGCATGGTCGAGGTGCTGCAGTTCTGCTCGTGATCGGCGTGCAAGATCAGTAGCAAGTTGAGCGCGTCTTCGAGGACGGGGTTGACCTCGTATTCCTCGGCCGGCACGGCAAACATCATGCGCAGGAAGTTCGCGGGCCACGAGAGATCGTTGCGTGGATACACGAACGGCTGGCCCACGCTCTTCTTGTGGGCAAACGCCGCCAGGGTCTTGGCCTTGGCGAGGATGCGCACGATGTTGAGATCGAGAGTGTCAGGCGTCTCGGGGTAGTAGCTCGAGAGCGACGCCACCATGGCGGCCATGATGGCCATCGGGTGCGCGCCGGGCGCATAGCCCTCGTAGAACTTCTTCATGTCCTCGTGCAGCAGCGTGTGGTGGTTCATCTTCTCGCGGAAGCCACGCAACTCTTCGACCGAGGGGCGCTTGCCGTAGATGAGCAAGTAGCAGACCTCGGTGAAGCGTGCGCGCTCCGCGACCTGCTCGATGGGGTAGCCGCGATAGCGCAGGATGCCCTTCTCGCCGTCGATGAAGCAGATCGAGCTCTGACACGAGCCGGTGTTGCCGTAGCCCGGGTCGAGCGTGATGAGCCCCGTCTTGCTGCGTAGGTCCGCGATGACGAGACCCTTCTCGCCCTCGGAGCCTTCGACGACGGGGAATTCGTATTCTTTGCCTTCGTAAATAAGTTTCGCCGTGCTCATGATGTCCGCCTTGGGTAACGCAGAAACGTGATCACTGCATACGCCGAGTCACATTTCAACAGCGTAAAGAGCGACCTGACCAGAACGTGGCATGTGTGTGACGCGACGCAGACCGGACTTGACCGAACACAACTGGTCTGGAACCGTTCCGCCGAGGAGACACGCCCATGACCGAAGCCCTCGAGATCGAAGACCTGCGTGCCGGAACCGGCACCGAAGCTGTGTCCGGCAAGACCGTATCAGTCCATTACGTAGGCACGCTGACGAACGGATCCAAGTTCGACAGCTCACGCGACCGCGGCTCACCGTTCAGCTTTCGGCTCGGGGCCTCGGAGGTGATCAAGGGCTGGGATCAGGGCGTGGCCGGCATGAAGATCGGCGGACTGCGCAAGCTCACGATCCCGGCACAGCTGGCCTATGGCGACCGCGGCTTCCCGCCCGTGATCCCACCACGCTCCACCCTGGTGTTCGAGGTCGAGTTGCTCGGCGTGCGCTGACCCGCGCGTCGCAGCTTGGGCGACACGGCATTCGACGTGCAACGAGGTGCCCCGCCGACGCGCCGACGGGACAGGGGGCCGGTCGCCGGCTATAACGCCGCCGTGGAGCAGGCCAGCAGCAGCGCAGACGACACCCTCCCCGACCCCGTGAACAGCGGGACGCAGCTCGATTCGCCGGACTCGGACGCCGAGTTCGTGAACCAGGCAGCCGCGGCGATCGAGCTGCTCGAGTCCGTCCGGGAGGACCGCGCGCGGCTCATCGCGCTCAGCGACGAACAGCGTGCTCGGCTTTTGCGCGTCGCCGGGGAAGTCGCACGGCCGGATCCCTGGGCCAAGCGTGAGCTGGCGCGCGCCGCGCGACGCAAGCGCCTGGCCGATCGGCGTGCGAGCGACGAGTCGGCGCTGGCGCAGACCGGGATCCGCGAGAAGCGCCGCGAACAGGTCTTCAGCACGCCGGCGCTGCGTTCGCCGCCGGTGGCGGCGGGCCGGGACGTCGACGAGCAGCTCGCGCAGCCGGCGACGCTGCCGCCCGTGCGCACGGTGATCGAGGATCGCAACTGCTACGTGTGCAAGCAGCGCTTCAACGAGCTGCACTTCTTCTACGACTCGTTGTGCGCGCGCTGCGCGGAGCTGAACTGGCGCAAGCGCCAAAACAGCGCGGACCTGCACGGACGGGTCGCGCTCGTCACGGGCTCGCGAGTGAAGATTGGCTACCAGGCCGCCATCATGCTGCTGCGTGCGGGTGCACGCGT